>JAJZZO010000012.1 GCA_021797495.1 Microcaldota archaeon
GTAGAACCTGAAAGAGCCCTTTATGCCGTTTTCCTTTTTAAAAATACTGAGTGCCTTTTCCATCCTTTTCGAGTATTTTTCGCTGGAAACCCCATCCAACAGCACTTCGTCCCTGCCGGTTTTTGAATAAGCACAGAAAGCTTTGCACTTGCTGAAATCAGTAGTTATGGATATTGACGGGCTATACGCTATATTATAGTTCGCATCATAATAGCCCAAAAATTTCTCTATGCCTATTATTGGATAACCTTCCCCGTATGAGATTTTGTTTTCCTCGAGCATGGTTTCAGGTGCACTACTCTTGGTGTAAAGCCCGTAGCTCTTGAGCCTTGAATGGATGCGCCTGCCTATTGCCGCAAGCTTTTTCACGTCATTCTTGTTCAGTCCCATAGAAGTTACCCACAAAATCCACCACTGCTTTTTCGGTCTTTTTGAAATCCGCATTGTCGAAGACGCTCAGACCGTTATTCCTTGCAAGCTTGACGGAATAATCCATTATGACCTTGTATACGTCCAACTGGGCGGAAAGCCTTTCCCCTGGAGACTTTAAGTGCGTATAGAACTGCCTTTCGTTTAGCCTTTTGGCATGCGTCTGCAAGTCGTTTATGTATAAGTAAGCGGCACATATTTCGTTGCTTTTTATGATATCGGCAAGGCTCTGGTTCAGGTATAGCGATTCCAGTATAAGGCTTTCCCCGTTTTTTATTGCTCTTTTCAGGACGGCTTCCATGCCAGCGTATAGGTAATCGCATTGGCTTAAGTACCCCTTTATTATCGTGTCTTTATCTTTATTGCCAAACTCTTTCCATGCCTCGTAGACGCTTACTGAAAGTATTTTTTCGGTTCCATTGCATGAAACTATGGGCCTGACAAATTCTCTGAGATAGTCCCCTGAGAGCATTATGTTTATGCCTAACTTTTTTGCCACAGCTCCGGCAATACTCGTTTTTCCGACGCCAGGTACGCCGCTTATAAATACAATTTTGTACTCTTTTTCCATAAAAGCACCCGATTATGCAATTGATTTTATCCTTGCCGGAGGCGCTACTTTATACTCTATAGGCTTTTGGTCCCTTTTCTCAAGCTCTTCAAGGACCTTGTCTGCATACGGTTCCCATGAAAACGCGTTTATAACGTTGCCGCCGCCAGCCGTCCAGTAGACCTGCAGACCTGTATCCCTTATTTCTTCCACATCTATAATCGCATCCATCATTTCCTTCTTTCTCGTCCTTTTTCCCGAGCTCTCTATGAGGTAATGTGCATTGGCGCAGTTCTCTTCCGCGTTTGAAAAAACCATATTCCAGTCCCTGCGTAGCAAACCCAGCTTTATTTTTGCTTCCCATTGCGGGAGCATCTTCAGCCTGTACTCATAAAAAGGGTTGCTCCTTGTAAGCTGAAATATCTCAGCTGCAGAGATCCGCGAGTCGTAGTCGAATCCCATGGCAAATATCCTTATGTTTTTTAGATCTTCCTCTGAAGCCAGTTGCTTGCCGTATGGAGCTCCAGGTCCTTCCACGACAAGCGCGTTAAGTCCTCCGTATACTGCCCTTACTGCAGATTCGGATATTGAATTCGCCAGCAGTGCGATTCTCTCTTTTGGCAGATGCGTATCGAAGATTTTGTCTAAACCCACCACGAATGCCGCAGCCCCTGCGTCGCTGCTGCCGGAATAGACTTTGTAGTTATTGGACTCTGCCTTTACGCCGTAATTTTTTCCCGATTCCTTGATGAAAAACCTTAAAACTTCTGCCATCGACTCGATTCTTTCTTTTTGCAGTTCCTTACCGTTCAGAATAAATGAGTCTATTTGCCCTGTATCTGTTACTGCCAGTTTTGTCTCCACCCTTGTCTCGTTCTGCTTGTCAGTTATCGAAAGTCCCATGGAGTTATGGATGGGCAATCTGTTGTCCCTCACGCTTGAAACAAACACTATGGGTATTGTCGGATACGCTTCAGCAACCACCCCGTTAATCTGGTATTCCATGTAATCACGTAGATATTGTAAAGTGGCAAAGTTCAACGGAGCATGTTCTCCGATGCCTCATGACTTTTGTATTCGCGTAGAAGTTTCTTGCCGTCCTCGGTTAAACTTATGTCAAAAAAGCTTGGTTCAATGCCGCCATGCCCCTCAGTGACATCAGTATTAAAAATCCTTTGGTCGTTGTGCATTCCTTCATTGATGATTAATTTGTCTAGTTCTTCAGGGACATCGAACCTAGAGTCAGGCAGTACGAATTCATCCCTGCAATTACCGTTCTTACATATCCTGTCATCCGTTACGTACTTCCCAGTGAAATAGTAGCGGAGCGAATCGTTTTCGCTTAGGTATTTGCCCCATTTCTTTATGGTTTCGTTGGCCTTCTGGTCCTTTGAAAGGATATCTACGGCATGGTTGCTGCCTGTATCCCGTTCTTTAGAAGCTTGAAGAGCTTGCTCGTTTTCCTTTGTATTGTTGTTTGCCTTTTTCTGCAACAGAAGAACACCCCTATTATAAATACATTTTCACGTTTCATATTGATGGCGTTGTTATTTAAAGCTGATAATGAATTAGACAAAAGACGAACAACAGCATAAGAAGATAGGAATGAGCTATTCAAAGGACTTGATAGGTGCTGCAGACTGGGAATAGTAGTATCAAAATACGTTCCTAGCTATTTCCTGCGCGCCATGCTGGAGAAATATAAATACAGCCACAAAGACAAAGTTTATCTTGGCATAGGGAAGAATAAGGAATGTGGCAGTATTAGCGTAATGCATGGGTTACATGCATTACCTTACAAACTAATCCGATTGGTGTGCACATTCAGTCGTTTTCGGCGAATATCTCTTCTGCAAGCTCTTCCTTTGCGCCTTCGTATTCTTTGTTGGCTATTATATCGTTGGCGGAATCACTCTTCACCAAAGCGTACTTTATGCTGCCCTGAGACATCATGTATGAACCTGGGCACATAATGCCCTCTTTTACTGCTATCACATCAGGCGCTTCGTTCAATATCATTGACATTGTAGCCTCTTTGCTGCCGTAACCGGCGTTCTCGCTCTCGGAGATGCTTTTGTCTTCATCGTTGTAGAGCACGATCACTTCCGCTTGGTCCAGCGGGACAAGAACCTTATCTTTATTGCACGGTATTGCTACTTTCATAAAACCACAGTACTATTTTATCGCAAATCGCTTTTTAAGCTGATGTAAAAATTAGTTTTACCAAGATAAATTTTTGCATTGGGGAGAATTATTCGTTCCGTTTTTCAGCTATCGCGTAAGCTTCGTTTTTCGATTTTCTTGGACTTGCCATTGCGGAGCATGCCCATTATCTCATCTTTTTTATCTTTGGGGATTAAAGAAAGCGGAAACTTATGCGCCCTGAATAAAAGTTCTGCGTCGGAGCTGTTGTTTATGCTGGGAAGGTTTTCTGATACGAACCCAAGCATTTCGTCGCGGGTGCGCCAATCTATGAGCTCACGGATTATTCTTGGAATATTTTTAGATATTGGCACCTCTACGTCTGAATCCGTGGAAAGTTTCAATAATTTTGCTGTGACGTTCTTTAACGCTTCTTGAACATGAGGAGAGGTTCTGTATGCTCCATAAAGCCTCTTTACTGCTTCTATGCTGTCCACTTCAACGACAGAGTTATATTCATCTAAATATTCATCCTGAGTATTGTAATAAAGCCATGGAGCCGCCTCACACATTGCGTCCTTCTCCAGCATATGGTGTATTATTGGCGCGACAAGCTTGGAGGCATCTTCATGTGACAGCACAGGTTCGGCACGCTTGAACGCGTTGATGTAGTGCTGCGTGACCCAGTCCTCGATGTGCAACGGACCTTTGTAGGCACTACCGTCCTTTATGCTTGTCAAATCAAGATAGTCGTCAAAGTATTTTGAAAATGATATGAGCAATGTGCGATAGTTTTGCGACAGCGGTTGTTCATAGTAAGCCATCTCCCAGAATGCGTTTGTCGTGATCTTTTTCAGCATTTGGCTGTCCATCGCACGTTCGAGTTTTCCCTCTTCGTACATGTGGAAAAGCGTAAAATATGGATGTTTGTATCCAGGAGCTGCATAACCCAATTTTATAAATTGTTCCGACCTACTCGCAGTTTCTATTACAAGCTTCTCTATTTCTAGCATTTTTTCTTCGCCTAAAAGCGTTTCCAGTTCGGTTTCCCTGTCAAGCACGTGCCAGAAGCTACCTGTTTTGACAAGGTCACGGTACATCGCAAATTCTGGATGTTGTATGGCTTTGTCGCTGAATGATATTATATCTGCTTTCTCCTCAGTACCGAAAGCCTTACCCCAAGAAAGGACGCGTTTTTTCTCATCTGCATAGAACGGATCTGTTTCGAGCTCTTCCCAGATATTGTCGACCAGAGCCGCAAATTCCGACTTGTATCTTGAGATTGTCTTTTCGTAGTTTAAATCGGTAAGGTGCATGCACTTCTCACTCTTGATAGGAATCAATTCGGGATATATTTATGGATTGCGTTTGAAGATTGCCTTGGTATTATCCCGAAATAAGTTCCTCTCAGTAAAACGGATATCTGCTATCCTCTCCCTTCGACCATGCCAGTGCCGCGCATGCCGCTCTGTCGCTTTTGGGGCTCAGTTCCAAGGGCTTTTTTGTAGCCGTGTTTATAAGCAGAATGGACTATCAGCGCGGCCAATAATGCGGCTATTAATATTATTATAAGCCCGTTACCCTGGCTCCTCCTCCCAGTTCCCTTTATCACGCTTACGGATTCCCTGAACGAGATTACGTAAATGTATATATCGAAAGCAACCGCGAAAGAGTTGTATAGTGCTATGAGTATGCTCCATATGTTGCGCCTCTTAGCCGCTATTATTATCGACTGAACGGTTATTATGAATCCGAAGCCTATTATCAATATTCCCAAGAATATGAAATCAAAGCTTAGTATAAATTTAAGTGTGGACAACGGTATGTAAGCAAGATAGTATGCCATCACGCCAAGCACTATGGCTATGACATACGTCGCACCCACCAAGCCAAGCCCAACGGCTGCATAAGCGGATACCTTTCTGAATTTCGATTGGTCACCGTTCTTCTTCATCATGCCAAGGCTGTAGCCTCCGGCATAGGCATCCCATATCGATATTAGGAAATCCACTGCTATTATTATTACGATAAATATCAATCCAAAGCCCAAATTACCACTTGTATGCCAGGCAATATGCCGGATATTTGCGTTTATGTGTTTTGATGGAAAAATATATTAGTTTAACAGCATCGGCACAAGTCAAAGCAGGACAAGCCTGCAATTCTGTGCACTTGAGGCATTTGCAGGCCCATTAGGATTTTGTTTGCTCTGCATAATCCAAAGCGTAGTACTTGCATTCCACGCACCTGGTCCTGTAGCAGTCCACCTTAACGCCCTTAGGCGTTTTAATCTTGGCACTAAGTTCTTTTATCTGTTTTAGGATGCCGTAGAACTCGTCCCCCGACTCGGTTATTTTGTATGTGGGTTTTTTGCCTGCTTTTACATTCGCTTTGCTTACAAGCTTTATCGAGACCAATTGTGTGAGGAGCATAGACAAGTCACGCGGCGTTATGAACTTGAGCTTTTCCATGAGCATGTTGAATCTCACGCCTTTGCGCTCGAATGAAAGCTCCTCCAATATTGGCAATACCCATTTTTTCCCTAGAACATGCGAAACGTATTTCGGCATGCAGTTCATGTTGGGCTCGTTCGAGTTAGGCATTCGATCACAATCCGTTGTTAGATATTAGATAGTATAGTGTAATAGGGTTTATAGCTTCTTTGGATGGTGCCCTTTCGGGCAGGCTGCCTGCGTTTTTATATTGAGGTAAACAAGTTTTGCTGAAAGGAATAAATATTATGAAAATTGCATCCCCTTTTATGAGAAAAGAACTCGGAATGAGTATTGAAGGACAATATTCGTACGACGGAGCAGGTGTAAGACTGCGCAGGATATTCGGCGGACAGAACATTGCAAGATATACCGACCCGTTTTTGCTTCTTGACAATTTCGGTTCGAAAGATCCGAAAGATTATGAAAAAGGTTTTCCATGGCATCCGCATAGGGGCATAGAGACCGTAACATACGTGCTTGAGGGTAAAGTCAAGCATCGTGACAGCACAGGCGTTTCAGGAACCATCGAAAGCGGAGAGCTGCAATGGATGACAGCAGGGAGCGGAATATTCCACGAGGAGATGCCGCAGGTAGAGAAAGAGGGCAACAGCGGACTCCAGCTCTGGGTAAACCTTCCTAGGGAGTACAAGATGTCAAAGCCAAAATATAGGAACCTAAAGGACAAAAACATGCCCCTGGTGAAGGATAGCTACAACAACAGGATAAAGGTCATAGCGGGAAGACGAGCCGATGCTGTTGGCCCTATAAGCGACCTTACCATACCAATAAGCTATTTTGTTGTTGAGATGGGGAAAAATTCGACATTTTCACAAGAGATTGCAGAAGGCCACACTGCGATAGCATATGTATTAGATGGCAGGCTCATTGTTGATAAGGATACAAGCATAAGCGAGGGCTCTGCAGCCATATATAAACGCGGCGGAGATTCTGCTACGGTGAGTACCGGAGCAGAGAAAGCGAGGTTCATGCTGATATCCGGCAAACCCCTCAACGAGCCGATAGCATGGTACGGACCCATAGTCATGAACTACAAGCAGGAGCTGGTTAAAGCGTACGAAGAGCTCGAAAGCGGGAAGTTCATAAAAGAAACCGGCAATGTGGAAGACCTCTGAACATAGCCGCTAGCCATGGCACGAATAAAAGAAAAAGAAAGGGAACCTTATATCCCCTTAGTTGCAGTAATGAAAGCCTTGGATGCTTTGCCTGGCGATATCGCACTCCACACCAGCACTATTATCAGGTTTAGCAGCAATGCAGTGGCGCCTATAAATATCAGTCCCAGCGGGCTTGACATTAAAGAGCTGCTAAGCAATCCGAACTTGTTGACTAGTTCTACAAGATATATGCCTGACACTATGCCTACCAGCCAGCCAACTCCGAGCGCGTATTTGTTCAACTTGTTTGTGAAAAGCGCTATGAACACTGCGGGGAGCGTCTGAAGTATTATTATCCCACCAAGCAGTTGCAGCTGTATTGCGTATGTAGCTGGCACTACGAAAACAAAACCCAGCGCTATGAATTCAAACAGCACCGCAAACCATTTGGTTGTGGTCGTTTCAAGCTTTGCGCCGAGCTTAGGCTTGAATTCCTTGATTATGTTCCTAGTTAATAGGTTGGCGACCGCTATGGCCATAAGCGCTGCGGGAACCAAGCCGCCTATGAATATCCCCAGAAATGCAAACCCTACGAACCAGCCTGGCATTGTGGATGCTATCAGCGTAGGCACAACAAGAACGCCACGTGACGATGCCGGAAACGACGAGAGCAACGACATGGCGTGCGGCACTGCATATACCAGAACACCGAAAAGCACTATGAAAGCCAATCCTAGTGCGTATATAGGCAGTAGCGCCTGGCTTCTCCTGAGCTTCTTGTCGTCCTTTGCGCTAAGGCTGCCGTTTATCGCATGCGGATACAGGTACAGTGCAAACGCGCTCATGAGGAACAAGCTTATGTAAGCTGTAGAGAATTGTTTCGGCAGCGTGACAAACGTTGGTACGTGATTGAAAGCATTTCCAAAGCCGCCTATGCTCAGCGTGACCGCCAGTATTATTGTTATGACTGTTATGAATATCAGAGCGTCCTTGAATATGGCGGTTAGCGTGACTCCCCTAAGCCCAGCTATGAATGTAAACGCCGCTAACGCTGCGAAAGCCAATACTATGGCTATCTCGCTTATTAATGTAACATTGGCGACCCCCAAAAGCATTGACGTGAGTACTGCCTGTATTCCTACCACTTGCAGGGCTATATACGGCAATTCGGCCACTATGCCAGTTATTGCAATTATTATGGCAAGACTGCGGCTGTTGAATTTGTCCTTTATGAAATCAGCAGCGGTTATGTAGCCGCGTTTCTTGGAATATCTCCACAACCTAGGCATAGTCAGCATCGCGATCGCAAAGGTTATCGATACGTACGGCACCGCAAAATAGAACAATGCGCCTTTCGCGAACATGCCAGACGGGACAGCTATGAACGTGTAAGCGGTAAACAGGTCTGCGCCTACCAGGAACCAAACGAGAATCGTCCCCATGTTCCTGCCGCCTAAGGACCATTCTTCCAGTTTTGACAAGTCGCCCTTCCTAAAGCGTTTTCCAAGCAGGCCTATCGCTATGAAGATTACAAATAAGGTTATGAAAACTACGAATGTTGCGCTGTTTATCATATCAACCACCCCTCTTTTTCCTTGCATTTGCGCCTCTTCGTTTATTGGCGCCGCCTTTATCCGACTTCCTGTCTATCAACACCGCCGCTATGTAAAACATTATTCCCGATATCGGCAGCCAGATTATCTGGTACCAGTAGAAGAAAGGCAAGCCGAATGCTTCAGGATTGCGTATGTTATACAACGGAAGAGCCAAATATGCGACAACAGGAATTAGTATCAGTATCGCTGCCACAATCTTTTTTGTGTTCATAGCCCCACTAATCGTTATTTTAATTAAATAAAACTAATATTTAAAAACATTTGCATTGCGCGATATGCAAACCTGATGCGTAAAAAATTACAAATACAATGGTATTGCGGGAAAGTTTTATCGGAGAAAAGTTTTTGGATAAAAGTATAAAACACGTAGAATAAAAAAACAGAAACTTCAAAATGTAACTTTACATAGGGTAAGTGCAAAAGTTATAAAGGTTTAACCATGTATTGGTTTATGTGTTTTGTCAATGCCCAAAAATCCGCAGAATGCCATAGCAGATTCCAGCAACCCCGGTAAGTCTGATGTTACCGAACCCCAGAGCGACAGGCTGGGGCTTTCAAGCATAAAACAGCTTATGCAATCATTTTACATAAACGAGGTGCCATCATACGGCAACAACTTCTTCTTCACAATTGGAGTTTACCTACTTGAGCTTTTCGGCATACTGGCGGTGACTGGGATTGTCATGCTTGTATTCGGCCCGTATTGGTGGAATCTCACATTGGTTGGTACGTTCTTCAGGAGCGTGCACCTTTGGGCTGCGGAAGCCTTCGTGACGCTGATATTCGTGCACCTCTTAGTGCAATTCGCCACATCCTCATTCAAAAAGAAGAAGCTTGTCTGGGTCCTTGGGGCCGCGATGCTTTTCCTCGTGATGCTTGAATACGCCTTCGGCATAGGCGTGCAGGGCGGCTTCGTGGCGCAATGGAACGCCAAAGCGGGGGCAGACCTCTGGAACGGCATGGGGCTTGGTTATTGGGTTAACCCGCTGAACATGGCTGCGGTACTCGGATGGCACATCGCGATAGTGCCATTGCTTCTTGTAATCCTTATGTTCGCACACTACATGCTGGTCAAGCAAAAGGGGCTAAGCAAGCCTTACAGAAATGACATACCTTACAGCATGGTTCCGGCCAACCACAAAACCATGTACAAACGCATGGCGTATGTGCTTGTCGTGGTGCTTCTTTTTGCAGTTATATTGCGGTCTCCTTACATAGCCCCGATATCGATACAGCACATAGCAAACACCACACCAGACATAATGGCATTGACGCTGATGCAGGAGTTCAACTTCACCTCTGCGACAGCCACCTATTTTGACACCATAGACCCTTATACTTTCAGCACCAGGAATGTCTATGTAAGCGTGCCTTATAGCAGTTACGTAGGCATCACAGGTTCAAGGAATTACGAGGCAGAGCTCCTAAACGAAAGCCCGAGCGCCCAAAACGCTTCGCTTGGTTTTGCCGCAAGATATTTCGACTCGAACGGCTCTATATCAAAAGGGATTAACTCTTCGAACCCGGCCATAGCTATGTTCTCGCAGCTTACACGCATGGCTCAGACAGGCTTATACGGGGACCAGCTCAAGGGCGAGGTGCAGAATCCGCTCAACGAAACGTATGAGATAAGGTTCATCACGGATTCCGGAGCTTTGGATACTTACGCAACGCAGTACGACCTTAGAACTTCCCAGTGGGGCATGCTGAAGGCGGGAAACCTGTGGTGGCAGATAGGAAGCTATTGGACCGCACCGTACAACTGGATGGAGATTGTTACTGACGGCATACCGTGGTGGGGCGATTTGGAAAATGGCCTCGTGGCTCTTGCCGCTTTTGCTGTGCTGATATTCTTCCCGTTCATACCTGGAATAAGGGACATACCGGACAAGCTGAAGCTTTACAAGATATTCTGGAACAGGCACACAATACCTGAGATGAAGAAGGGAATAAAGAAAAAGCCATGATGCACATAATGCTTATTTTTCCCTCCAGCGCATCAGCTTTACTCCTATTGCAGAATAGATTATGATTTCAAGAACCAGCACAGGGATGGCGTAGTAAGCCTTTGGCGCCAGGCCGAATGCCCCCTGCGACAGCATCGCCACTTCGGTTATGGGCGATATCATGAACACGTAGAGCAGAGCCTTTGGGAGTATGTTATAGGGATAGAACGTAGGCGGCAGCACAGTAAGCAGTATGCTTACGATCCCAGCTATGCCCCATATGTTCCTGACGTGCTTCACGAATCCGAATATGGTGAACGATATTGCCATAGTACCAAGCAGCACTGCCAGCAAGAGCACAACGAACATCAACGTGCTCGCCACTCCGAAAATGCCCAAGTACAGGCCTATAGCCGCATACACGGCGAGGCCAGGGAGCGATGAAGCGAGATAGCTCAGCCCCATGGCAAGCATATAGTCTGCGGGCCCTATGCCAGTTGCTACAAAGAGGTCCTGGGTTTTAAGCTGCAGTCTCTGGAAGGCCATGTCGCTCCCACTGTATATTGCATTCATTGCTATTATCGAAATAAAGCCAC
Source organism: Microcaldota archaeon (assembly GCA_021797495.1). GTDB lineage: Archaea > Micrarchaeota > Micrarchaeia > Micrarchaeales > Micrarchaeaceae > Micrarchaeum_A. Next base: position 10,890 of record JAJZZO010000012.1, read on the forward strand.
CGACAACGGCGTAGTCTATGTACCTGCCTGCTGAGAATATCGTTATCAGGAAAAGGAACACTAGTGGGTACAGTATCGATGATATTATGTACGAGGGGCCGCGCTTTATCGACCTTATCCCATAGTACCATGTGAACGTGCCTATAAACCTAAGATTCAATGTTGACACCCCTCATTACGAACAGGTCGTCAAGGGTTATGGGCTTTATTATGTAGCCGTTCTTGGCGTACCTTTCGGTATCTTTCAGCTTTATGTATTCTATTTTTGTATTCCCTATCGTATGTGTGGCTTTAGCGTTGGCGTTGCTTGTTTCTGCCCTTGCCATGCCCTTGAACTTGCTGAGCAGGGAGCTCACAGTCCCTGTGGCCAACACCTTGCCGGAATCCACCATGACAACTTCGTCTGCAAGCTCTGTCGCCTCTTCCATGTAATGCGTTGTAAGTATTATGTTGCCCCTAAGCATCTTTATTGCCGACCATACCTCTATCCTGGAAAGCGGGTCCAAGCCTGTGGTCGGTTCATCCAGGAATATAGTATCGGCATTCGCCGCCAGCGCCATGGCCACGAACACCTTGCGCTTCATGCCTCCGCTCAGCATGTCGGTGGGCGTATCCCTGGCATGCCAGAGCTCTAGCGCTTTCAGGGCTTTGCCAGCTTCGATGGTTGAATCGTTAAGCGACATGCCCCTGGCGCAGAGGTACATCTTTAGGTGCTCCATCGGGGTAAGATAGCCTATCGGGCTTGCCTCTTGCGGTATGCTCACGATATTCTTCCTTATCTCCTTTGCATCCCTGATGTTGTCCAGGCCGTTTATCGTCACGACCCCTGAACTTTGAAGCAGTTGCGTGGAAAGTATGCGCATCATCGTTGTTTTTCCGGCCCCGTTCCTGCCTATCACTGCGGTTAGCCTTTTTGAGAATGTAGCGCTTATGCCCTTAAGCGCGTAGTTCCCATCTCCATAGCGCTTTTCCAGCTTTTTAATCTCTATCATACAATCGTGCAGGTAATTGTCGTTATTTATCCGTGCGAATAAACACGCATATGTTATTTTTCGTCATTGCTTATAAACTTTGATATTGTTCCTATATATTTTCCGTTAGTGGAAAAGCTTAGAGTATTCTAAATCACATAAAGAGAAAGGATTAAACACACTTGGGATTCAATATGCGTGTGATTTGATGAGCAGTGCAAACGAACAAGTAGTAGAAAAAGACGACGCGATAGAGGTCTTTTATACGGGAACACTGGACGACGGTACCGTTTTTGACTCGAACGTTGGCGGAGCCCCGTTAAAATTCACAGTTGGCTCGGGGGAATTGATAAAGGGATTTGATGAGGGCGTAGTCGGCATGAAACTCAACGAAACCAAAAAAGTGGCGATAAAGGCTGAAGACGCTTATGGAAACAAGAGGGACGAGCTGATTGTAGAGGTGCCAAAAGACAACTTCGGCGATGCCGAAATAAAGGAAGGCATGGGGGTAAGGACCGAGGACGGCCACGAGGGCACCGTGATAAGCGTAGGGGAAAAGAGCGTCAAGGTGGACTTCAACCCGCAATTAGCCGGCAAAGACCTAAACTTCGAAATAAAGGTTGCGAGCATAAAAAAGGGTGCTGGACGATGATTCATGTTCTTCCGGAAAAAAGATATAAAATCAAGGAATAAGCAACCACCGTAAAAATGAATCCCATCGACATGATGAAAGAGAAGACATTGTTGCTAAAGCCGGAAAACATGAATTCAAGGCCGCTAATGCCAGCAGCGAATATCGATACTGACGCAATCGCGCTCAGGGATGAAAGCCTGTAATCACCACGCATTGCAAATATCATAAAAATTATAATCGATATCAGTCCGATGAGGATCCCATTCATCATGTGCACCATCAATTCTGGCACGGAAAACATTACCTGCATCATACCATACATAGAGAATAGAGAACCTGAGGAAGGGAACACAGCAAACAAGTTCATCCACATCCCTGTTATAAACTGGATTATGAGAAGAAGGAATTCCAAAAGAATTAAGTTAATGACAAGTCTGGATGCGGCGCTGGCCCTGTTTTTCCGCATTGAGTTGTAGTTCATTTGTTAACCACTTTTGACTTTGAAACTATAATTCTGTGACACCGCACATTTTTATACTATTACGTCATGGAATATTATTTTTCTTCCCTTTTTGGAACTACGCCTACGGAATATCCCTTTTTATGGGGTCCTGGCGGCAGCAGCTTTTTGCCGTCTACGTAAAATTCTGCTTTTGGATCGTTTGCCACAGCCTCGAAAGCTATTTCCTTAAATGTGTCATTTAACCTTACATAGTTTAAAAAGTCCAGAGTGCGTTCCACAATAAATTTGAGATAGGCGTCTTTGTCGTACGTTGTGCCTTTTATGTCTAATTCATCGCAGATTTTGGAAAATATGCTATAGCAATGATCCTCGAAAAATTCCTCGCTGGCCTCCTTGTTTTTAACTGCTTTCTTGAAAGCGGCATCTTCTTCGCCAAGCATTTGGATTATCCGCGGCTCCTTCAGAACCTCTCCTCCGATATCTTCATAGAAATCCGCGAGGGTTTTGTCATGTCTGGCGCTCTTCGGATTATCCAAAACTTTTCTTGCCATGTTAAAACCTGCAGTTTGTCAGTGTATTCTGCTCCCAGGTTCAGCGTCCTTGTCCGGAACGATAAGGGATACATTCAAATCGTCTTCTGCCGCAAGCAGCATCCCGTCAGAAACAATTCCGGCTATGGTCCTTGGGGCTAGGTTAGCCACTATCACTATCTTTTTCCCGATCAGCTCGTCCCTGCCATAGAACGCGCCTATCCCTGCAACGATTGTCCTTTTGCCCAGTTCCCCCAAATCGAGGGTGAGCTTGTACATCGGCTTCCTTGTTGACGGGTGAACTTCTGCGTCTATTATCTTCGCTACTCTTAGGTCTACAGCGTCAAACTTATCGTAGCTTATACGCCCGTATTCCCCCATTGACATGACACCGCCCAGATCAAGATTAGCAGTATCGCTGCCACTGTTTCCTGCTGGTGTTGCGGATTCGGTTATCTGTTCCAGGCTTGAGTCGGGTTCCAAAGCTCTGGGACCGTTCCTTTCGTCCATGTCGTTCATTATGCTGTCTAAGTCGCCCAAGAAATGCACCGTTATTTTTTCTGTTTGATAATATATTTATGCATATAGTGGAACTCCATCCCCTTCGAATCCACCAGATTGAAGCCGTTCCGCTCCATTATATCCCTCAGTTCTATCTCTGAAATCCTTATATGTGCTGGAGGGCCTACATCGGCATCTTTTTTAAACTCTATAAATACCACCCTTGCTCCGTCATGCATTGTTTCAGACATTGATCTGACCAATTCCTCCCTGCAATCAAGGTCGTGAAACACCGTGGAGAAGAATATAATATCGTAGTTTGAATAGTCCCTTTTCACGCACGCGTCTTCTTCTAATATCCTGATATTTCCGAGCTTCGATTGCGAAATCATCTCTTTTATCCTCTTTGCGCCATTCAAGCCTATCTCAATGGCGGTTATCTTCGAATTTGGGTTCGGAGTCGCAAACATCAAGGAGTAATGGCCGTCCCCTGCACCTACGTCCAGCAGGCTTTCCCCATCCTTCAAAGCAACAAACGAGACCACTTCGTTTTGGGGCAGGAACCTTTCCTGTATTTCCTTGACCTTTGAATAATCAAAATGATCCCATTCCATAAAATCCCGGTTTTAAATTTACAATATACTTTAGTTGGAGCAATGATTTAGCTCTTACATTGCGGCATGCTGTGCTTATAGAGAATGGCTAAAAGCTTGATTAGACATAATTAATAATGTGATTCGGATGCATGACGCTGACAAGAAAGAGGATTCTAGCAATACGGCATCGGGCATTAGCAGTGTAACTGCTGACAATGTGCGTCTTATAAAAAAGTTCGGGGCTAGCAGGATTTCGAACATGGATAATGTACCCGACTTTTATACGTTCGGAAACGGGCTCATCTACTCGCACAGGGATTTTGACAGGTTCATGAAAAATCTTAATGATGGCAAAAAATGCGCGATAGTCTCAGGATTCAACGCAAGCGGCATGCCACATATGGGGCACATACCTGTTTTCGATACCAACCTGTTTTTCCAGAAAGAGCATGGCGTAAAGCTTTTCATGCCTATTTCGGATGACGAAAGCTATGTCTCCAACAAGGTCAAGACGCAGCAGGAAGGCATAAGGAACTCTCTAATGCTTGCCAGAGTGATGATAGCTTATGGGTTCGACCCCTCGAAAACCAAGTTTATAATAGACCACATATATACCGATATTTACAACCTTGCCATAAAGCTTTCCAAGGGGCTTACACTCTCTGAGGTAAAAGCGGTCTATGGTTACACCACCGACCAGAACATAGGGCTGCATTTCTACCCAGCAGTGCAGTCCGCTCACATAATATATCCTTTGACACGGGGATTTGAGGACGTGCTCGTGCCCATAGGCTCGGACGAAGATTCCCACATGCGCGTATGCAGGGACCTTGCCGGAAAATTCGGATACATAAAACCTGCTGCTCTTCATTCCGTGTTCATGCCAGGGCTAGACGGCGAGAAAATGTCGAAGTCCAGGAATAACGGCATTTTCCTGCTCGAAAGCGAAAAGGAGATAAAGCGCAAGATAATGAGCGCGTTCAGCGGAGGCCAGGCCAGCATAGAGGAACACAGGAAGCTTGGAGGCAATCCGGATGTTGACATGGCTTTCTTTTACCTGAAAAGCTACTTCCTCACCAAAAAGGAATCCGAAGAAGTGTCGGAAAGATACCGCAGTGGTGCAATGCTGAGCGGCGAGATGAAGAATATGCTGTTCGAGAAAGTGATTGAACGTGTAAACAGGCTTAAGGAAGCATATGAAAAAGTGACCGAGAAGGAGATAGAAAAATCAGTAATGGTCGACGAGCACATAGACCTGAAAAAGCTCATGGAAGAATATAATATATTCGAATAGTGTTTTTATGGATGTTGTCAGGGTCGGTACTAGGGGCAGTCTGCTTTCGTTAAAACAAACATCCATAGTGACAAAAAAGCTTGAAGCAACAAATTCAGGGTTAAAATGCGAGCTTGTGCGGATAAAGACGTTGAACGAGAAGATAGACCGTTTTGCGGTAAAGACTACGGAAAAGGACATATACACAAAGGAGATAGACGAGGCGCTGATGAACGGAGACATAGACATTGCAGTGCACAGCCTGAAGGACCTGAAGAACGAGCTCCCAAATGGCATTGTGATTGCGGCAGTGCCTGAAAGAGCTAGCCCTTTTGACGTGTTGGTAAAGGGAAAAGGTTATGCTGGCAAAACCCATAAAGTAATAGGCACCAGCAGCATGAGGAGGAAAGTCCAGATAGCAAACATGATAAAAGACGTAGAGGTTAAAGAACTGCACGGCAACGTGGATTCCAGGCTAAAAGCTCTTGACGACGGCTCTGTAGACGCAATAGTTCTCGCGGCTGCAGGGCTGGAACGCATGGGTTACAGTCGCGATGTAGAAGTGCTTCGTCCAGATGTGATTGTACCAGCAATAGGGCAGGGTGCCTTGGCTGTAACTTCCAGATTAAACGATAGCGAGATGAGGAACGTCCTTTCAGGCATAAACGACAACGAAGCGGAGCTTGAGGTTACTGCGGAGAGGGCTTTCGGCAGGGTTTTCGGGATAGGTTGCGATGTACCCATAGGGGCGCTTGCTGAGATAAAGGACGGCACCATGAACGTTATAGGTTTTCTTTCCGATATAAACGGGAAAAAACAGCTAAAGGCTGAGATAAAAGGCGATAAAGATAAAGCCAGTGACTTGGGCAGGGATCTTGCGGCAAAAATAATCAGCATTGGCGGGGATGATATAGTTGCGAAGGGCGGGCAATAACATAGCAGTATTGTGCTCCGAAGAAGACAAAAACAGCCTGGAATTGCACTTTAAAGGCATTAAGGAAGTTAAATTTTTACCGGCAATAAAATTCAACGATGATTATGACGCGATCAGGGAAGCTGTTTCATTAGCCGGATATGCGGAATACATTATTTTCGGCTCTAAGCATTCCGTGCGCCTGTTTATGGAAGAATTAAGAAAGCAAGGTTTAAAACAGGATTTGATTTCAAAAGCGAAGGTTTTTGCGGCAGGCAAAGCGACAAAAAAGGAACTTGAGGAAAACAAGGTACAAGTATATTACGCACCACGTTCCGAAGGCATCTCAGGGATTTTTGAAAAGCTTCAAAGCATGGAACACGGCGCAGTAGTTGAGATATCAAGTTCAACAGGGACCGTTGAAACACCAAGCGGGTTTATGTACGTCAGGATAAAGGCTTATTCTGCTGTCCGATGCCTGCAAAAATTTAATGCGTCGGATTATGACGCCATAGTATTCCCCAGTACGGCAGAACTTGATGCGTTTGTGGAATCATCTGACATTTCTATCGATGAAGTGAAAGGAATAAAAGCTGTTTGCATCGGATCTAAGACCTATGCAAAAGCTAAAATGGTATTCAGTAGGACGGAGCTCTGCAGCGAAAACAGTATAGAACAGGCAATAGCACAGGCAAGAGGTGGATGAATTGGAAGAGAGTTTACTGCTAAGAGCGTTAAAGGGCAGCGACATAGAGCGGCACCCTGTATGGTTTATGCGCCAAGCCGGAAGATACCTCAACGAATACAGGAAATTGAAGGGCACAAGGGACATATTCGAGGTGCAACATGATCCCGTCACAGCTTCCGATATAACGGTGTTGCCTGTAAAGAAACTCGGAGTTGACGCAGCAGTATTATACTCGGACATCATGGTTCCGATAAAGTCGAGGGGATACGAGATAAGGATAGAGGAAAACATAGGCCCTGTCGCAGATAAGCCATTGGATGTGTCTGATACGGAGGCATTGAACAGCTTGTCAAAATTCGATTGCGGAAGGGATGCGCCATATGTGCTGGAGAATATAAGATACTCGATTGAAAAGCTTCCGGAAGGAATTCCGTTGATAGGTTTTTCCGGTGGGCCGTTCACCATGTTCAGCTACCTGATCGAGGGAAGACCTTCAAGGACATTTGAAAAATCCAGGAAGTTTATGGCAGAAAATCCGAAAGAGTTCAAGCATGCGATGGAAAGCGCGGAAAAGATAATCAAAAACTACCTGAGAGCCCAAATATATGCAGGAGTGGAAGTCGTGCAGCTTTTTGAGAGCTGGGCAGGATATTTAACGCAACAGGAATACCGCGACTTTGTACTTGAACCGACCAAGCGCATATTTGACGAACTCCCCAGTAAAATACCTAAGATTTATTTCTCTGCAAGGACCGAAGGCATGATAGACATCTTTTCGGAAACCGGCTGCGATTCGCTTAGCGTTGACTCAAATACCGACATAGCTGCAGCGTACAGGCATTTTGACGGGAAGCTCTCGATCCAAGGAAATCTCAGTCCTGAGATTGCGCGTGCTGGCGGCAGCATCATGGAAAAAGAGGTAAACGAATTGCTTGACAATGTTTCAGGAATAAGAAAATTTGTTTTTAACCTCTCTCACGGCGTCTTAAAGGAGACGGATCCGGCCAACCTTGTCAGGATAGTCGACATCGTGAAGGCAAGGCGCATGCCGCAATGATTCATGCTTCTGGTGGATGTATCGCTTTTGCCGATACGGAATATAGTGCGTTTATTATCCCTTCCGAATCGTTCGGCATTTCGGATATTCTGGCTTCGATGCCAAGCTCTTTGCAGAGACTCAACAATTCAATGCCAACATCGTACATAGTTTCAAGATTGTTCGATATGAAGCCTATTGGAATTATGCAGAGCCTTTTTATCCCGGCCTTTGATAGCTCTTTTATCTGCCATGCGGCATCTGGTCCGATCCATTTTCCAGGGGCATCGGCTTTGCTCTGGAAGCATAATGACCATTTGCACCCGAAGTGCTTCTCCACGGAATTAGCAGTGTTTATCAGCTGCCTTCTGTAGATGCTGAGATCGTCGGCATCGCTAGTTGGCATGCTGTGCGCAGTGAAAAGCATCACCCAGCCCTTGTCTATCCCTAATTTTGACACCTTTTCGATCCAGGCCTCTGCAAGACCCTGCTCATCGCACCATGATTTTATGAAATGGAGTTTCCCCTTAAATCCTGCCCTTTCCGCTGATTCCGATACCTGGTTGAAATAACTTCCAGTACCAATCGCAGTATAAAAAGGAGCTAAGGGCAAACATACAAGATTAGATATACCATCGGCTTTTGCCTTGTCGACCGCTTCGTTTATGTAAGGCTTTGAATATTTCATCCCGTAATAAACTTTGGCATTTATACCGTTTTTCTTTAATGCTTCCTGCAATTTTTCGGTTTGGCTTCTTGTTATTTCCAGCAACGGCGAACCGCCCTTTATTGCCATATACCTTTTCTTGAGCTTTTCCAACTGCAACGCAGTCGGCTTTTTGCCCTTAAGTATCTCGGTATAATACCTTTCTATATCGCTTATGCCGTCAGGGGTGCCGTATGCCATGAGCAGTATCCCATCCAAAATCCCACCTAAATTCTTATCCCAGTCAGTATCGGGGTTTCTCTTGTTATCCATTTGCGCGCTGTCGCAGATCTTAATTCCTCTGTCACTTTCACCCATTCGTATAAGCTGGGCATTTCGTATATTACCACGAATTCATGATCCGCTATTCCGAATGACTTTGTAGTGTATGATATAATGCCATTGTTATGCCTGCTGTTTATTGCCATGCTGACATGGTCGGCCACGATCCTTTTTGATTCCTCCTTGTCTAATAGATACCAATCCGGCGTTTTGCTCATAGGGTAGGCAACGAAATAATCGCCGCCCTGTTGCCTCTTTTTAGCTGCTTCGGAATAAACTGACAATAAGCCCTGCGAAAAATGCGCAAGTCCTGAAAGCGATTCTTCGAGCATCAGCTTTGCCTCTAACAGCTCTTTCGGGTCTTTGCACATTAGCCAGAAAATCAGGTCAGAATCTCCGCGAAGCGAGCCATAGGCTTCAGCCTTGAGCGCTTTTGAAGATTCGCGCCATACTTTGAGCTTTGACTTTACTGATGTTAATCTTGCAATCCTTGACGGTTCGTCGAATTCCCACCAATGCTCGGTATAGTAAAAAGAGAGCACTTCCGAGATATATTCTTCAGGCATTTTATCGCACACAGTTGGCATTTGCTGCCCGTCCTGTTCTGCATTTCAAGTAAAAGTATAAATATTATTGAAATTAACTTTTATACATATCTCCATAAAAAAACCGTCGTGAATATAATGGCATTAAGAAACGCTGATAAAAAGGGGCAAGTGGAGTATATAACTCCGACAATAGGGAGAATGAATTTCCCTGACGTTAAACACTACTTGACAAAGGAGGTTGTGCCGCAGGCGATAATGTCATACGCAGAAGAATGCATCGCTGATTCCGATAATGAAAGGCCCACTGGAAGCCTCTTGGATCGCGTATGTGTATTGGCACAAAAGAGTATAGATAACGGTTTATCGATACTTACTGATGCAATATCGGAATACAAAAAAAAGCATGGGTATTCTGATTATTGCGAATCCGTTGAAAACACGCAAAGATTATGGGAAAACTCGAAATTGAAACTGTTAGATGAGGCATATTTCGAGGAGATAATAGTTGACAGTTTAAAAAACATTGAAAATGGAAGCGCGGATTTCGAACTCTCATCGCTTTCCGAAGAAACCGCAAAAGTTGTAAAAAGAGTAATGGAAGAGATAAAATTCGAGCTTAACAGAACACATTACTTGCCCAAAACCGACCAGTTGAGCAGGCTTAAGAGGGGTTAGCTTTGACAAAACGCAAGAAACCTGCAGAGATGCGCAATAATAATCAGAAGACATTCGAAGATTTTTCTTTACTCAGGGTTAACGATTTTAGAGCAGTACTCAAAAAAATCGACAGTGAAATAGAAAACATAAAGCCTGATGCTACAATAACCGAGATTAGGCGCTTAAGCAGAGAACTGGAAAAGGACCTTGGAAAGTTATCAGTGAATGTTTCTGCGATAAAAGAACATTACGGATTGCTTGAACTTTTAAGGGAAGTACAGAAAAAAAGGCCTAACGACGCAATAATAAATAGCGCAGTAGAGGATTTGGAACGAAGCTATGCGGAAAAGCTCGTAGAGATCGCAAAAAACCAGTTGTCGAAATATGTCTGATTATTCGTAATATTCGCTGCTTACAATCCGCGCAAGGGCCAACAGCGCCGCGGTGGTGAATTCCTCTTCCCTGTTGACAGTACCCTTAGAAAGAATCCCTATCGTGCCAGAGCCCCTTTTTATGTCATGCTTACCCTCAATCTCGTCTATGACATTGCCGAGCTCTTCGCCCTCTCTGAGCCTCTTGGCTATTTTCTCCGGCAGAAGTATGCTTCCGCTGCTGCCCAAGCCGAACCTCCCATTAATGTCAACAACAGCGGTCCAGCCGGTTAGAAACATCCCATACTCGCTTTCTTGGACCGTTCCTTCCATGCCTATACCGAGCTCGGCCCTAGTTTTTTTCATTGAATTCGTGGCACGGTTTATCGCACCCGTGATGCCTTCCTCGTTGCTCATCGGCTGCGATTTAACGCCGGAAGCTACTTCCACCGAAACGACTTCCGCATCGAGGCCGGCCATTTTCAGGGCTTTTTTGGCAGCGTTTATCTTTACCATGTTTCTAGAACCTATCGACACTAGCATAATTGCACCTGGATTATAAGGTTATCTGGTTATCTGGTAAGATTTAACCTTTTCGTAGAGCTCTTTTGCGGTTTTATCCTTTTCGAAATGCTCTCTTATCGGCTTTATCATGCGCTCGAGCTCCTTTGCTACATATGCCTTCATGTCAACCGGGTGTATTTTCCCGTCGGAATATAGCAAAACAAGGTTGGCATAGCTTGAGGCTTCTATGTCTCCCCCGAACTTCTGCGGCCTTTCTATGGTTATAGGGGCGTGCACGTCGTCTATTATTATCTTGTCTAGAAAATCGAATACCGGATTGCCTTCCACAACGCGTTCGGGGCAGTATGCTGAATTTATCTTCTGCTTTATTGTGTCCTCGGAATCATGGACCAATATGGTGCTTTTTGGGTTCGACTTCGACATCTTGTATTCAAAACCTTGGTCGGGATCCATATCTTTCACGTCCTTCGGGGAGCCCTGAAGTCCAAGTATGTATGGATGATGCACTGCTACCGGGACCTTTAGGCCCATCTTTTTTGTAACCTCCCTCGCCAGAACGTTGGCCTTTCTCTGGTCCATGCCCAGCTGGCATATGTCAATGCCCATCATTATAACATCCGTAACCTGCATCGGCGGATAAAAAAGCTGTCCGGCTTCCAGGGAGTCGCCCTCCTTCCTGCCCATTATCGTTATCGCGCGCTTCACCCTATCAAGCGACATCATGCGCCCTACCTTCATGAATGTCTCCCAATATGCAAAATCATTCATTAGATCTTTTGACCACACTATCTTTACCTTCGATTCGTCTATTCCTGCGGCCTTCCATACCTCTATGAAATACTTTCCGACCTCCCTTATATGGTCGAGGTCACCGCCCATTTTCTTGTTCACGTACGCGAAGTAGTCCGCTATGTATATGTTGAATCTTATCCCTACGCTTAACAATTTCTTTATGTTCTTGGATCTGTAAAGCCCGAACGGTATGTGCGCAAGGCCCGAAGGCTCGAAACCGTCGTATGCCAACGGGTGTTCATTGGTCTGGAGCAGCTCGCGCAGCTCCTGTTCCGTAAGTATCTCGGCCGCAAAGCTCTTTATCACGTCGATTTTTGTTTCAACATCCACAAAAGCACCATTTTCAAGTATAAGCTGTTCAAATGCGCTATTTATTATTTTTGTCCAACAATTATAATAATGCGCTAGGGCGATTTGGCATTTATACTGCGTTAACAGGAATTACGGTGGAATGTTGGGCAATAAAAAAATGATAGAAAGGAGGTTTCTAGAAGACGAGCTCTCTGACTTCGAACTCTACAGGAGCATAGAGCATAAGGAAAAGGACAAGATTTTAAAAAACCTTGTTAAAAAACTCAAGGAAACGGAGTTCAGGCACGCAGAGATATGGGCATCGCTGCTTGGAGAAAAACACATGGAAAATGTGCGCATACCCTTTAGATCAAGGATGAGGCTTATTATATATCCATTAGTCAGAAAGATTCTCGGGGTCGCGTTCATAACCAAGCTTTTGGAAAGGAACGAGGCAAACGGATTGAACGCGTATAAGGAGCTCGTGGACAAGAGAGGTTTAGGCGCCAAAGAACTCGCAAAAGTCAGAGGTATAATAATAGACGAAGAGAGTCACGAAAGGCTGCTGCTTGAGGAAACGCAGAAGCACGAATCCAAGTTGAACTACACCCGTTCAATAGTGTTCGGCATGAATGACGGATTGGTTGAGATACTTGCGGTTGTGGCAGGGATTGCAACCATTGCCACTTCCGGCGCAATAGTGGCCATAAGCGGCATAATAGTTGGCATATCCGGCACACTCTCCATGGCTGCAGGCGCTTATTTATCGTCTAAATCCGAAAAAGTGGTTGAAAAATCCCTTGAAAGAAAAATGAGCATAATCACAAAGCCATCCAAGGAGGCTTATTATACTGGGATATTTTATTTCCTTGGCGCACTTGTAGCTACATATCCGTTTATGCTCGGGGCATCGGGCTATACCGGGATATTGGAAGCCGTTGTATCTGTAGTCATAGTGCTTTCCTTAGCGTCAACGCTGATAGCGATAATAAGCGACACAAGCATAAAGACAAGGGTGATGGAAATGCTTGCTGTTTCACTCGGAGCCGCGTTAGTTACCACGCTCATAGGTCTCGTAATGAAAACGGTGTTTGGAATAGTGATATAGCGTAAATACGCGAATTGTACTGGTTTGATTTATATGGAAGCGTTTGCAGGAGCGGAATGGGAAAAGCTTAGAAGCGTAGCGCTGCACAGACCGTCCTTTGAGACTTTTTTCGGGATCATGACTCCGAAGGCAGAGCTTTACGAAAGGCCGTTCGACAGGGAGAAAGCCTTGAAAGAGCACGATGCTTTTTCAAGCGCCCTTAAAGACAGCGGCGTACGCGTATACATGCTCCACGAAGCCATAAAATCAAATAGCTCGAAAAGCTCTGTACGCAGAAATCTGGAGAAGCTTGCCATTAGCTCTGTAATATATTCAGGAAAAGGCTCTGCGGCTTACAAAAAACAGCTTCTCGATTACATAAGCGGATATTCAGCCGAAGATCTTTTGCTGATGGCTGAGCTGCATCCGGAAGCAAGGCTCTCGGGAAACAGGCTTGATTTCGTAGTGAGGGAGCCGCTTGCGAACCTGTATTTCATGAGGGACCAGCAGGTCACTTCGCCAAATGGCCTTTTTCTTGGGAATATGTCAAAGGCGCGGCGCAGATCTGAAACAAAGATAACTTCCCTGCTATTCGATTCGCTAGGGATAAAATATGTGAGGCCAGATTATAATGGCTCCACATTGGAAGGAGGCGATTTTATGCCTGCCGGAAAATTTGCCCTCATCGGCGTCGGGGATAGAACATCAGTTAAAGGGGCGATGTCGCTGATCGGCAAGATGGATGGTTTCGAAGAGATAGCAATCGTGGAACAGCCTAGGCACCCCCTCATGCTCAACGGTTTTGATCCGATGCTGGACATGCATCTCGATACATATTTCAATATCGCAGGGGACGGAATAGCAGTAGGGCAGACAGACCTGCTGAAACTGGCGCGCACTACGGTATATGTGAAGCATGGCATAGGATACGAGGCAACCAAAGAAAGGACCAACCTTTATGAGTATATAACAAGCAAGGGTTTTGACCTGATAGGCTTATCCATGCTTGAGCAGGCTTCCTTCGGTTCCAATTTTCTGTGCGTAAGGGATAGGCACATATTGGCCATAGATTGCAGCACTACTGCAAAATCCGTGGTAAGGGCATTCAAGTCCCTTTCAGATTCGAGGAAGGAGTATTACAGCATATACGCTGAATTGAAGAGGGAATATTCCAAAAAAAGATACATGTTTCCGGACAATAGGGAAATGAACGAACATGATATTGATGCGGTAAAATTGGGCTTTTCCAATCTTACCGGAGGCTATGGCGGCGCCCACTGTATGAGCTGCGTTATTAGAAGAGGTTGAAGGTAGACACCACTTCAACAATGTTTTCGACGTTATTTTAATTGAAATGGGAGCCTGTGCACCAGGAGTTCCGCTAAACGCCTGTTGTACACGCGCCTTTTAAACATGCGCAAAGAATTAAGACAGGCGCCAGCATGTACTACAGCGAAGTTGAAAGGTTCAAGAAGATTGAAAGATACCTTGAAGCGTTAGCGTACGGGTCTGTCGCCTTGGACTTTCTTGTGGCTTTCGGCTCTTTCCTGCTGCTGCGTAAAGTGGATTACGCCGGATTCATAATACGGGTAAGCAATTATGCGATAACTGCTGAGATATTTATAGCTGCGTTGCTTTTTGTCATCCTGTTGGCTATGAAACATTATAAAAAAATAGTGGAGAATTTCGGCATCGGCACTTTCAAGATAAAACACAAGAGGCGCAGGCTGTTTTTCGGTAATGAAAGACATAAGAGCGCAAACAGCAATGTTGCCCGACTTTGATTATTCATTTGATTAGATGTCTTTATCCAGATTGCTGAAAAACATGTCTATTTCATGCCAGGAGTGCACAACCTTTATGTTCTCGTCATTAACAGATTCAGCAAATTTTGCATTCCAGGGTTTTTCTATGAGTATTGCCTTCTTCCCGGCTTCGGCGACACTTTTGGCTACGAGCTCGTGATCGTCTATATAATAGTCCAAGCCGTGGCTGTTCCCCACGACTATCTTTTCTACAGATTTCTGCACTTTTATCATACCGTCAAAACTTATGCCGTGATCCTCAAGCCATGACTCGTAAAAATTGCGCGCGCCGAGTGTTGCTGTAAGCAGGTAAACCCTGTGCCTTGAAGAAAGCCGTGCTATTATATTTGGTATATTTTTATCTACCAATTTTATCTTTTCCGGCTCGCTCCAGATTTCGCTAAACACTTTTGCTGCCTGCTGCTCGGTCACCGGAAAACATGCAGATATCTTGAATTGCTTCCAGTCCTTCATCTTTGCATGCAGCCCGTAAAGCTCGTTGATCCTTTTTAATGCTTGCTTACTTGAACCAGCTATCGTGTCATCCAGGTCTATCCCTATGCCACCGTCAAATTTCTTCTCCATTCAACCACGGCAGTATTCTCTGCACGCTTAAACCCGCAGCCATACCTATTTTTTCTGTTTTCCGCTTTCAAGCCTTCTTGTCCATTCCGTTAATGCTTGCATCATGCTCCTTATTAAATCGCGCGTCTCCTCGTCCACTACGTCGCCGTTTTCTATTTTTTCAGACGCCCCGGCTATGAAGAGCAGCGGCCTTTCTAGAGGATGCGCGTTGAGGAATGAAAATATCTGCCGCAGATGTATCTGCGCCGCTGATGTACCAACCAACGAGCCCCCTGTGGCGCCAAAGGCCGCAACGGGCTTGTCGTCAAATGAATTGTCGCCGTATGGCCTGGACGCCCAATCTATTGCGTTTTTCAATACTCCAGGTATGGACCTGTTGTATTCGGGCGTTGCGATCAGCACCGCATCCGCGCTCTTTATCTTTTGTTTGAATAGCTTCACGTGATCGGGCATTTGAGCCTCTTCGTCCTGGTTGTATAATGGTATTCCATCAAGATCAAATATCTCAACTTCTGCATCTTCCGGTGCGAGTTCCTTTGCGGCTTTTATCAGGGCTTTGTTGTACGATTCCTTCCTCAAGCTGCCTGCAAATGCCAGTATCTTCAATTTTTCAGATTTTTCCATAGTTTCACCAAAAAAACGTTTTTTACAAATTTACAAGAAGTTTTGCAAAAATTTTATCTATTTAGGTATTTTATTACTTTTGTACGTTGATGTTGTATGCAGATAAAAACAGGCATAGAAGCAGAACAGTATTTTTGCCTCGTATGCGGCCATGCGATGCTCAAGATGCAGGCGTGCCATCTGAAATGCCCGAATTGCGGCGCTGAGATGGACTGCTCAGACAAGGGCTTCATATGGTAAGGCTCAAATCTTGAACGCATCG
Organism: Microcaldota archaeon; assembly: GCA_021797495.1. Taxonomy (GTDB): domain Archaea; phylum Micrarchaeota; class Micrarchaeia; order Micrarchaeales; family Micrarchaeaceae; genus Micrarchaeum_A. Next base: position 27,030 of record JAJZZO010000012.1, read on the forward strand.
TTAGAGCTGTCATCGTCCGAATTCCCCTGTGGGGTTGCTTCTTCTGGCGGCACCGCATTAGATTGCTGCGATGGCTGTTGCTTCTGTTTTTTGGGTTTTTGGGATTGTGCATCGCTTTGGGGCTTTTTCTGTGATGCCTGCTGCGCATTCTGCATTGTTGGGGTTTCTTGTGTTGGCTCTTTCTTCTGTTCCTGTTTCTGTCCTTCGATATTGCCAGTGTCCCCTAGTCCCACGAGCTTGTCTATACCCAAAACGCCTATTGGAGTGGGTATGCCGAGTCCGCGCGATTCCGTCGGTATGAATATCAGGTGGTTTTTGCCGCTTATGCCTATTTCGTAAAGCATGTTCAATGCCCTAAGCTGCATTGCATATATGTTTGAATTGTATGTTTGCGCCGCAGCAACCATGTTAACTGCCGCGAGCTTTTCGGATTCGGCTAGTATGACCCTTGCGTCACGTTCCCTAGAAGCTACTGCTACCTTGGCCATTGCGTCCTGAAGATCATCAGGTATCTTGACATCCCTTATTTCAACAGATATCACATTTACTCCCCATGGAGTGACTCTCTGATCTATCAGCACCTTCACGCTTGCGGCTATCTCGTTCCTTCCCACAATCATCTGGCTTAGGCTTACCTTGCCTATGACGTCCCTTAGGGCGGTCTGCGCCGCCAGAGAGACAGACTGGTCTACGTCATTTACCTGCAATGCGGTATTCTCCGGGTTTTCTATCCTGGTGAACATGATAGCTTCAACATCGACACCGACATTGTCCTGCGTAAGCGTTTTTTCCGCGGAAAAGACCGTTGAAAATGTCCTCAGGTCGAATTTATACGGCATGCTCTGTATAAGCGGTATTATGAAAAATAATCCAGGGCCGTACGTGCCTTTGTATTTTCCCAGCGTAAGTATCGGGGCCCTTTTCCACTCCTGCAACACTTTCACGCTTATCAGGAGATATACTATCAGCGCTACCACGAACAGTGCTGCCCCTGTGGCCAAGCTTAGCGTCGCGTAGTAGCCCGCAGCGAAGAATAACACCGCAACTATCAAGCCTATGATTATTGCAAGGGCTGAGTTTCCATGCATGCCCTGGGTGCTTTTGTATACGTAAAGTTGTTGTATTGCCATGTAATCAGTCAAACGATTTTAATTGTAATTTTTACCTCCTGGGGCCGCCGACTGCCATCTGCAATCTAAACCTCGAAACGCTATGGAGATATATCTTCGCAGGGCCGGCGAACTTCGCCATGTATATGCCCTCTCCTGAGAACATCATTGTCTTTATGCTTCCCACTGTGGTAAGCTGTGGCATCGTAGATGCGCTGAACGCAGCTATATGCCCTGGGTCTACAGATATCGTTGAACCCTCTTGCAGGTCGTATTCTATCAGATCGCCGCATAAATGCAGGAACAGTGTGCACGGTCCGTCAAATTGCTCCAAAAATAATCCGGCTCCGCTGAACATGCCCCTCCATGAAGATTTTACTTGAAGTTTGGATGCATCATTGGTTCCGAGGAACGCGAAATGCTCCACCATCATCGATTCGCCCTCCTTGAGCTCCATAGTCTTGACTTTTCCAGGTATCACGCCCGCAAGCGCAACAACCCCTTCAGAGCCTTCCGCTGTACACTCTGTCAGGAACGCAGACGTACCGGCTGTAGTCATCATAATGCCCTTTATCAAGCCGCCGCCTCCGGCAAATTTTGAATTTAACGTAACGTTGTCGCTTTTGCTCACTATCTTTCCCGCATCAACGTAGAATTTCTCTCCTGAACTTAACTTGACGTTTACTATCTGCATCGACCCTCCAACGACATTGTATTCCATCATAGCACCTGTTTACCATTACTTTTTATCCCCATTAACAATAGCGTTAAACCTTTAATAATGCAACCTTATTGTTGCCTCTTTAAGTCCTTTATTATGTGGAATATATCGTCAAAGCTTTCCGCGATGTAGTCTGCTGATTTTATGCGTTCCCTGTACGATATGGTTTTTATCCCGAGAAGCTTCGCACCGTCTATCTCGTCCTTTTCATGACTTATGAAAATCGCGTTTTCCGGTTCCGCCTTGAAGCTTTCCAGCACTGCTTTATAAGCTTCTGGATCAGGCTTCCTGTGGCCAGTATCGTTAGGCACGAAAATGCCATCGAACATGCCTCCGAGCCCCGCGCTGTCGAGCATTAGCCTTTTATCTGTTGTCGTGTGGACCGTATCGGTAAGCACTGTGAGGTATAAGCCGAGCGTCTTTATCTTGCGCAGGACATTGCGTTCCGTGGGCTCCATAAGCCCGTAGTGCCTGAACGCTTCCCTGTCTATTTTCTCATATTCCGGAAGAATGTCCTTTGGTATTCCGAGCTTTTCGAAGAACCTGAGCCTTACCCCAAGCAGCGCGCCAGGGCCGAAACCCATGCCTTTTGATACGCTTTTCCATGCGGTGCTGATTTGCGCTGATGTGAGTTTTATGCCGTTTTTTCTGAACAGCTTCTGCTCCTTGCCCATAAGGTATTTCTTGTATGGTTCTGGATTTAAGAGCACCCCATTCGCATCAAAAATAGCCACATACAACTGCATACAATCGTTTATAATTATCAAACCTGTTATTAAGTTTTATGCTTTACGGGCAGGCACCTTCCCTAAAAAGGATGTTGGCATTTCACTTTTGCTTCTGCAATCTTATTTATTTTTACATGCAAATATAATACGGAATATAAATCAGTGGTAGATTGAACAAAAGGTTCAGGTCTCTAGTGTTTACGTCGTTCGGACATTTTTCCAACGACAGCGTGTTCCTAGTATACCCGTTGCTCATAACATATTATACATTAATCCCTGGTTTGAACTTAGTGCTGTTGGGCTCCCTTGCGATAGTTTACCAGTTAATCTACGGTGCAATGAGCACTCCCATAGGCATGCTTACAGACAGGACAGGCAACGAGGGCATGATGATTGCCATAGGCATAGCTGTTATCGGAATCGGTATGGCGGCGTTCGGGGCTTCGTTTGCATACGCCAGCTATAGGCTCGGCTTTATAATAGCAGGAGTATTGCTTCTCGGGACAGGCACGGCGTTCTATCACCCGATAGGGGCTTCGGTGCTCAAAAGCAGTTATAAGGAAAACGCGGCCTCGATGATGGGCATAAACGGAAGCATGGGCAGCCTTGGAAGATCTCTCATGCCGATAATCCTGGTATTCTTAATAACCGCTTTGGGAGCGTCGATAGCCTTAGGAATTATAAGCGCCGAACTGCTTGTGGCAGCAGCTATATTATACGTAGGCTTAATGCCGTTTAACAGAAGCGTGGGAAAGGCGAATAAGATCAGGAATGGAAGGGTTAAAAAAATCAGCGCAAATCAACCCAATAAATCTGCAGGCATTTTCAAGTCAGGGTATGCGAAGGTTCTAGCGCCGCTCGTGGCCGTGATATTTATAAGGGCAATGTTCATGACCGGCACCACCACCTTTGTGCCGGAATACCTTAAGGCGGTAACCCATTCGGAGCTATTGGTTGGATCCATACTTACAATAAGCTTTGTGTTTGCCATATTCGGCCAGCTGGCTTTCGGTTACCTGACTTCCAAGAAAGGCGGGCGCTATACGATAATTATGACCTCTTTTGTTTCAGCCATAACCTTTATCCTATTCCTCTACTTCAGCAACATGATAGTGCTTTCCGTGATATTCTATTCCATTTTTATTTTCGTGACTTTCAACGGTTTTGCCGTGATACTGGGCTATGTCAATCAGTTGGTCCCAGACAAAGTTGCAAACGGATCCAACGCGTTCACCTGGGGAGTGGGACAAATATTCGGCGGTGCCGCAGGCATAGGCATAATGACCCTGTTTTTGGGGTTTGTTGGCATAGGCACTGCGATGTGGTATATGGTAATTTTCGCCATGCTGGCGATACTTATGCTGCCGTTGCTATACCTTAATTCCGGCAAGAGGCATAAAAAAGGAATGTCGATAAACGTCCAAAGTTAGAATGTTTAAATAACATGACGTTTAGATTTAAACTAATTTTGCGTGTTATTCATGAAACTGTCAAAAGAGAACACAATACTCGCGGTTATAGTGATAGGAACCCTGATGGCTTCGATAGACTCTACGATAGTCCTTTTGGCATTCCCGGCGATGACCCAGGCTTTGCATTCCACCATATCCACGATAATATGGGTAATAATAATCTACATGATTGTGGTTGCGGTATTCTCCACGCAGTTTGGAAGGATAGGTGACATATACGGCAGGGGCAGGATGTTCAACTTAGGATTTATCATATTTACTATTGCCTCGTTCCTCTGCGGCATAGCACCTACCGACGTCAGCCTCATAGCATTCAGGGCTGTTCAGGCGATAGGCGGAGCCTTGATCGCATCCAACAGCAGCGCCATAATAGCGGACACGTTCGAAAGGCACAAGATAGGAAGGGCTTACGGCTTTACCGGGCTTAGCTGGAACATAGGTGCGCTGCTTGGGATACTACTTGGAGGCGTGATAACCACGTTCATAGGCTACAGGTACATATTCTTCATAAACGTTCCAATAGGGATAGTCGCAGTGGTGCTCGGGCTACGTTATGTCAAGGACAACAACAGAAGCAAGGACAAGCTCGACATACCCGGGATGGTAGCGCTCGGTGCGGCCATAGCGTTGCTTGCTTATGCCGGGATAGACTATGCGTCGGTGGGATTAAGCGGCATTAACGTAATCATAGCCATGGTCGGCATTATAGCTGCAGCGGCATTCGTAATCATAGACAAAAAGGTAAAGATGCCAACGATAAATTTCAGCATGTTCAGGAACAGGATTTTCAGGAACTCGCTCATGGCTTCGCTTTTCCAGGGGTTGGGCTTCATGGGGGTCACTTTCCTTCTCATAATGTACCTGCAGGGCGTCAGGGGTTTCTCTCCTCTTGACGCCTCGCTTGTGCTGTTCCCGGGCTATGTTGTAAGCGGGATATTGGCACCTTACATGGGGAAGTACTCGGACAAATACGGCGCAAGGCCGATAGCCACTGCCGGGATAATGTTCATGGTTCTCGGTGTGATCTTCTATATCCTCGTCTTGGGGGTCTCTACCCCTGTGTATTATGTGGTTATAGGCACGATAATAACCGGTTTCGGGGGAGCGATGTTTTGGCCGGCGAACAACAGCGCAGTCATGGCAAACGTTGCAGGAGAGCTCAGGGGCGCGGCATCCGGCACCCTGAGGCTTTTCAGCAGCTTAGGCCTCATAGGCAGCTTCATAATAGCTTTTGTGGCTGCGGCGTCTGCGGTGCCAAGATATCTGGCATTCGAGATATTCGCCGGCACATCGAAGGTGATAGGCGGCATAAGCAAAGGTTTTGTCGCAGGCATGCATGTTGCGTTCGTGGCCCTTATGGTTATGCTCATAATAGCTGGCATATTCTCCTTTGCCAGGGGCAGAGAGAACAGATTTGAACAGCAGCAGCATGTCACCGGGCAGAAACGGCATGATAAAAGTGCAGGAGCTGGCGCGTAAGATTGCAGGGTTGGTTATTGTTTCAAAGGGCGTTTGATGGAAGCGGAAACGGATAGCGGAAAGGAGAGCTTCAGGTTCCTCATCTATTCCAGGGCGCTCAGAAGCATGGCGTTAATTTATATGACGCTCTCGTTCTCGCTCTACCTGCATGCGCTCGGTGTCAGCATAATATACATAGGCCTTGTAGCAGCGCTGACCATGCTTTTCGCGCTGTTCCTTATGCTCGGGCTTGGAGCTCTCGGCGATAGGAAAGGGTACAAATACGAGCTTGTCATTTCAGAAGCATTCACGATGGCGGGGGCTTTCATCATAGCGTTGACCTCGAACATATTGCTCATAATGGCGGGTATGATAATAGCAGGCATAAGCACTGGTTCCGGAGGGATGCGCGGCGCATTCTCACCAGGCTCGAGCGCGTATATAGCAAGCGTTTACGGCGACGAAAAAGAGCGCGTAAAAAGGTTCTCGAAGCTGAACATAGTTGCTGCGACATTCTCCATTGCCGGAAGCGTGATGTTTGGCGGAGTCGGGCTGCTGAGCGCATACACTGGTGTGCTTTATGCATACAGGTATCTTTTCCTTATCGCTGCGGTAATGCTCGCGTTTTCCGTTGCGTTCCTCGTGTTCCTTAAAGAGCCTGCAAGGCCCAAGAAGACCACAAGAATGATGAAGGGAGAAAGCTGGAGGTATATAGCAAAAATCATCGCCGCAAATGCGTTGGGAGGCGCAGGGATAGGATTGGCTATACCGTTGCTGCCCCTATGGTTCAACCTTCTGTTTAAAGCTACGAATGCCGAGATAAGCACAGTATTTGCGATATCGTATGTGGCTACCGCCCTGGGGGCTTATTACGCTTCCAGGATTGCAGGCAAAGCGGGTGTGCTTAATATGGCTGCAGGAACCAGGTCGCTCAACGGCATATTGCTCATAGCGCTCGCCCTGTCGCCGGCATTTCCGATAGCCGGAATCATATACATAATCAGGGCATTCATTGCAGGCTCGGGAAGCCCAAACAGGACCACGATAACTGTGAAGGGCATAAACAGCGAAGATTACGGCACGGCAACGAGCGTGCAGGGCGTCGCGACAAGGGCGTCACAGCTTAGCTCCGGTGCCAGCGGGTACCTTATGGATTATGCGCTTCCGCTCCCTCTGGAAATAGGAGGCGCTCTACAGTTGATAAGCGGTGCGCTTTTCAAGATCTTGCTCAAACCAAAAAAGAAATGAGCTTTTTATAGCTTGGTTGCGAAATTATAATGTGTAGTTATGGGAAAGGTACCGCACGGCCAGATAGTCACTAAGACGTTTCCGGTGCTTAGCGCAAGCAGTACTCCAGATATTGACATAAGCTCTTATAAGCTAAGGATTTACGGCGAGGTGGAAAACGAGTTCGAGTTCAGTTGGGAGGAGCTGATGAAGATGCCAATGTCGAAAAAGATAGTAGACATCCACTGCGTTACGAGATGGTCCAGGCTCGGGGATGAATGGGAGGGCATTTCGCTCAAATACCTGCTAAGCCGGGCAAAGCCGAAAGGGTCGTTTCTTATGCTGCGCTCCTCATATGTCGGATACTCTGCCAACGTCCCGATGGACTACGTAAACGACGAGTGCATGGTTGCCTTCAGATTCAACGGGCAACCTCTGGAAAATGAGCACGGAGGCCCGGTCAGGGCTTTCATACCTACTCTTTATTTCTGGAAAAGCACCAAATGGCTCGACGGAATAGAGGTTATGAAAGAGGACAAGCCGGGATTCTGGGAAAAACGCGGGTATAACATGCGGGGCGATTACAACAAAGAGGAACGCTATTGGAACGGTTTGAATTTTGTGAATAAGCTCGCATTCTTCGGAAGCAGGGATAAAAACGAAAAATAACATGCTCAGGTGTTTTTATGGGAAACGTATTTTTTGTACGGCATGGGGAAGCTGAAACCAATAAGAATGACGTGCTCTCGTCGGATTACGACGGGTATCCGCTGACGGAAAACGGCAGGAGCCAGGTAAGTGCCACAGCTGAGCAGCTGCAGGGCATAATGTTTGACAGGGCTTATTCGAGCCCGGTGCTCAGGGCAAGGCAAACCGCAGAAATATTGCTCGAGGGAAGAGGCATTGAGCCCAAAGTCGACGAAAGGCTGCGGGAGCGCGGCATGGGTGAGATGGAGGGAAAGCAGGCGCACAATGGAAATTGGATAATACCGATGCTCAGGAAGCGCGAATATTCCCTAGGTGTAGAAAGCTTTCAGGATATGGCGGAAAGAACTTTATCTTTCATCGACGCTGTGCCAAAAGAGGGCAACACGTTGGTAGCTACGCATGAAAGCCCCATATCCGTGCTCGCATGCAGCATTCTCGGACTTGTTGAATTTAACGGCAAGGGGATAAAGGTAGGCAACGCTTCTGTAACTGTAATAACCGTTTCGGAAAATGAAAAACCGGGCCTTTTGGCCCTTGGTTCCTATTCCATTGACAGCCTTTATTTCGAAGATATAGCAAATAGGAGTAGGCACAGCCACTAAAACCGCACAGTTTATTGCACATAGGATATCGGGAGACCATCATGAAAAACACAGACAACGTCAGAAAAGCAGTCGTTATGTGCGGCGGCGAAGGAACCAGATTGAGACCTCTTACTTACGAAACGCCCAAACCCCTGGTTAGGGTCAATGGCATACCCGTAATCGACAAAGTGGTCGCTGAGCTCGTCAAGAACGGAATAACGGATATCACCATGGCGATAGGCTACAAAGCGGATATGTTTACCACGCATTTTGGCGATGGCAGATCGTTTGGCTCCAGCATAAAATACAGCATAGAGGATAAACTGCTTGGTACGGGCGGGGCAGTAAGGAAGGCTTTGGCCGGAAATATAGCTCTTGAAGATGGTGAGAGCGTATTGGTGGCGAACGGCGATAATATTTTCGACATAGATTTGGAAGCCATGTACGCATTGCACGAGACCAATGGCGCTATGGCCACCATAGCGGTAAAAAGCATGGATGACGTAACAGGCTACGGGGTCGTGAGCGTGGAGAACAACCTCATTAAAAATTTCGTGGAAAAACCCGATCCGAAAGAGGCTGAAAGCAAGCTGATAAACCTGGGCATCTACCTTTTGAGGGGCGATGCCGTAAAAGCCTTGCCGCAAAAGGAGGTCTTCTCCATGGAGAGGGAGTTTTTTGCACCGATGTCAAAAACAGGAAGGCTGTGCGCATTCGTATCGGATCAAATCTGGTATCCCATCGACACCATGGAAAGGTACAATAAGGCGTGTGCGGAATGGAAACCTGATTTGTAATGCGGAAGACGTTTCCCGAACCAACAAGCCCTAAGTTATTTTGGGCTTGCTCCGTTTACCGTAAAGTTATCCGAAACATGTAGCAGCACTGCTTTCGGGAAATCGAAACTTATGACTAACATAAGCTATGCCTGCCAATAACGGCAATCGGGTTGCGGTATTGCTATAATTGCCGGATTAGTTGAAACCATGATGCAGATACTGCTGCATATAGAATCCCTGGTGATGATGATGCATGTCCGGTGAATTTAGTTGGTTTAGTTGTTTAGGCATATGGGGAAACATCGGAGCCACAGGCATTGTAAGGAACGGTAGGTATACCACATTGCCAACCGTACTTCCGCAACCATGTGTGTTTGGCCCATGCGCACAGCCCCACCAGTTATATGTTGCTTTGAGCGCACCGCTTACGGCGTTGTTGTCTGCTCCCGCATTAGCGTTGTTGAATATATTATTGTATTCGACCCTTATGCCGTTGCCCATCGAAGAAGCTGCTTGCCCAACCGCAAAGCCCTGATAGCTCTTGGTCATGGTGTTAAATTCTACCGTTATGTTGTTTTGGTTTGCATTGTACAGGCATATGGCGCATGCCTTTCCTATCACGTTGCCTGCCATACCTGCATTCTTGACGTAGTTGTCTTTTACCATTATGTTGGAACCGAATGCTATCTGCATACCCTGATTCGGGACATTTTCTATCTTGTTTCCTATGAACTTATTGTTTGCATTGCCGCCCTGTGAAAATGCGGTATCGATTATGCCTGCATATGCCGTATTTTCTATCTTATTGAAGGATATGGTGCTATTTTGCAGGTTGTCCAGAAATATGCCTGACTGGGGAAACGCTGTGATGTTGTCTATTAAATTATGTGATATGGTGAAATTTTCGCCCAACGGAGCTTTCAGATTTGAATTTCCATGGTACCCTATTGCCTCAACAAAAAGATGGGTGAAACTATTGCGGAGTATCTTGACGTTTCCCGCACCCACACCAGGTACTTCTATCCCGGCGCCTATGAAATTAAGCCCTTCTATGGTTATTGAGCCTACCACCCCACTCCCAGCATTTGCCGTCATGTTGCTTGTGCCTCCCAGTTGTATTACCGCATCGGTAGCTGACTGCAGGACCATGTGATCCGAAGCTATGAGGAAAACCCCGCTGTTCCTGTAATTTCGCGTGTTTGATGTTATGGTCAACGGTTTGGTTATTACTGCAGGAAACATGAAAGTATAGTTCCCAGGGGCCATGATTATAACCGAATTGCTTGGCGCTACAGAAACCGCGTAGACCAATGATGCGCACGGGGATGATATGCTACCGCATCCTGCGGCATCGGTGCCATTGGTTGAAACGTAAATCGTGTTGCCAGTCGAAGCGCTTAAATTGATGTGTGCGCTTCCGCCCTGGAACTTGAAAGGCACGTGCCCTGCGAAAGCCAATGCACTAAGCATCATTATGCCGACAATCGATATCCCAATCACAATCGCAATCCCATACCACGGTTCTTTTTTCAAGTCCATACAGGCACCTCTTACAGGTATAAGCGTTACATGCTACATTTAAAACATTTTCGGTTTTTGCAGCCTTGTTTAAAAACCCGTTTTCGTGCGACTAATAAATACCTCACTTATTTATAATTTCCCATTGAAACTCCGATTAGGAAAATGCATAAAATTGAGACCGATGGTTTTTCCGCTGGTACGTCTATGGCATATAAAAAAACAAAGGCAGGCCAGAATCCAAACACATACAAGAATTTAGTGGTTGTCCTTGGTGTGTTTATAATAGTACTGCTCTTTATAACCGCTTATGAAGCTGTAAGTGGTTCCGACCACATACGGAGCACGCAGAACAGTAGTTCATATAACGCTATTTATGCAAAATTCTCAGACCTAAGCCAAAGCTACAACTCCTTAAACTACAGTTATTATGGTATTAAATTGAATTACTCGGAGTTTCAAGAGCAATACAATGGCGTAGAACACAACATCTCAAACCCCTATGTAAAGCAGTTTTACAATAATCGTACTTTTAGCGTGCCGGGATATTCATACAATTACGTATTTTATAACCAGACGAATGGATTCTACAACAATTATACTATTGCAGGTATCTACAATATTACGCTTTACCTGCCATATTTCGGCTATTTGATAATTGCAATAAACAACGTTTCTTCTAGCGCAGGTAACGTAGGGATTTGCATATACCCAAATACTACCAGTAATTATATGTCTCCGATAGCTATTAGCACGCCGACGAATGGTTTCCAGTATAGGGCATTGCAAACGAACTGCTTTTCTCCTAACGCTAATTACGGCGAGAAATTTATGGAGGCCGTACCTTATGGGCCCGTTAGGATCTCTTTTGAGAATTTGAACCCTTATCCGGTTAATTTCAACACGTCGATAACTTATGTAGGCATTAGGTATTCCCAAAGAACCAACGTAACGTTCAATTACAGCAACTGAATTCTTCCGTAGCACAATGCATTGATCTGCATTACGAATTATGCAGTCATTCCTTTTTATAAGCTTTCGACAGCTTTTCCAATGCATTTTTTGCAGCCACCATCTGCTCTTTTGTGCCCATTGCTATGCGAATGCATGGATCCTCGAACCCGGTAAATTCCTCGTGCGTGTTCTTCAGTGTATAGATACCAATCTTTTCAAGCCCCGCATGGAAATAGTTTCTCTCTTTTTCAGATTTGAAGAGTACCAGAGTGAACGGCGAGTTATGGTCTATCACTTTGAGACCCATGTTGGTACAGCCCTTTTCAAAGGAGTTTTTAATGCGCTGCAGAGACGCCATTGATTTGCGGTAATAGCCCATGCTTTTGAATACCGCGATGCCTGCGGCCCTTGCGGTTCTGTTTACGTTGAATTCCTGGGTAGAATTGCTTAATGCGGATATTAGCTTTGGGTTGGCTATTACGTAGCCGAGCCTTATGCCTTCGGTGGCATACGCCTTCGAAAATGTTCTTGTCACTATCAGGTTTTTCTGCTTGTCGACCATGTCTGCAACGGATTTGCCGCAGTATTCATAATACGCCTCGTCAACCGCAACAATGCCTTTTGCGTTTTTCGCAAAATCCAGTATCTTCTCTCTTGGGATTATGTCGCCGGTGGGGTTGTTCGGGCTGCATACCCATGCAAGTGTTGCCCAATCCAGATCTTTTTTTGAAAAATCAATAGAGTATCTCGAATCCCTTATGCTGCCCTTTATTATCCTTATCTCAGAGCTTATGCCCCTTGCTATGCGCTCGAATTCCGAATACGTGGGCGCTTTTATCAGAACCCTTTGCCCGAAAAGGTACGTTACAAGTGCTATCGCTTCGTCACACCCGTTTGTCACAAGGACATTTTCCGGTTTGACATGCGAATAGCCAGCTATCGCTTGTCTGAGTTCAAAATAGCCTTCATACGGATAAAAATTCGCCATGTCTACGGAGTCTTCCATAGCCTTGCGGACAGCTGGCGAGGGCCTATAGCATGAGCCAGTATAATCCAAGTGTATATCAAATATACTTTGCCCCATAAGTCAACTTTCGCCACTAGCCTTGTAAAGCTACGAAATATGCAACACACATAATTAAAAGACTTGCTTTTGGATAGGGCGGAGCCTATGTGCAGAAAATTTGCAGAGCGCAATATTTACATATAAAAAATAAGAAGTGTTTGGCATTAAAATGCCAAACCAAAAACCTCGATTGTTTAGGACTTCACATCCTGTACCCTATCATTCCGCCTATGAGAGACAGAATGAATCCGGCGAATGCAAAGACGAAGAGGACTGTCCCCAAAGTCATAGCCGTAAAGGTTACGCCTGTGGCAGCTGCAAAATACAGCCCTAGGTTCTTCGTGTGCTCTCCCGATATTATTTTGGGTTCAGCCAGGTATGTGAAACTGAATACGAAAAGGGATATTGCAGCTATAACCGAAACCCCTGCGAACACTGGAAGCCAGAACGAACCTGTTCCGCTGAAGACGACGCTCACTCGCATCGCATTTGCAGCCATTAGGTAAACTAGTACCAAATAGAAAAGGCTGCCTACGAACTCTAGTGCGAAGACCCCTTCATTGGTCCGCTTGTTGCCTGAATGCATCATATGTCTTGCCATATAAATCTATTTTAAAGTTCTTAGAGGATTTTTAAACCTTTCGGTAATCTTCGCGTTTATGTGTTTCACTATTTGAATGGCTAATACCGCCCGATTACGCTTGTAGCTTATTATATTGCCCGTATACCTCTCATTAACACATAAATATATGGAAATAGAATAGGGATTACCAGGATTCGATACGCTTACAAGCTTATGAGATGCAAACATGCCCAACAAAGAGTTAAAAAACGAAAAAGAGCATACGATCAGAGGGATTCTAAGGAAAGATGATAGAACGGCGGACGAACTATTTGGAAAAATTATGAAGATGTATGACGAAATCCTTAAAATCTCAGACCTTGAAGCTTATGCAAAATATAACAAGAAGATAGCGGCAAATGAAGCAGAATGGTATGACCGCATAGCGGAAAAGCACGAAAGGATAGCACAAAATAACAGGAGATTGATGTTTATGAACGGAACGGTAGCGGCTGTCGATGCTTCGCTTGTGGCTTATTCCATTGTTCTAACTTCAGCCGCTAACGAGTTTGTCATCGTGGCGGCGGCCTCAGTAGGCGTTTTGGCATCGGCTCTGACAGTAGTAACAGCTCATCTGAGCAAATTTAACAAGGCAATTGCTAATCTTAGGAGAAGCGAAGCTGCGAAGTACAGGCTTGAGTCTCTTCCTGAGACCTCAGAAGAATAGTCAATAAAATCATACATAGCCAGATTTTGATGTGATCAATATGGATACGGAAAAAAAGATTGTCGAGAATACAACACGTGCTTATTTAAAAAAGACAGCTGAGGACATGGACAAATCGGGAAAGTACATATCGGCTTTTTATCTTTATAAGATGGTCGGGAACAAAAACAAAGCATACGAGGTACTCGAGAAAGAGGCAGACGTTTTCAAAAGTTTCGGGTTTGACAAAGAGGCGCTTTCGTTAAGGGACATTATCCACAACGCTATAAACGACAGGTTATTCGACGATATAAAAATTGCCGGGGTGGAAAAAGAGCTTATCGATGGAGCATGCAGAAATATTTACAATGGCTTTAATTCGGCTTCCGAACTATTTGGCAATTCCCCTGCATCGCTAGAATTGGGAAAAACGCTTACGCATGACATGATGCTTATGGAAAACCTTTATGCCCTTGAAGAAAAATTGTCAGAAGACTGGCCTGCATTATACAGAAACCGCCCAGCAAGCATGGATTACGCAGGGCAATCTTTTATCTCTGCTTCATTCACTTATACAGAGGTATATCGCTTAATCAAGGAATCCGTGTATGCTTATGATGAATTCATATCAAAAATGGTTTGGGAGAAAATCGATCACATAACCGATTTAGTTGGGAACTCCGGCGATTTAGGATTGGACAAGGATAAAATACGCATAGCATTAGAATCCCTTGATTCCAACACGGGCATGCAGGCGCCATTCAGAACTAATTTTTATGACGGTCCACATTATGGAACACACCATGAATACAATTACAAAGCGATTGAAAAGATGCTTTCAAACAAGAATTCACCCCTGACCAAAAAGGAATATCTGCGCAAAACATTGCGCAATGTGGAAGAACTGCTTTTGTACGAAGAGAAGGAAAAAGCCTCAGAGATGCTGAAAATGCTGTCGTCCAGGGCATTGTGGCGGGTAAACGGCATCGAAGACTATGCATCGTTATACGAAAAGTCTATGACACAAAAGAGCAACAGCAGGCAGGCGAAACTCGATTCTTATATGGGGAAACTGCGGAAGTAGCTGCTCCTGAATTAGGCGGATTAACGAGAATCGAGTAGCTACTTATAGATTAGTTTGTATACTGTGAGTATCGCTACTAGGACACCTCCCGCACCGCTGGATATCATCACAGGCGTTGAATTTATAGCGATACCATATACAAAATACAGCCATAAGCCTATCGTGAGTATAACCAGCCAGTATAACGAAAGGTCCTTGGTGTGCCTTGTTTTTATGGTCTTGACTGTTTGCGGTATGTAAGCCACAGTAACCAAAATGCTTCCCGTAATGCCTAAGATATATGATATTTCCATAATTTTACCGTCTTGCTCCTAAAAAGTTATTTGCGATGCACTTTTTCCATACGAATATACACAAATATGGCGCACTTAGTTGATTTTTTGGGAAAGACATAAATAACTGAAAGCAAAGCATAAGTTTCTGCAGGGTAATTTTATGGTTTCAATAAATGCTAAAATCAAAATAGAAACCAACAGCGATAAGGTTTATTATGCCTTGAGAAAGGCCTTTTCAGAGATAAGCGAGAACAGGAATGGAAACGCCCTGGCCACTGGTTTCGGTTGCCTGGAGAAAACGTTGAGCGAGGAAATCGGTGTAGAAAGGGACAACATAAAAATAAGCTACAACGGAAATGCAGTGGCTTTTGAAATGGATACCGAACCTTATTCTGAAATGGATACCGAGCTTTACGAGGTCAATAAAAGGCGCGAATATGGCGTTTATCACAACTCGAATGAAGAATACACCAAAGCAACCGTTGATGATATTGGAAAACTTTCTGGGATAACTAATTATTTTGGGATAAGTGGCGGGCTTACGCAGGTCTTTACGCATCTATCGGCACTCGAAAAGAGAAACCGCATCGAGAATGTCACGTTGTGCGATACGAACCGTATGCAGCTTTTATACAACTCCATGCAACTCGTGCGTTATGACGCGATGAACGATTCTATAAACCCCATGTGGCATATAAAAGCCAATGACAGCGTAGAACTCAGGAAAGCTCTTTTTGAGTACGGCAACAGCTCAATAGGTGGCTTGAGATTTAAACTTATCAATTCTGATTTTGAGAAACTGCTCGATGGCATTAATCCCGGAAAGAATTTTATCTACAGCTCAAATGCGTATAGGGTATCGTTAGGGACGCGTGCACAGGGAGAGGAACTGCACACAAAAAATTGCTGGAAGGATAATAAAAGCGGCGAAAGAATCCTTGAAACCCTCAGAAACTCTAGTAGAATAGAGAATGGCAGCACATATATGGCTGCATCTGTGTATTCGAGCAGTACGATTATGCTGCGCAAGGAAAGAAATGATATGCGGCTTTATTCGTACTGCTATGGAGAGCCACACCATGACGCATGCGTGCACCAATAGGTAAATTTACTCGAAAAGGCGCATCGCGGTATTTATTAGTGCTATGTGAGAATACGCTTGTGGGAAGTTGCCGAGCAGCTCTCCGGTTTCCCTGTCTATGTCCTCTGACAACAGTCTAAGCTTGTTTACATGGCTAATTACGCCCTCGAAAAGCTTTACGGCTTCGTCATGCCTTCCTATCCCGTTTAGCGCGTCTATGTACCAGAATGTGCAGGCTATAAGCGCATTCTTCGGCATTCCGAAATCATCTCCGGCATTGTACCTCAGTATAAAGCCGTTTTTCATCAGGCCGTTGCCAATGGCTTCGATCGTGCGTACCATCTTTTCGTCGGAATAGCTGATGAATCCGAAATAGGGTAGCAGCAGTATGCTTGCGTCGAGCTCTTCCGAACCATATGACTGGGTAAAGGCACCTATCTTCTCGTTCCACCCCTTTTGCAGCACTTCCGACTTTATTTCGTCCCTTATCCTTGACCATCTTTGCGCATACTCTTTCTTGCCGAAGGCATTAGCTATATCTACGCCGCGGTCTAGGGCGACCCAGCACAGCACCTTCGAAAAAGTATAGTATTTGCTCAAAGTCCTGAATTCCCATATGCTGTGGTCTTTGTAGCGCCATTCCTTTATGGCCGATTCCACTAAGCCGTAGATAAGTTCCCAATCCGACTCGTTAAGCTTGAAGCTCTTCTTATGGCGTATGTAAAGCAGGTGTATCGCATCGAGCAGCTCCCCGAATATATCTACCTGCCTTTGCGTCGCCGCTGCGTTGCCTATGCGCACCGGCCTGGAGCCTTTATAGCCGCTGAGGTTGTCAAGCGTGCTTTCGGGTATCTCCCTCACGCCGTCAACCTTGAAAAGCACCTGCAGGTTTACGCCGTACTTCCTGTGTATAGAGAGTATCCAATCGAGAAACTCGTTGGCCACATCGAAGCGGGATATGTTTATCAAAGACATCACGGTAAACGACGCGTCCCTTATCCAGCAGTACCTGTAATCCCAATTGCGCACATCGCCTATTATTTCCGGTATGGAGGTTGTCAAAGCCGCTATTATTGCGCCTGTTTCATCAAAGGTCAGCAACCGCAGGGTGAGCACAGATCTGGCAACCAGGTTCCTGTGCTGTTTTGGCAGCTTGGCGCTCAATATCCAGCCCTCCCAGTACCTTAGAGTTTTCTCCATCTCTTCTTTTACCTCCGCTACAGAATTTTCGGATTTTATTTTATTGTATGTGAGTATCATGTATGAATCCGAGGATAACACCAGTGGCTTGGACTCCGTTATTGCGTGCACGTCAAGATTTGAATAGAGATGGAGCTTCTCCATCTTGTCTGGATTGGAAAATTCTACATGGCCATTGTCTATAGAATACTTCGGTTCCAATGTAGCATATTCGAACATCGGCTTAAGCTCTATTTTTACAGATGGTGCACCTCTTATTATTTTTATAAGCCTGTGGAGCTCCGGATCTTTATACAGCCTGCCGTCCACTTTGTAATGGGGAAAGTAGTCGTATAGGTCAATGGCCCATTCTTTTGACATGAAATGCGTTATGAGAACATTTGAATTCCCCATGTACTCCTGCTTTGTTTCGAATGCGCCTTCAGGGATAATTTTAAAATAGCCTCCCTTCTCGACGTCGAGTATCCCTGCGAATATTGACGGCGAATCGAATTTTGGGAAGCACAGCCAGTCTATTGAGGAATCGCTGTGTACCAGCGCAGCTGTTGCGCAGTTGCCTATTATCCCGTATTCCAGATCCTGCAATTCAGCACCTCAACCCATCACAATTACGTTCTTTATCTGCTCCCTGTCTGAAAGCATATCGTAGCTGAAGTCTTCAAGCCTTATCCTTCTCGTTATCATGCTTTTTAGCAGTCCAGGGTTTGAAGACTCGATGCTTGCCATGTCCTGTACGCCTTTTATGAAATGCGATATGTTTGAATTCACGCTCCCCACTACCACTTTGTTCCCTAGAACCATGTTGTAGTTGAATTCACCTATGTCTATGTTCTCGGAGTAGCTCTCCCCGGTAACGCTCAGGAGGCAAAGCACACCGTTTATGGAAGGCAGATTGAGCGCGCTTGCAACCGCTTTCGGGCTTCCGGTTAGCTCTACGGCAATGTCTATACGCTTGCCGAGCTTTGCAGGAAGCTCTTCTATCGGCGTGTCCATGGAATTTATATGAGTTATGCCCATCTTTGAATATATGTTGTCCTTTATGGGATTATTTTCGGTCCTGTCAACCGATACCACATCAATACCGTTAAGCCTGAGTATCATCGCTGCGAAGAGCCCTACGGTACCCGTGCCAAGCACTATTGCGTTCTTCGGCTGCCACACCATTCTCTTCTGGACCTCGAATACCTGCTTTACCGCTTTCTCCGCTATGCTTAGCGGCTCGAGCATGACAGCGGCTTCGGAAATGCTTTCCGGTATCTTTACCAGGTACTCCTGCTTTTCCTTGTAGTACTCTGCCATGTAGCCGTTTTCTCCCTTTATACCCCTTTCGAGATAATCGCCCTTTATGCACATGTCCGATTCCCCGCTTTTGCAGTTTATGCAGTCGTCCGGGCGCCTTACCGTTGCCACGACAGTATCCCCGACGCTTATGCCGTTGACAGCCGAGCCCACCTTTTCCACGGTGCCTATGGACTCGTGCCCGGGTATCAGAAAGCCCTGGCCCTTTGGCGCTTCCCCGTAAAGGCCGTTGCCCAGCTCCTTGTCCGTTCCGTCGAGCCCCAGCATTTTTACTTTTACAAGAACCTCGTTCTCGCTTATCTCAGGGATATCCATGTCCATTATTTCCAGGCTTCCCTTCTGTTTCGGTATTATCGTTCCAGCCTTCACCTATCTCACCCGAATATGTTCTGATTCATGCATGTGCCACACCATTATGCCAAAAGTTTGAATATGCTTAATACATAATCCCTTGTCTTTTTAAATTCCGGAAGTTCCTTTACGTACGGCTTCAGCTCTTCCCATTTTTTTCCAAGCAAGTCTATCCTTTCCGAAAATTTTTTAAGCGAATATTTTGGCACATCGCCGAATACGCGGCTTTTTGATTTGAGGTATATTAGATGGAAGTCTATGTTTGTGCCTTTTTCCAAGAGAAATTTTAAATCGTAAAGGTCCCTGGGCTGGTCACGTTTTTCGTCCATTATCGCGTTTACTTTTTCCGCCAGGATCTCCCTTGTATCCATTACTTTGAGCATTATTGGATTCCCTTCGCTCTTTATCATCTTTTTTATAGGAGGGATAATCGGAGTGTCAAAAACAACGTCTATTTTTATTGAAATCCTTGCGCTTATCAGATTAGAGTAGAAATCCAGGATAAAAACCTGCATGCTGGAATGCCTGGTTATTTCCGATTCCCAGTCGTTTTCAATGTTTATAACTTTCGAATCGAGGTTATTTATCGCTTCGCTTATTACAGCTATTTCACCCTTGTCCAGGTCAAAATCCAAATCCTCGGAAAACCTATTTAACCCGTACGCGATTTCCATGGCTGTGCCGCCCTTAAAAACCGGCGCATCGCTTACCGCATATATTTCACGCAGCAATAACTGCTGTATGCGCTGTTTTTCCCTTTGCTCATCTGTAAACCATTCTTCCAATTTATCACGCATGGATTTTTTCCCTGTTTTTTCCGTACATTTTTGGCTGCAGTGATTTTGGGCTGGCGTAAAGCCTATTCAGGTCTGAGCAGTCTATTGAATAACGCGTTTCCAGAAATACGGCAAGCCTTTTTGCAAGCTCCCTGTTGCCCAACTGGATCGCGTAATTTTTTAATACGTCCATTTTAATAACGCCTCTTTCCACCCCTGCGTCGAATTCCTCAGTGTACCAAATTGCCTTTTTAAGATAAAGCGCATCTATGAATGCTTTTTCAGGCGTAGCCACCAGCGCGTCGTTTACCTCTTTGAACCCGAACATCAGCTTTTTATTTACCTTTATGAAATTTATCATGTATTTGTGGAAAAGCAACGGTTTGTGCCTTGCCGTGGTAATCACGTATTTTTCCATAGGCAGCTGTGTGGTGAGGTTGTAATACCTAAGTGCGCTAATCAGGGAAATATACGAAGGATAAACTATATGGGACGCAATTATGTCGTCTGAAACTCCCATGACTGCATATTTGCCCTTTTCTATTCTCATTATTCCATCGCGGCTGTTAAGGAACTTGGCAGTATATAAAGCGGATTTTTCCAATATTTTTGATGCCTCTTTCACAGTAAATACAGATATGCCATTTTCTTTTAGGAATGAAATGAAATCGGAATATTGCATGATTGATAATCGTACTATTAATATAAAAGCTTTATGTACATTATTATTACTAAAATGGTATATTAATGCATAGAAATACCGCAGATATGCTATGCCAGCTTTGACAGCATTACCCTTGCAGGTGCTGCATCTCCGTCATATTTTATTGGCAATCCGTAGAACGAATACCTTCCAGGAGTTATGCCCTTTAGCACAAGCCCTTCGTATATCAATATCCCAGAGCTTAAAAGCGCCTTGTGCACCGACATGTCACTGCCGTACTTTTCTATGCTCAGGTAGTCTATGCCAACGGCCTTTATGTGCATGGACTTGAGGTATCTTGCACCATCGATTGCAAGGCTTGCGAAATCCTTCCTGAATTTTTTATACGTATGCCTTGAGTTTTCCGTCTTTAACAGCACTATGCCGTTCCTTTTTATCCCGTGTGCCTTTAAGTCCGATGCTGTTATCAGTTTTCCGGCCATGGTTGCGTCTATGACTACAGCTTCACCGAAAAAGTCGCTTATGGGCCTTTTGCCGAGTTTCCAGCCGTTATGCATGGCATGGTACCCTGCGTCCACATGCGTTCCAGTGTGGCTTTCGATGCATATAAGCGATTGGTTGACTCCGTCTTTTTTCATATTTTTGGACATTTTTATTTTCGGTTTCACGTTCTTAGGATAAGTTAGCATGCCGCCATTGAGCTCCATTGAGATGTCCATTATACGCATATGTCTCTATTCAGCATTAAGGTATAAATTAGTTAACCGATCCGGAATGGGCATGCTTTTTAGTTAATCTTAGTCTGCTTTAACTGAGCTTGGGTGGATTCATTTGCAGAGCCGGCGTGGCTACCTGAAGCGTATAACGCCCCTTTTATCACTGAAGATATTCTGTTTGCCACCTCTTCTACTGTTGAACTATTTTCTATTACTTTGAATCTCGATTCCCTAACGTATCTTTTAAGGAGCTGTATGTGCTCGGAATCGTCCTGCTCTATCATGGTTTTGTGTACCCTGTCTTTTCCATCAGCCCTATTCCTGAAACGCTCCCTCAGCGTTTCTGTATCTGCGGTCAGGTATATTAATAGGTCGGGTTTTACAAAACCAGCCCATGCTTTTATCACATTATAAAGCAAACCCGAAGATTCATATCTTTCTGTTTTTCCCGAAGCGATTTTTGCGGCTTCCAACATGAAAGAGAAGGCGTAGGGTGATCTTTGCAGCAATATAACGTCGTATTTTTTCCTGTTTACCCAAGCGCTTTGCTCCAATGCTATGTAACTAATGGTGTGATATATCCCTGAACGTGCCAGAGCCCTAAATGAGTCTATTTCACCCTCTGAAAATTTTTTAAGGAGACCTGATAGAAAACCGGTTTCCATTGCATACCTTTTCGCATCAAATGTAAGTATGCCTTCGCTGGAAAGTTTTGATTCTACTGCATTGGACAAAGTAGTCTTGCCTGCACATGGCTTCCCATCTATCACAATTTTAAAGACCATCACATCATCTTATAAACAAGCAGCATGGACATTGGCAAATATTTATAGCTTATCTTAACAAGGAAAATCCATAGCGAAATGCATTGGTTCTCTACTTAAAAAGATATCTGTCATAGTATGATAAGCACCGTTCTTTGCAGCATAATAGGCAGCTTCACGTACCAAGAGGTTCTTGGTGGCATGGTCCTGGTTGCGGGCATATTGGTGATAAGCATGGCAAAGGGGAAGAGCGTTCTCCGCGGCGTACGCGCGCGTAAAACTCCGCATAAACAGCTATTCACAAAGGTTATAAATATATTATCTATGTAAATACATATTGGTACTGATGAAGGCAGAGGATCTGGTGAAAAGGCTCGAAGAGCTGGACATGCCCGTATTCACCACCCGCGACGCGGCCAGCATCATGAACAAGGGCCGTCCATACACCAAGGTGTTTTTGGGCCAACTGGTGAGGAGAGGTGCCATAGAGAAGGTGGAACGCGGCAGGTACTGCCTGAACGGCACCTCGCCCTACGTGATAGCTTCAAGGATAACTGACAGATCGTACATAGCCCTGAAGAGCGCCGCTAGGTTCCACAATATCACCACGCAGCTGCCTAAGTCCATCATTGTCTTCAGCACGAAATACCACAGGAGATTGCGCATAAAAGGCGGCTACACGGCGGAGTTCGTGAAAGTGGACAAGAAAATTATGTATGGTTTCAGGGAATATAATGGCGCTTACGTGTCCGATATAGAAAAGATATTCGTGGACGACGTATACTATCACAGGCGCTTCTTCTACGACGAGGAGCTCGAGACGGCAGTCTCAAGGGGGATGCTCGATAGGGCCAGGCTCCTGAAGTACGCAGGCATGCTGCAGAACCCGAAGACCGCGACAAGACTTCGCAAAGCTCTTGCCGAATTCGATGCGAAGAGAAAAGAGGGTCATACTTATGCCCATTGACGAAAAGCCATGGCTCATCGACGAGCAGCGCGCACTGAGGGAGCTGCAGCTCTTCTTCCTGTGCAGGCTCTACAAAGACAGAAGCGATCTGGTGTTCAAGGGCGGAACCTCTCTTGACCTTTTCTACGGTTCGAACCGGTTCTCCGAGGACCTGGATTTCGACTGCGAAGACTTGGAAGGCCTTTCATCGATTGACGAAGCCATAGAAGCACTGGAAACCGACGCTGAGCATACCGTCCTCAACGATTGGACCAGAGAGCGCTCTGTGGGCAGGGGCTTCACAAGATACCTGCTTAGGGTATCGAGCTTAGGCACAAAGAGCCTTGTGAACTTCATGATAGATTATTCCGTCGATACGCCCAAATACGCGCCGGCCCTGATACCGCTGAAGTGCGACAAGTCGCTGGTGAGCGTAGCAGTCATGCAGGAGAGGGAGATACTGGCAGAGAAGGTGAGAGCCATAATGGAGCGGGAAAAGGCGCGTGACCTCTATGACCTGTACCACCTTGTAGAGGTAAGGAAGGTACACGCAGACATCAGGGATATATACGAAAAATGCAAGCGGGGCGCTTCGGGAAAGCCAGTTGCATACTCGTTCACAGCCTTTAGAAAAAGGGTCCTTGCCTTAAGGAGCAGGTGGAAAGACCTCGACACGCTGCTCGAGAACCCCAAAACGTACAGGTTTGAGAACGTGTCAGAATGCATACTGGATGCATTCAGGTCGCTCTAGCGACGTTATGCCAAAGCACCATTTTAGGTGCCATAAACCAGTTAAGGCTGTGTTACCATTGACCCTCAGCGATTATGTAAAAAGCGCCCCTCGTCCTTCCCATCTTATTCAATATGTCCTCTTTCACGAGTTTAGATAGATCCGCTATCGCGGTCGGAGCAGCCACTACAGGAGATCCGAGGCGTTGCGTTGGGACGACGGCTTAGACTATCATTATGCCGCCGCTGTTTATCTGTTCGAAGTCCTTATCCTTGGTGATGAGAGCCTCGCCATTGGCGAGCGCGATAGCAGCTATCATTATATCGTTTTCGTTTATCATTGTGCCTTTGCCTTTCAGATAAGCATATATGGCGGCAGCTTTTGAGGCGGCCTTGCTATCAAACGGATAAATAGCAAGTTTGCTGAGCAGCTGTTGCGCAGCGTCTTTTTTGATCATATCGCTGTGTCGCAGGAGTTCGTATTCTGTGATGGAAGTGGTGGAAACCATCCCGTTTTTTGAATGGGATACAACAAAATCTCTGATCCTTAAGTCTCCCTTCAGGATGCCTATTATTACGCTCGTATCTAAGCACGACATTAAATCACCATTCGGCGTTCCTTCCGAGACTGCCTTTCCTCTCGGCCTCTATGAGCTTTTCGAGCCTACTCATGCTATTGCCTTTTTTGAGCATCCCGAAAAACTCCATTACATCGTCGAGGTTATTCCTGCCTTTAACCATCTCTTTTATTGCCTCTGAAAAGCTTTTGCTCCCTTTTGCCTTCATCAAAATTCCGTAAACTTCATCGGATACTGATATCTGTTTTGCCACGGTATCATCTATATATACATATGTATAACTATTATAAAAAGCTTTCTGTCATAGTAAAGGCTACATTTAAGCATTTTGTAGAACACAGGAAACAAAATGCTTGCATATTGTTTATTGCATCCCATAAAATGAATACCTTTCTGCTTACAAACTGCGTTGGTGCCTGGGACCATCTCTTCTCAATGCTTCACAGGCAGCTTTGCCCACTTCTGCTCGAAGTCCGGAATCTTGAATTCTTCGTACTCCTTATAGTAGTGCCTTCCGAAGAGCAATACTGAGACGTTCTCCGCGGAGCGTGTGACAGGTCTAAAGGCTAGGCTCAAAGAGCAGCTTTAGCCCGAAAGGTTTAAA
>JAJZZO010000007.1 GCA_021797495.1 Microcaldota archaeon
CAGGGAAGTGCAAGTTTGGACAGTATAAAAAGAGGTTTGGAAAGAAATGTCAAAGGAATAGAGGTAAAAGCATCTGTCATAACCGATGTGGTTGTAGGGAGATTCTGTTACAGGGTGTTTGACAATATGTATTCAAGACAAGCATTAGCATTAGAACATAAAGGGATAAAACTAGGTAAAAAGATAGAATATTGAAACGATTTTATATATTTAGTCTCCGCTTGATCCTGGGCCTCCCATAATTTTCACCTGATTTTTATATTTCAAAGCAAAATGGAATAGAAGTGTTTAAATACATTTCTTCAATTTTCTTTGTATTTGTGTAAATGCGGCCAGTATTGATGAAAAATTCATAAACACAAGGGATAACCTGATGTATAACATCATAGAAGACGGAGAACTTGTAAACAAGTATTCATTTTTAGGGGATTTGCAGGCACCTCATGCGGGATTATTTATAGCTACGGTGCAGGGAAGTGCAAGTTTGGACAGTATAAAAAGAGGTTTGGAAAGAAATGTCAAAGGAATAGAGGTAAAAGCATCTGTCATAACAGATGTGGTTGTAGGGAGATTCTGTTACAGGGTGTTTGACAATACGTACTCGAGTCAGGCTTATTCCTTAGAGCACAGGCACATTAAAACGTGGAAGAGAATTGATTACTAAAAATCATTACTAAGAAATGTAATAACTAGATAAAAAGAATTAGCAAAAATATAATTTAAAGTATTAATCTCCTCCGCTTGATCCTGGGCCTCCCATAATTTTCACCCTAATTATACTTCAATCAGAATGCAACCGAAGCGCTTAAATACTTTTTTGCCTTGCCTTGTATAATGCGGTAAAGGGCTGGCCTTTGCTTATACGCTTCTTGATATCCTTGAGAGCTTATGCCCCTTTACCTTGAGCTCGAGCTCGTAGAATAAGCCGAAAGAGAGCTTCTTTACCGTGAAATTGTGGTCCGCAAGCGATTTTTGCAGCATCGTGAGCATTATCATAGATTCCTGCGGTGCGGCGTTTTCAGCGAAAAGATGCGCGAACGGGTTGAGCACTATCGTGCCTGCACCCAGTTGCGCTGC
This sequence comes from Microcaldota archaeon, assembly GCA_021797495.1. Lineage (GTDB taxonomy): Archaea > Micrarchaeota > Micrarchaeia > Micrarchaeales > Micrarchaeaceae > Micrarchaeum_A. Next base: position 1,078 of record JAJZZO010000007.1, read on the forward strand.
AATCTTCTGTATCTCTAAAGATGCGCGGTCCACGGTATCCTGCTTTGTCTGTTCGTCCTTTTTCTCGAAGTTTGCAAATACCAATAGGGATTCGCCGGCTTCGACCGGCTCTCCATGCTCTATTATGCTCGACCTTCCAGCGTCTTTTGGGAGGGCCTTTATGTAATCTACATGCCAGCACATGAATCGCATAGTTACACCGGTTTTGTCGCAAACACCGCTGCCAACGATGTTTCCCTTATGAATTTTTCCGTTTCCTGCAGATGCTGCAGCTTCACGTCAGCGCATATGTCAAGACCGTAAAAAGTACTGTTCACATCGGTAATTTGTATGGAAAACGCGCCTATCTGCTTGCGTATTGGGGCTGGGGCACTTTTAAGGGATTTTTCCATCCTTGACTTAAAGTCGTCGAAACTTTTAGCTACCGGAAGTTCGACGCGCTGCCTTATCTGCATGGTCTCGCTCCTCTCGTAGTTTATGATGGCCGCCTGTATCAATATTCCGTTAGGCACATATGTCCTGACGTTGTCAGTCCCGATCAACGAGGAATAGACAAGCCCTACCTTTTCTATCTTTCCTTCAAAACCAGGGACCAGATGTCCGTGCGGCCATGTCGAGGCTATGTTGCTGTACTGCCATGTTGTTATCTTTACCCTGTCCCCTATCTTGAATGGCCTGGCAGCCATTATCTCAAACCCCGCAAGTATGTTGCCAAGGGTGTTTTGCGCCGCTAGGCCAAGTACTATTCCAAGGAAACCCGCACCAACAAGAATTCCGGTGACATTGATTTTCAATTCATAGAGTACGGTTATGATAACTATGGCATATGCAAGTACTCTGAATAAATCCGCCAGCGCTGAGCCCTCTCCCTTAAAAGCCTTGCTCCCGGCAAGGACCAGGCCCCTTGCGACTATTTCTATCACTATTATGCTGAAAATCAGGGTAAACGCTATGTTTATGTAGAATACATAAGAATTAGGAATGAACTTGTAAGCAATAAGCGCATGCACTAGGACTGCGCCGAAAATAAGTATTATTATGCCCGCAAGCAAGTTCCTCTTGAATTTATTCAAAAAAACACTTTAGCTTTCCATGTAAGGCGCCAGGTAGTATGCAACCTCTGCGTCGCCTATCTTGTAATCCACTTTTATGGGCTCGTCGGTCTTTATAGAAAGGTTTATCAGCGAGCTGAGCGGGCATGCCTTCACTATCCTCTCCAGATAATCGAGGTTGAACGTAGCAGATGCGGGTTTTACCACTTCTATCTTCTTTATTACTTCTGCCGCATTCATGTGCTCCTCTTCCAATTCACCGGCATCGCCCTTTGCGGCAACGACAAAGGAGTCCTTGTCTGCCTTGAAGCCTATGTATGTGGAAAGCAGCTTTGCATCCCCGAGTATGTCCTTGAAGGAATCGCTTTTCACTTCTACCTTGGATTCGAACTCCACCTTTGGTTCTTTTTCAACGTCCTTCTTGACGTCTATCATGGGGAGCTTGTAGCGCCTCCTGCTTTTCTCGCCTATGAATTCTATGGCGAATTTGTTGCTTGAATCCTTCATCTGCAGCTGCTCGCCTGGCCTTGCGCTCGCGAGTATCTTGCTCAGGTTGCTTATGTTGAGGCCTATGCTCGACTGCTTCTCTACCTCGTATTTGGAGAACGCCTTGTTAGGTATGAAAAACGATATCATGCTTATGCCGCTCGGGTCCATTGCACGCAGCGTTATGCCCTCTTTGGATATGGAAAACGTGCCTTCGTCTATGAGATTGACTATCGAATCAATGCAGTTCTTCCAATACTTCGCGTCATCTATTTTTATTTCGAACAATAAATCACCAAAGAGCAGCATTGTGCAAGCGTATATTTACCCCGCAGTTGCGCCATAGTAATTAGGATTTGTTGCAAAAAATATTTAACCCCTCCTGTATTGGCGTGTTTGCTTATCTCGTAACAAATTCCGCTTAAGATAGGTATTAATTGCTTAGGCTGAAAAATATCAATGGTATGCATGATAGTAATTGGCGTGACCGCGGATTATGGGTTGGGTAGCAGGATAGCAGAGCATATGGGCGCAAAGTATTGCAGGTTCTTCTCCAAGGTATTCCCAGACGGGGAATCGTACCTGCGCCTCGATGAAAATGTGCGCGGAGAGGATGTACTGCTTGTGCAGAGCATGGCGGAGCAGCAAGACAAAAGATTCACCGAGATGCTCATGGCCATAGACGCGATAGCGGAGGCGCATGCAAATAACATATACGGCCTTATACCGTACATGGCTTACGCCAGGCAGGACAGGCGCTTCCTTGACGGCGAACCAATAAGCGCGAGGAGCGTTCTGGGGGCTTTGCATAACGCAGGGATGTCGAAGCTTGCAGTAATAGAACCGCACAAGGAAGAGGAACTATCGTATTTCAAAGGAAAGAGCATAGCCATAGACGTCATGAAAAAAGTAGTTAGGGGAGCGGTAGAAAAAACCGGGGCTGAAACGTTAGTGGCCCCGGATTCAGGGGTTTCGGGCCGTGTCAAGGGTGTTGCGGAAGAACTTGGCGTTGGCTGGGATTATCTTGAAAAAAAACGCGACAGAAATAACGGAAGCCTGAGCATAGGCAAAGGGCTTGGTGACCTGTCCGGGAAAAAAATCCTTGTGGTGGATGACATGATAAGCACGGGCGGCACGATCGTACAGGCGTCTGGAGAAGCGCTGTCCAAGGGTGCGGTTGGCATAAATGCCGCAGCTGTGCACCTTATCCTTGCAGATGGGGCATACGGCAGAATCAAAAACGCAGGAGTCGGCAACATATTCGGCTCAAACAGCACCGGCAGCAAGGGATGCGAAATGATAGACGTGTCGGAAGACGTGGCGGCAGCGTTGTCGCCGTTTTTGGTTGATTGATTTGAAAAGCGTTATAGAGCTTGACAACGTAAGCAAAAAATTCGGAAAGGAATACGCACTGCACAGCATAGGGCTGAAAATCGGCAAAGGCATAACATTGGTACTTGGACCGAACGGTGCAGGAAAGAGCACATTGCTTAGGTGCATGGCAGGGCTGTATAAGCCGGATTCCGGAAAGGTGCATATGCTGGGAGCAGACCCGTATTCGGATGCAGGCATAAGAAAGCGCATATCGTTCATGCCAGACAACTACGGGCTTTACGATTTCCTTAGCGTGAGGGACAACATGCTTTTTTTCGCAAGGCTTTATGGTGTTGACGATAAAGACGCGGTCTCCAAAGCCCTTGAAACGCTCAAGATGCTTGATGCGGATAATTACATCGATACGAAGGTGGGGCAATTGAGCAGGGGTACGAAACAGAAGATGCTCTTCTGCAAGGCGCTGATAAACAACCCTGACGTTATACTGCTTGATGAACCGACGGCATTTCTGGATGCCAGCAGCTCGGAGCGCGTGAGGGGCGAGCTTTCGGACATGGCAAAAGAAGGGAAATGCGTAGTATTCGTTACGCAGCGGGTCGACGAAGCGACAAGGTTCGACTCCAGGATATGCGTCATAAGGGAAGGACGCATAATAAGGGATACGACCACTGGCGGGTTGTATGACGAGCTATTCAAAGAGACCACGGTAAGCATAAGGCTCGCAAAGCCAATAAGCGCAGGAAAACTGAGGAGTTTGGGAAACAAGGTAAAGATTGAACATGGCAACATGGTAAAAGTGAGTATACGCAATTATAGGGACATAAACGTTGTGCTGAAAAAACTGATGGATGCTGGAGCTTATGTCGCCAGTGTAGATTATGCGGAGCCGATGATTGAAAGGCTTTACAGAGGGGATAACGACGGAGAATAAGTCCATAGCAATAGCCATAAAGGACATGCGCGAGGTGTTCAGCAGCGTGTCCATTTACGGTCCGATGATAGGCGTGCCTATGTTCTTCGCGATAGCGCTTCCGTTCCTCACGGTGTATGTGGCGCTCCATGCCGCACCGAGCATAGCCTCCAGGATCGCCGCGGGGGCTGTAAGCGGCGTGAGCCCGTCGCAGATAAACAGCCTGTCTTTCATGTACTTCTTCGCAATAAACGTTCTGGGACCGATATTCCTGACAATACCAATATTCACAGCTTCGGTTATAGCTGCAGACAGTTTTGCCGGTGAGAAGGAGAGGAAAACATCCGAAAACCTCCTTGCTGCACCCATAACGAATGGAGAATTGCTCCTTGGAAAAATCCTGGCCTCGTTGATACCGACGATAGTTTTAACCGTTGCGGTATTCGGAATATACGGAGCTACTGTCAATTTCCTTTCTTTTCAGGAGTTCGGCACGTACATACTTCCGACACCCACATGGATTATGATGCTTGCTTCCGCACCTCTGCTCGCGCTTGCAGCGATAGCCGTGGTGGTGTTTGTCTCGGCACACGTAAAAGGGATAAAAGAGGCACAGCAAATAAGCACGCTTCTGGTGCTTCCTATACTTCTCATACCGTTCATATCTATACTTGGGATTGCCAACCTCAATGTTTCGTTTTTCGCCTATGCGATAGTGGTTTTGTGTGTTGTTGATTCCGTAATTTTTTACATAAGCGTGAAGGACTTCAAAAAGGAAAAGATTTTATATTAGGAAAGCCGATGACGGCGTGCTAGTGGTTCTGTTAATTTGCAGATACTATGCCGACATACTTGAAGTGCGTATTTGCGTTTATGTACCTATAGATATTTCCAGAGTGCTTGCAATGCCAACGATCGAGATGCGTAAAGAGGATGAAACGAGCGTAACAGATGTGCTTTCAAAAATGAAAAAGGACGTGCATTCTGTAATAATACACAGCATAGATGATTTTGTTGCGTCTTCTGGCGTGGCAGAAACGGCGCCGGGATTACCTGACATGCTTAGGTACTATCCCGATTCTCTTGGCAAATATTCCAGGCCATCGATAATGATGCTTTGTGCAATGGCGCTTGGAGCTAAATATGAGGAGTGCATACTGCCCGCTGCCGCCATACAGCTATCGGAGGACTTTGTGTTGGTGCATGATGACATCGTAGATGGCAGCTTGCTGAGAAGGGGCAGGAACACGCTGCACAGCGTTTACGGAGTTGATAGGGCCATAAATGCAGGAGACATATTGCACGCTACGCTTGAAGAACTTCTGCATCACGTCTCAAAACTCGAGAATGGAGAGGCTGTTTATAAGAAATTTAGGGAGATCGGCAACGTCACCGCAATAGGGCAGGACATGGATATATTTTATACCGGAAGTAACGCCTTGCAGGCTACCGAAAGCACGTACATAAGCATAGCCGCTTACAAGACATCGGCTTATAGCGTTTATGGACCGTTGCAGATTGGGGCTTTGATAGCAGGGGCTGAGATTTCGGTGCTAAACGCCCTGAAAGGCATCGGTCTGCCAAGCGGGATAGCGTTTCAGATAAACGATGATATCAGGGATATAACCGGCAAAGCCACAGGGAAAGACCCTTATGGCGATATAAGACAGGGTAAAACCACCTTGATATCTGTAAATACGTACAAGGATGCAGATAGCAAAGGAAAAGAGAGCATGGAACACGTATATTCCAAGAACCCGGAGAACAAAACCAATGAGGATATAAAAGCCGTGTTAGACTTGATGATGAGTACGGGCTCGATAGATTATGCAGCAGATGTAAAAGAGAGATACGAAAAAAGTGCAGTGGATGCGCTGCTGGAAAGCCAAAGTCTGGTACCTGAGAATGCCTACTCCGTGAAACTGATGAAGCTCATCGGCTCGTTATATTCTAGATGAGTACATATCTTGCCGTGGCAAGGCATTGAAGCCTTACCACCTCTTCCTTCTAATCGCAAGATATATGATTATCGATACCACTACTATTACCACGATTGCCGCAACCAGATATGTAAGCAAGTTTGGGCTTATGGTTGATGTTGGAGACACGGTGGTGGTTATTGGAGGTACGGTGCTTGGAACAGTTGTTGGTGCAGTCGGCGATACGGTGGTCGTGTTTGTCGGGCTGACTGTTGTTGTTGGAACCGTAGATGTAACCGGTTTGGTACTGTTGTAAACTGTTATAAACAGTGTTGGGAACCCATGTCGCGAATTGTCGGCGCCTCCTGTCTCTATGCCTGCAGTATAATTGCCAGGGATTGCATTTGCAGCTATAGATACTGTAAGTATGCCTGAAAAAGGCGGGACTCCTGATGATTTCGAAAAACCTATATTAACCCCGTTCGGAAGCAATGCTGTTGTGGGTTTCAGCGGAGTTACACCCATGGTTGTATTGCCAGCAGTGCCGTTATACAATGTCACATTATAATTTATGTGCGTTGTAGAATTCAGGTATAAGAAAAGGTGCGTTTGGTTAAGCGTTACGAATGCAATACCCGTAACAGTTGAAGCAGAAGACACCATGCTCATGAAAACTAAGAGCATTACTGATATCGCTAGGTATTTAGCATATATTTTGGACATTTGAACACCATTAAAATAGTATAGACAATATTTATATAAATAAGCATCGGCCTGTAAACTATAAATATATGGTCTTGCCAAATAGGCAATTGCTTTTATGGAGGACTTTATAAGGAAGCTTACGCTTGCTATAGTATCGGGTTATAAAAACAAAAACCTAAACATAGAAAGAAAAGACGCCAGAGATATATCAGAGTATCTTTTATCTTTTTTCGGCTACAATGACGAGGTAATAGACAACACTCTGTTCAGATATGACAGGGATGTTTTTTATTCTATGGAAGAAATAGGAATAGTCGATACAAGGAACTATATTGAAAGGCTGGAGAACGGAAAGGAATGGAGGTTAAACACGTGGATTCTTAGAAGGGATAACATAGAGAAGCTTGTAGCGGCACACGAGGAGCATAAACGGCAACAAAAGGATCCTGAAGATTTTTACAATGAAATTTTCAGGAAGGCATCAATGGACGAGCTTAAAAGCATGGAGGTGCCAGATACAGGAACTGCCGATTACACTTACAATCACATGGAGGGCGGGGACAAGCATAAGCCGGTTAAATACGCAGGAATCGATGCGCAAGAATACCTTTCTATTTTTACCACCATGTTAAGTCCAAGCACAAAGCCCCTTGTATACATGGCTATCGATTATGGAAGAGAGTACTCTATTTCGATGATAGGCGAAGCTCTAGCTAGGAGTTTAGGCGTAGGGAATAGTGAAATTAGAAAACACATAAATATACAATCGGCGATGGATAGTCTTGTTTCGATAGGTGCGGCAACACAGAGGACTGCAACAAAAGACGGCAAAGAGGTAACGGCTTATTCTAAAGTAGCATCACATAACGCTTTTGAACTGGTATTCGCGCACGGTATAATGGCAATGTCAAAACACCTTATACCTTCCGGTATAACGCTTGACGACCTGTTTTCAGTATCGGTAGCTCCAACCAGGAGGGCTGCACAGGCATACAATGTTTTTGAATTGGTAAGATTGCTTTCCGAAAACGCTGGATGCGAGTTACGACTTATGGAAGTCAAATCAGCCATAGATAGCAGCAGCGTAAAACACAGTGTAATTACGCTTTCAGAAAAGGGCATCTTAGACTATGATTCATATCCCAGTTCCAGAGGAAAGTCCGGAACTTTAGGTTACAGAATTATAAGAGGCACTAGCATTGAAGAGATCAAGAACAGAGGATTTATGAGAAAGTCCAATGCGTTGCACGCCTTGTCAAAAACCATTGAATTTATCAATGCTAATGTAGGCAGGGAGGTAAACAGGTACGATATTGCTGAAAATTGTGGAACTGACACGGATAAGTCATCCAAGTACCTGGTGCTTTTATCGAATGCCGGAGTCCTTGAACGCAAAACAGAATGGAACAGTAAACGTTCAAAGATTAAGGCTAACGAAAAGACATTGCTCGTTTGGGAAAGCACACTTTCATGGCTGTATAAGATAGCCAAGAATGCCTCGGAACGCACGGATGATGTTGATCCTGCAGCCATTGCAAGCGCAATAAAGGAAGATGGAAATTATGGATATCTGAAAAGGTATATGGAAAGTTCCGAGTTGCAAAACGACATGAAACTCATATTCGAAATGTGCAAGAACGGCAAACCAAAAGTTATGAGCACTTCTGACATGGAGACTGTAGTTCTAAACGCAGCAGGAAAGAATGGTGCACAGGTTTATGATATCATGAAAAGTTTGCGGGAGAGAAGATATGACGTGTCTTATGCAGGTACACAATGGCACGTGAACACGATGTTGAGGAAAGGACTTTTGAAAAAAGAGGGAAAAGTTTATATCTCAAATGCGGAATAAACAAAACCACTGTTACTATTTTTTGCCCGTACGAATATCAATGGGCAGTTTGTCGATATCATCGCAGAACCGCGCTTCGTTATTTTGTATTTCACGCGCGTGATACTGTTGTCTAATGTCTCCCTAGTCACCAAGCCATTTGATGCGAGCTTCTTAAGAATCATCGATAACGTCTTGGGGCTTAAGCCCGAGACAGAGATGAGTTCATTGTATGACAATCCCTCCTTTTCCGAGTTGAGAATAGCCAGTATGGACGATTGCCAATTTGACCGCACTATCGATATAACGTGTTTTTTGGCGCTTGAATCCTTTTTGAAAAGTTCCACCATTGGGCACGTACCATTTTTTACTGCAGTATTGGGGCGATTATTTCTGATAGAACCACCAGCTTTACATAGGGTAAGCAAGTTATTTATAGTACTTATATGGCATTGGTTAATGGTGTTAATATGGCATTCGTTGATTCTTTGGCTGTGATGCTGCTTGCGCTAGGATCTAGCGCTTCGCTTATGGCAATCTACTTTATAATGGCTGCATTGCAGAAAAAGAACATACAGAACCTCGTTGTACCTTCGCTGATATTCGGAATGTTCGATACAGTAAGCGGATTTATAATGGCTTTTGCGTGGCCACTCCCGGGTGCATACAACATACTGTTTGGAGACCCGATGTTGTTCTTGGGGCTGATACTGACTTCCGCAGCGATAATGTTATATAAGAACATGGACCTTAGAATCCTTTCAGTCCCGGGATTCCTCTTCGGGATATACGTATTGATTGAAGGCATAGGGATAGTAACAATAAAAGGATTGGAATCCGGATTTGATCAGGTGATTGCAACTTCGCTTTACACGTTTGCAGGGCTGTCGGCACTGTTTTCGCCGCTGATGTATGCCAATCCCAAGACGCATGATGGCAAGTACGCATATTATTTCCTTGCAGCGCTGCTGATACTTACCGCATTAGTAGCACTAATAATAGGATATAGCGCAATATACGGCCATTTGGCGTCGCCACCATAAAAACTTTTATTCTTTTTTTCTTTTTTGCTTGGACAGATTTAGGCGGAGCCTTCCATGCACTGCAAAAGCTTTTTATATATTAATGTTATATAATGTCATAACATTAAATTACATTGGTGTGATAATGGCAAGGCAGGCGAAGGAAAAGAGAAAATACACTACAATAACCATACCTACGCTTTTATACGAGAGCATAAGCAAGCGCATAGAAAAGACGGGGTTTTCATCCGTTTCCGATTACGCTACTTATGTACTCAGGGAAACTACCGCGGAGCTTAATGCAGCAGAAGGGAGCAGGTCCAAGAGCGATAGCGAAATAATGAGGAAGCTGAAAGCGTTAGGATATATGTGAGCGCATACAGCATACAAGCACTTAGCTTATAAATCGATTGCAAGTTGGTTGAATGATAGAACAAAACCTCGACGAACTGGAAGAGAAGAGTATATATATAATGAGAGAAGCCAAGGAGCGCTTCAAGAACGTTGCGGCATTATGGAGCATGGGCAAGGACAGCACCACGATGCTTGCGCTTGCAAGAAAGGCTTTCATGGGAAAAGTACCGTTTCCCATTATACACATAGATAACGGCATAGATTTCCCAGAGACATACGAATTTAGGGAAAAGCTTGCCAAACAGTGGAAACTAAACCTGATAGTGCAAAAAAGCGAGATAAAGCCAGAGATGTCGGGATACGCGTGCTGCGGCGCCAACAAGACGGTGGCATTGAAAAAAGTGATGAAAGAATACGGATTCGACGCGCTCATAGTGTCCATAAGAAGGGACGAGCATGGCATAAGAGGCAAGGAGCGCTACATTTCCCCGAGAACAAAGGATTTCAAGTGGAAATACAAGAACCAGCCTGCCGAATTATGGAACGATTATTCATCGAAACTCGACAAGGGGGGCCACATAAGGGTGCACCCGCTTCTCGATTGGAACGAGATAGACATATGGAACTACATTAAAAGAGAAAAGGTGCCGATAAACAGCTTGTACTTCTCCAGGGACGGCACAAGGTACAGGAGCCTGGGCTGCACGCACTGCACAGTGCCCATAAAATCCAATGCTGACAATATAGACAAGATAATAAACGAGCTCAAGAACACGAAGGTTGAAGAGAGGAGCGGCAGGCAGCAGGACAAGGAAACGGCTTACATAATGGAAAAGCTTAGGGCCCTGGGTTATATGTGAGGTTTTGGCATGCACATAGAGCAAATAACAATGCTTGGACACAAAGACCACGGCAAATCAACGCTCATAGGCTCTTTGCTCATGAGCACCGGCTCGGCAACGGAAGAGCGTATTGACGACGCCAGGAACACGAGCAAGCGCCTGGGCAGGCAGTTCGAGCCCGCTTACATACTTGATGCCTTTTCGGAAGAAAGGGAAGGCGGCTTGACCATAGACACGGCGAGGGCGCAGGTAAAATACAAAGGCAAGGCTTTCGAATTCATAGACGTGCCGGGGCACGAAGAGCTTATAAAGAACATGCTCAGCGGCGCGTCCTACGCCAACACGGCCGTGCTCGTCGTTTCCGCAGCAAGGGGAGAAGGCATAATGCCGCAGACCAAGAGGCATCTTTTCCTTGCGAAAATGCTTGGCATAGAACACTTCGTAATAGCGATAAACAAGATGGATGCGGTGCAATATTCGCAAGATGCATACGAACCGTTGCGGAACGAGATAGCCGCGTATCTCGACAGCATAGGGGTGCATTCGCAGAGGGTGAATTTTGTGCCGATATCCGCTTACAGTTTCGACAACCTCGTATCGAAATCCAAGAACATGCAGTGGTACAGGGGCAAGGCGCTGATGGACCTTTTGCTTACATGCCACAGTAAAAATGTTGCAGAGGACATGGCGCTGAGGGCCATAGTCCAAGGAACTGTTGAAACGGAAAGCGGCATGGCTTACACCGCTAAAATACTCAGCGGCAAGATAGAAACGGGTTCGACCGTAAGGATCCTCCCATTAGGCAAGAGGGTGGTGGTAAAAAGCCTTTACGTCAAGGGCAAAAAGGCCAAAAACGCAAAGGCCGAGGAGAACATAGCGATAGGCGTATCTCAGGACATGGGAAACATAAGAGGATCTATAATAAGCAACTCGGCGCAGACAAAAGTGGCAAAGGCGATCAGCACGATGCTGTTCTTCGTGAAGCCAGTAAGCGGCGCAGCGGAATTAAGATTCAACGGCAACAAAACGAATGGAACGATAACTGTTGACAGGATAATAGACACCACCACCGGGAGCCCGAAGAGCACGCAAAAACCTAAGGCTTTGGATGCCGGCGAATGCATAATAAGGCTGAATGGCAAGGTAGCGGTTGAGGAATTCTCCAGCTTCCGCGGGCTTGGAAGGTTTGTTTTTTATAAGAACGATGAATTCGCAGGGATAGGAGTTATAGAAAAGGTTCTAGGGTAGATTTCGACGTATAACAAGGCTGGCGATATGGCAATCGGTTTCAGGGGGGTTTAATGAAAGTAAGGAGCGCAGATTTGGTAACGTATCTTAGGACCGCGCTTGTGATAGCGCTGGCTTACTTGGTCATAGTGAAATTTAACGCGTTCCTGATAATAATTTTGCTTGCGATTGCTATGCTTTCGGATGCCATAGACGGCTATTTTGCGGTAAGAGACGAGAGCAAGGGACGCATAGGCTTTATCACATATTTGAAGGCCACAACCGGGAATAAAAAGCAATGGGAAATAGTCCATAAGATAAAGCAGCGCGTTTCAAAATCCGCGCCGTACGGCCCTAGAATTGACATAGCCGGAGACAGGATAAGCGAATACGTCCTTTGGGTTACGTTCGCTTTCCTGCACATCGTACCACTTTTCATTTTATTCGCAATAATAATAAGGCATTCTTTTGCCGATGCACTGCTTGGGGCAAAGGGCACGTCTTCAAAAATGCATTCGAAAATAGCGAAAACGCTTTATGCATCCAACATAAGCAGGGCAGGCATACAGATAACCAAGTTTGTGACGTTCTCGTATCTTACGCTTGTTTACGTGCTTTCGTACCCGTTATGGATCGGTTACGTATTGATAGGCATACTTACGGTTTACATAATTGCAAGGGGAATTGCCGAGATATACGAGGCGTTGCATAACTGAAGTATATATATATTTTAGTTCAGCAGTTAAATCATAAGTTAGTGTTGGTTTTATGGCAAAAACATCAGTGAACGGCATGTCGTTCCTGGATTATACAAAGAAGGCATTGGATATAGCATTGCACCCGGGCAGCATAAGCGAAAGCTACAGCGTGGGTGACGCGCTGACATTTTATTATAAGGCTGCGGTAATACCTGCAATAGTAGCTGCAGCATTAGGCTTTCTGTTGCTTTTCGCCCTGGGCTCGATAGCGCTCGGATTGTTTAGCCATTTTGCCAACATTCTCGGCATCGCCGCTCTTGGAGGCGTGGTACTTGGCATAATAGGCGCAGTGATGGCGCTGGCTTATGTGCTTTTGATTATACCAATAAGCATAGTTCTGGATGGAGCCATATACCACTTCTTTGCCAAGACCTTGTTCAGGCTCTGGAATAAGGATATATCCAAAACTATAACCGCAACGATGTATGGGGCTTTTCCAGGAATGCTTTTTGTATGGGCAATATTTATCCCTATAATAGGGCCCATAGTGCTTTTTGCCGCAGGCGTGTGGGGCTTCATAGTGCTGATAATATCGATGGCAAGGCAGCAGGGAGTAAGCGGCTGGAGGGCATTTGGTGGCATGCTAATATCAGGGATTATCCTTGGTGTCATAATCATGGTCTTGGAATTCGCAGTTATAGCAACCATCGGTGTCGGAATTGCGCACGCCGCTTCTTATTGCTTACCCAATCCAGGATTTATTTGTTCTGGTGTCTCTTTTTCTAGCGGCACACTTAAAGCTACCATGGGGCAGAGCCTTGGAATAAAGATGATGAAAGCGACGGTTTTCTTCGTACCGTTTGGAACGAACCTAAGCACTTCGGATCCAGCATATTATATAGGAAACTTGAGCAGCGGGGCGACGGTGCCCATAACAATAAGTGGAATAAACGAGATAAACGGCACAGTGTTTGGCAACTTGACGATGGAGTATTACACTTCGATATCGCAGACAACGCCATATGTCAAGAACGTAGCGACATTCAGAGGTTAGGCAAACGAACAGTAGCAGATTTATATCTATGTGTTAAAATAGCTAACCGATAGGATGCATCGTGGCAAGACCCGTTCGATTTACCTTATTCTTGAAGACGGTTCTGTTTATGATGGTTTTGCATTCGGCGGGCGTGGCGATGCGCGCGGGGAAGTAGTGTTTACCACATCCATGAACGGATACGTGGAATCACTATCCGATCCGTCGTACAACGGACAAATGCTCGTGATAACGCACCCGCTGGTTGGAAACTACGGCGTCCCGAAGAAACTGAGACGCAATGGTATACTTACGAATTTTGAATCCGATAGGATACAGGTTTCGGGATTAGTACTGGAAGAGATAACAAAAGGCATGGAGTGGAACTCGGAAAAAAGCTTAGAGGAGTGGCTTGAGGAAGAGAATGTTCCAGGCATATATGGGATTGACACTAGGTCGTTGACTTTGCACCTTAGGGAAAATGGCTCAATGGCTGGGATAATATCAGATTCAAAAAATCCCAAAGGTTTTGAGGATTACGAAAAGAAAAACCTTGTGGAAAACGTCTCGGTGAAAAAGCCTGTTTATTATGATAACAACGGACCTACGATTGCAATTGTCGACTACGGACTCAAGGAGGGCATCCTTGATTGCATGTACGCGATGGGCTATTCGATAATAAGGCTGCCGTACAACACTACAGAGAAAAAGCTGTTCTCCTATGACCCATCCGGCATTGTGCTGACCAACGGGCCCGGAAATCCACTGCTTCTTGAAAAGGAGGTTTCAACAGTTGCAGGAATCATGGAACATGACGTACCTATGCTTGGGATATGCCTTGGGCATCAACTTATCAGTATGGCAGTTGGAATGAACATCAGGAAAATGGCGTTTGGGCACAGGGCGATAAACAAGGGCGTAATAGACCTGGCAAGCGGCAGGTGCATGGTAACAACGCACAACCACGGATACGCGGTTTACGGCGAAACACCGGCTAACATTGATGTGTCCCACGTTTCGCTTGACGACAGAACCATAGAAGGCATAAGAGTAAAGGGTAAAAAGGTGATTTCAGTACAATTCCACCCGGAAGCCAGACCAGGAGCAGGAGACGGGTTGCAGATTTTCAAAGAATTCGATATGATGGTAAAGAGTGGTAAAAAATGGGGATCAAAGGGATCAAAAAAGTAATGGTTGTGGGTTCAGGAGGCATAAAGATAGCAGAGGCAGCGGAATTCGATTACAGCGGATCCCAGGCGCTGCAGGCCTTAAAGGATTTAGGGATAAAAAGCGTTATATTCAACCCGAATGTCGCTACAGTGCAGACTAGTTACCTGTTGGCAGACAGCGTATACATATTGCCTTTAACGGAAGAATATGTGAAACGCGTTATACTTAAGGAAAAACCCGACGGGATATTAGCAGGGTTTGGAGGGCAGACCGCGTTGAATGTGTGCTTAGCGTTATGGAACAGCGGTTTCCTAAAGGAAAATAACGTCCAGTTCTTAGGCACAAAACCAGAGGGCATTATGAATGCGCTGGGACGTGCCGACTTCCACGGATTGATGAAAAAACGAGGAATAGCCGTACCATCGAGCACAAGCGTTAAAAGCGTGGAAGAGGGTATGCACGCAGTGAAAAAGATGGGATTGCCGATAATGTGTAGGGTTAGCTTCAACCTAGGTGGCAGAGGCTCTTTTATAGCCCATACGATGAGTGAATTTGAGAGGTCCATAGGGAGAGCCTTGGCGCAAAGTGGGACTGGAGAGGTACTTATAGAAAAATACCTTGGAGGATGGAAGGAATTGGAATACGAAGTAATGCGCGATACCGAAGGCAACGCTTCAGTTATAGCATGCCTTGAGAATATAGACCCTATGGGAACGCACACAGGGGAATCGGTGGTTGTTGCCCCGGCGCAGACTCTTGACAATCGCATTTACCAGGAGATGCGAAGTACCGCGATAAGGGTCGCTGAGTCCATTGATTTAGTAGGAGAGTGCAACGTACAATTCGCCCTGGATCCGGAAAGTTATAATTCTTACGTAATAGAGACAAATCCCAGGATGTCGAGGTCTTCTGCGCTTGCGAGCAAAGTTACTGGATATCCCATAGCTTACATAGCTGCCAAGCTTGCGCTTGGAATGAAGATGCACGAACTGAAGAACGAGATTTCATCGAGCACGAGCGCGTATTTCGAGCCGAGCCTGGATTACATAGCGGTAAAAATGCCGCGATGGGATTCGCAGAAGTTCGAGATGGCTGAAGAATCCATAGGAAGCGAGATGAAAAGCATAGGGGAAGTGATGGGCATAGGAAGAAGTCTCGAGGAGGCAATGCAGAAGGCAGTAAGGATGCTCGACATAGGCGAACACGGGATAATGAGCATCAACGAGAGCATAACCTCAATGAAAAAAGAGGCAGCACTTCGAGCGCTCAGTATCAGAAACCCATACTGGTTTCTCTATGCAGCGCAAGCCTTCCGTTGCGGGGCAACACAGGAAGAGGTAGAAATAGCCACAGGAATAAACCAGTTCTTTCTGGGAAAGATAAAGGGAATCGTCGACGCTTACATGGATTTCTTAGGATCGAGCAAGACACAAAGAGAATCGATGCGCGCGCATATGCTAAAGCTCGGTTTCTCCGAGAAGCAGCTCGGGTTAAAACGGGAAACACAGAAAGCAAAACACATCGATACCCTTGCAGGAGAATGGCCTTCTGATGCAAATTATATGTACCTCACACATAATGGAGCAGAGACAGAGATAAAAAAATCGAAGGACAGCAGCAACAGCGTTCTGGTTCTTGGCGCAGGATGCTTCAGGATAGGCGTATCTGTAGAATTCGACTATGCGACTACCATGGTAGGCATGGCTGCAAAAAGGCTCGGAAAGAACGTGGCCATGCTAAACTGCAATCCCGAAACGGTATCTACGGACTGGAACAGGTCCGAGATGCTGTTCTTCGACCAGGTAGGGACTGAATCGGTATTATCGGTATCAAGGAACACAGGAATAAAGGACATAGTACTGTTTACCGCTGGACAGATAGGCAACAACATAGCGGCTGAGCTTCATGATAGCGGAGTGAACATGCTTGGAAGCAGCCATAAGGCCATAGAACTGGCGGAAAACCGCGAATCCTTTTCCAGGATAGTGAATCAGCTTGGCATAGAGGAACCGGAATGGACCACTGTTGCCAGGATAGAAGATGCTGTGGCTTTTGCTTACAGTATAGGGTTCCCGGTTCTTGTAAGGCCAAGCTTTGTATTGAGCGGTTCTTCCATGGGGATAGCCCACGATGAGAACGAACTGAGAAAACGCATTGAAGGGATAGAGAAGCGCTACACGCACAAGCCGGTAATCATATCAAAATATATAGAGAATGCGGAAGAGGCGGATTTGGACTGTGCCGCTGACGGCAAAGCGGCAATCGGCATACCGCTGTTCCATGTGGAAGAAGCGGGAGTGCATAGCGGCGACTCCACAATGCAGGTTTTCCCTTCTGATTCTGTGCAGTCACGCAACAGGAAAAAGGTTCTGAAAAGAATGCAGGATATTGCGATTCTGCTGGTAAAAAGGCTTAGCATACGTGGGCCGTTCAATCTCCAATTTGCAATAAAGAACAATGTTCCATATGTCATAGAGCTTAACCTCAGGGCGAGCAGGTCCATGCCGTTCAGCTCAAAAGCTGCCGGGATAGAATTGATGGATTATGCGATGATGGGAAGCGGCTCGTCTTTCAGATGGAGGGGTTTTTACAGCCCCAACATAAGGTGTTATGGGGTTAAATCGCCACAGTTTTCCTGGGCACAGTTGAAAGGTGCTTACCCGGTCCTGGGAGCGGAAATGCACAGTACCGGAGAGGTGGCTTCGTTCGACAAAAGTTTGGAAGCTGCGTTGCTAAAAAGCTGGATTTCAGCACAGCCAAACCGTGTGCCTGCGAACGGAGTGCTTCTGTACGGGATGAAAAGCCATGCAGACAGCATAGGCCATAACCTACGGCGCAATTTGGGCATTGAACTTTACACCGTAGAAGATGGAATGGGAGAAGGCATTTCCAGGATTAGCGACGAGGAAGCGATAGAGGCCATAAAAAGCAAGAGGATAGATGCGGTTTTTACCGAAGGGAATAAACCAAGCATTGATTATGACATAAGAAGGACATGCGTGGATTACAACGTACCGCTAATATTAAATTCACAGTTGGGGTTTGCGCTTTCGTCTTCGTTCGGTTCTAAGACCGAAGCCTCGGAACTCAAAAGTTACTGGTGATTCCCTTTCCTGTTTTTCTCGTTCTTCTCCATGAGCTTTGCCCATATTGTGGTGTTTTTTAGGAATGCCTTTAGGAGTTTTCCGGCTAGCGGCGGCCTTGAAAAGCCATCGAGCGAATTAAGCCTTTCCATATCCTCTTTTGACAATTCCCATGACATGGCTGCAAAGTCTTCTTCGACGTGCTCAATTGATGAAGCCTTCGGTATCGCGATTACGTTGCCTTTCTGCAGCAGGTATCTTAGCGCCACTGCAACAGGGGTCTTCGAATATTTTGCGCCGATTCCCGAAAGCTCGTCAAGAAGCTTTCTGTCTTTCAGTATGGCACCGCGGGCAAGAGGGCTATACGCTATCAGCGCTATCGATTCCTTGTTGCAGAACTCGAGAAGTTCCGATTCAGGTTCGCGCATCGCGATGCTGTACTCGACTTGGTTAGATACAATTTTTGAATGTTCAAGCGATTCTTGGGCTTTCAGCAGTTCCTTTACTGAAAAGTTGCTAACACCTATGTTCATTATTTTGCCTTCGTCAAGCAGTTCTTCCATAGCTTTCATCGTTTCGCGTATTGGGACCCTGTTGTTTGGCCAGTGAAGTTGATAGAGCCAGACGCTTTTAACTCCTAGCCTTTTGAGGCTTGCATTGCAGGCGTTTATGAGATCGTCATGCCTAAAATGCGACGGAGATACTTTTGTAGCCACAAAGACGTTGTCGAAACCTTTTATTGCTCTCCCTACGAGTTCCTCGTTGCCGTACATTTCAGCAGTATCGACAATGTTTATGCCTAGCTTGAAGCCATGCCTGAGAGCTGTTATGCCTGAATCAGAGTTGTTGGCTATTTTCCAGGTTCCCAGACCTATCCTTGTAACACTGGCGCTCACGGAAGACTCCCCGACCCGTATTAGATCAGCCATTTTATCACATGTTTTTATGCCATAGATGCTAAAGCAATTACCGTAAAATAGATTTATTAAAAGTTAAAAAGAGTTTTGGGTATTGCAAAGGGCTTTTAATTTATCGTCACAACTCTTATAGTGTTTGCATGGCTACGCAAAAGAAAAAAAGAAGGGAGGTAGCAAAACGCGGAAGCCGAAATGCTTCTGAAAAGGGCTTCAGAACAAAGCCGAAGCTTGCGGCAGTGCTTCTGGTCGTGTCCGGATTGATAGCAATAGTAGTCAGCGTGTTTATTGGTATCTCTTCATTCCATACCATACCTTACCTTTCGGTGGTGAATTTCGGCGTAGGCGTTATAATAGCCATTGCAATAATCGCAAGCGGGATGAACACTTACACCAAGGATAAAAAGATTTCAGAAAAATGGGCAGTAATCGCACTGATTTTATACATTATCGAAATCCCGGCTTTATGGGGTTTTGGAATAGGATTCATTATCGCGCTTATTGGTACCATAGTTGCATTGAGACACAGGTAGCACATTACCAGCGCCTCACTTTGTTATAAATGTAGCCCTTCAGCGAGTCTGGTATCAAGGCACCAAGGCGTGATCTTGAAATCCTGAAGCCGATGGTGGCTATAAACATCTGCGGTATTTGAGTGTGCATCACTAGTTTTGTTCCCTCGTTTACCTGCCTGTACTTTATCGGGAATTCCTTGACCTTAAAGCCGAGCCTGCTTGCCGAGTATAATAAATTTATATCGAAGCTCATATCAACTATTGTAAGTGATGGCAGCACCTTTTTTATGGCGTTTTGCCTGAATATCTTGGCACCGCACTGTGTGTCGTTATATTCCAACCCAAAAAGCAGCCTTACCAAATAATTATAAGCCCTGCTTGCAATCCTCCTTGAGACAGGCACATGGCCCGATATTTCACTGCCTTTCGTGTATCTTGACGCTATGATTCCGGAAAATTCTTTGTGCGCCTTAAGGTATCTAAGCATGCGGACAGTTTCGGAGGCATATATGGCGTTATCCGCATCGACAAAACCTATCGCGTCGTTTTCTGAAGAGAGGGAGATTGCAGCGTTGAAACCCCTTGCTATCGCACCCCCCTTGCCGAGCCTGCGTTTTGAATATACAAGCGATACGTTCTTGTATCTGCCCGCAAAAGCCCGTATTATACTGTTTGTCCTGTCTGTTGACTCGGATACCACGATTATTTTCAATGGTATCTTTTCCTTTTTGAAAATATTGACATAAAATTTCAACGTGTTCAGGATACGCTCCTGTTCGTTATACGCTGGTATTATAAGGAATACTTTCATGCTTAATCAGCTGGCGTTATTGCTAAACAGCATATCTACGTATTGTACGAATTTGGTTTGATCTATTTTGCCTATCTGTTTTAGGATGTTGTACCCGTTGTAGTATATGCTTTTCAATGCTTGCCTCATGTCACCGTTGCAGGACAATACAACTGCAGTAGCCAATATTCTGCCCATTAAGTCAGCTGCTTCGGCATCGCCATCTTTTACTACCCCTAAAGCAAATTCTTCGAACTTGCCGCTTACTATGTTTTTATGCGTGAGCAATAGCATTTCCTTTAGGCTTTGAATGTCTGCGAGCTCCCCTCTCTTGAATATGTTTCCGGCTAGCATGCTGGACTTTTCCTCATTCGGAGACGCGATTATTCCGAACACTGCAACAAATCCGAGCTTTAACAGGCTCTCGGTGGCAGAATTGTCAGATAAGGCCATATCGGATTGGAGCCGTTTCTTCTGCTTCTCTCTGAAGCGATGCGAGGCTATAACTCCGTTCGTGACCATTTTTATGAACTTGTCTTCTATCCCATCCCCGACTATCGTTAGCGTGTTGGTGGTGTCCTCGTATTTTATGTAAGGTTCTTCATTTGAAGAAACAAAAACGAGCTTTGGACCGGTTGAAAGCAGTTTTTCCCCATCTTCACCGAGCTCTAAAGCCAGCCTGAGGATGGATGATTTAGCGATATCGTTGGCGGTGCTTAATGTGCTGTTGTCCTTTTTGGCTTTTTTTATATCCACTACCCACACCGTTAGAGCTCGTTAGTTCTGTTAACAGTGGAGCTTATAAACATAAATCTTTTGCGGAATGGACGGTTGAGAATAGTTGAATAGCATTTTGAAACCGGCTGCATTGAAACTACTTAATACACTGGAATTCGGGTTTTCAAGATACGCATATGACACGTTGTATCTCAGAGCCACAGCACAGTTCTGGTTGTCTATTATCTGCTCAGTGGCATTTATCATCTGCTCCGGAGGGTATTTGTATATGCCACCAACGTACTGACCTATAGATATCAGCGTTTGGCGCCTCGCAACGCTTGATACCGGGTTCCTGAATGCGTTATAATCGTTGACTACGAATACCGCCCCGGATGGGGTGTTGTTCAGTATGTATGAAGAGGCTGCTAGTTCTGCGTTGGTAAGCAATGGCTGTTTGAACGCAAATACATCATGAGTGAAGAACAGAGGGAAATTTATTATCACCAATGCGACAAGCACTATGCCTATAACAGTACCAAGTTTATTTTTCCTCCACAGTGCATCGACCAAGTAAGCCATGAATAAGCAAAGCATTAGGAATACATATACGAATATCTTGTTGGAATCCGCAGGATTGGGCTGCGGTGTGTAGACAGTTATGAAAACCCATAATGCGATGAACGGTATGAAAAAAGCCTTGGAATTACGTTTGGCGTAGTAAACGCCCAAGAGCCCGAGTATTACAGGTATTCCTGCTACCTGTACCCAGAAGAAAATTATATTTTCTATGCTTAACAACAGCGTAAGTATGGCGTTGCTTGAGTGCATTATGTAATTCTGGTATACAAAATACGACCAGTTGGGTTGTTTCTTCTGTGAATCCATGTATAACAATTCGATTGAGCCTATAATCAAAAGCGGTACGGCTACCAGCACGAGATTATAGAGCCTTTTCAGCCTTCCTTTTTTTGCCAGGACATAGAAAAGGGTAAAAATGCCAAGGAATGCAGCCATGACAACGCTTTCGGCATTAGCCAGGGGAAGCATTCCGACAATAAGGCCGAGAAAAACGAATTCCTTTAAACCTAATTTCTCATCCGAGTAAAAGCCAATGTACGCTATATATATTATGATGAGCGCAAGTGGAAGACCGAGCAGAAGGTCTCTTTGAGCCAGAAGCATGCTGTTTATTATGCTTGTCCAGTATGAGGTTGGTATCTCCGACATTTTCAGGACGGAATATATGAATGCAGGTATGGTGTTGTGAGGTTGCGGCAGGTAAAACAGGTGCGCAGGCTGGAAGAGCGGGGTTATCTGTTTTATGAATGGGAAATCGAGTATTTTTATCGCTCCAACGCCGCCGAACCAAAACATTAGCGTAGACAACACCGATATTCGCGTACTTTTGGAGATAGAATAAACTACCATCATGCTAAGCCATACGAAGGAAAATATGAGCATTATGTCAGGCACGAGTATTGAGCCGACTATGCCCAAGCCGAACCTGTGAAGCATGCCCATGTACAGGTCACTCATGAACGGGAATACGTTTTTTGTGCCCGTGGTGAAATAGTAGCTCGGAGGATAGCTTCCGAACGCAACCGAATATCCTATGCCTATATGGTAAAGAGTATCGGAACAGGATGCATCTATGCAATATATGCCATTGCCGTAATACCCGATTCCCGCTACAAATATTATGATTATTATAATCGTTATTGCTATCGCAAAAATCCATGCCCATTTCGGAAGGTTGGTAATCTTGAAGCGGTTCGTTGCAGTATCTGTCTTTTTCCTGCTTTTTTTCCTGCCGAATAATGTTGTTGCAATCGGCTCTGCATAGAGCAGGATGAGGGCAAACAGCATGATCAGAAACGAAAAGAGGATTGCATAAGCGTTTATTTTATGGAAT
Source organism: Microcaldota archaeon (assembly GCA_021797495.1). Classification (GTDB taxonomy): domain Archaea; phylum Micrarchaeota; class Micrarchaeia; order Micrarchaeales; family Micrarchaeaceae; genus Micrarchaeum_A. Next base: position 23,596 of record JAJZZO010000007.1, read on the forward strand.
ATGTAATCAAACCCAAAAAGAAGGGATGTGAATGAAACCACCCCGAATGGTATCCCTATGGCAAAGGCTTCAACTATGCTATTTGAAAAGCGCATCCTTAATGCTATGGCAGCACCTACCAAAATTGGGAATATTGCTATAACGAGCCAAAAAAGCATGGAGGACACATATTATTATATTTTTAATAGGCTATTTTAGTGAAACCATAAGGTATTATCGGCAATACCCTTAAATAACGTTTCTTTGTCTAATGCGTTGAAAGAGTGAATATGCATGCGCTTGAGTCCCTTTTCGATAACAGTTCTAGTAATATTAGTTTTGGCATTGGTTCTGTTCTCGGTGCAGAATGCGAGACCGCTAAGCTCCGGGCAAAAGACTACCGTTTCCTCAAATCCTTCAAGTACGAACAACCAAATCAGCAGGATAAAAAACCTGACATACGAGTATATTTATGCGCCTGGGAGCAGCACACCTGAAGCGGTAGCCCAGATGATAAGCGTAAGCGAAATAAAGACAAACGCAACCAGCAGCTCGGTCAAGTACAATAGCCCGTTCGGCATACACATTTTATACAATGGCTATTTCGGCTTCGATACCGGAAAGTACAATAGCAGTGCGTTCCTCCAGAAAACGAAAAACCTCTACTATTTCGGATACAGAAGCACGGGCGCGAAAAACCTTTTGGTTTATGGCAGCGTAGCAAACTTTACCAAATATTTTATACTTAAGAATACGAGCATGACTGTGCCTAGCGGCTTGAGTCCAGCCAACTATCTTCAGGAAACGGTGTACCTTTCACCTACCATAAACGCAAGCGGGAAGACATGGTATTTTTGCGGTGGGATTTTTGTATCTTACTTAAACAATACACACAGCGATACGGCATTCAACACGCTCAACTTCAACGGCACCGATGTTTATAATTCGAGCATTTTGAACTATGTATCAAACGACTGCACGGGTGTAAAAGTAACATGAAAAGGCGCGATGTTTTAGTTTATCTGGTACTGGCGTTGATTATAGCAAATGCCGCAGCTTACGGCTTCACGCACTACGAGGGACCGAGCGTATACGGAGATGACCCGAATTATTTATACCTTGCAAGCTCAATGCTTCAGGGAACGTATGTGATGAACCCCGGCTACATATTCTCCTTGAGGGTTATGCAGTTCGCGCCCATAGCCATGTTCTATGCCTTGCTGGGGGTGCACACCTATTCCGCTTCCGCTTGGGACATATTCTCGTATTTGGGCGCGATAGTGGTGGTTTTCCTGCTGGGAAGGTTCTTCTATAACGATAGAGCCGGGCTTTTTGCCGCTTTTACCATAAGCATATTCCCCCTCTTGACAAAATTTGCGGTCACCACCGGGGAGGATCCGCCACTGATGTTCGTTTGCTCGCTTGCAATATTAATGCTATTATACGGCAGGAAGACCCACAAGCCGAAATATTACACGGCGAGCGGGCTGCTGTTGGTGGCCGCCTGGCTGATCAGCTATGAAGCAGGAGTTATACTCGCTTTTGTAGCGGTTTTGGCTCTATTCGATACTGCAAAAAGGTTTTACAGCAACAGGAAGCATTTAAGCCATGTGGTTTTTGCAGGATGCCGCTCCTTGAAAGAAAACATAACCAAGAGAAAGTATACCGCAATTTATATGCAGGCACGGGGACTTTACACATGGATAGGAAAGCAGGCCAGTGTTTTCCTATTTTTGGGCGTAGTGATAGGGTTGCTGCTCACTTTCATCTTCAGTGCCAATTTCTCTAATTCCGGGCCATATGTCACCATAACCAGAAACCTTAATTTCTACAGCAAAGTAGGAAGCTCGGTCAACGGACTCCCGACTATACCGACAAGCAACGTAAGGACTGCGACCCTTAACGAAACGCTTAAGACATTGGGTTTTTACCCCAACGATATGTTTCCTTACCACATATTCCAGTTGCTTGGTTTGCATCAGCAATTCTTGCAACTTTTAAATACGATAAAAATAAACGTTTTCGGGATAGGCACTTTGACTGAGTTCGGCGTTTCTTTTTACGTTCTTGTGCTTGCAATAATAGTGCTCGTACTGGCAAGGGAACGCAGGGCGATTTTCGTTGGTATATGGTTTGCATTTATGTTTCTGTTCTTGGAATTCGGGCCCATGTCAGTAGGTATCAGCCTCGACCCGCTGAAAATACAGTATGTTCTGGCTTACAGGCTTGGGCGTTTCCTTATAATAACGATTCCTGCGGCATCCGTTTTAATAGGGATGGCGTTTGCAAGGCTTACCGAATTCAAGAAGCTTTACTTTATGATTCCCGGAATAATATTGGTTATCGGATTGCTTGCAATAATGTATTTCAACAACACAGCAGTATCGACTTTCTGGTATTATTGGCAGTACTACCCTGAATCGATATCGATACAAGCAGGGCGATTCATAAGATATGACAGCAATGCCACAGCATCTACGCAGGTATATACAGAGGCGTTTTTCAACAACGCCGTTGTGCCATACACCGGATCCAACATGCCAGAATACCTGGGCGACCCGTCCACAAGTACATTGCAATTCGAAATAGATAATACTACACCGTGCAGCTCTTTTGAAAATTATAGTTATGTTATATGGCACGGCCCTGCGCACTGCAGCAACTGGGTCAACGTTTTCAACGTTTCACAACCGCAAGGCATGCCTGAATACTTCATAGAATACGAGACGCCGTCGCTGCCTTATGTTCCTACCAATGTATATTATGTAAAGTAGGGTATAGCAAACGATAAAAAGCAAAAATGGATATATATAAGTGAATTTGATGAAACCCGCAACAATGATGCTCATATCTGCTGTTTCATTTGTGCTATTGGTATTTTGCCATAGTGCCATAGCATATGCCAGTACAAGTAGTAACAGTTGCAACGTTACAATAAACTCGCACGGCACGTATCTGCTTAATTCCAGTTGCAGTGGTGCGGCGGTGAATGTGTTGCATGGAGCAAACCAGTCAAAGTTATACTGCACCAATGGTTCTTCGATAAATAGCGTTGTATTCGGTAATGACACATACAACAATACATTATTCAACTGCACATTTGAAAATGCGAGCATAAAAAACATGCACAACGCCATAAACAATATAATAAGCCCGTTCGGAAGCTACAACACCTCTTTTATTGGGAACCTGTCAAACCTTGCAGTGGGTTACTATTTTGTTTTCGTCCCACGCGGACCGAATGGAAATTATGCGCAGGAAGGTTTTGCTGCGCTAATGCCTGACGCATTGGTAAAATTCAACCCTGGAGTAGGCGGCTCGCAACAAACTACGTATGAGCAGATAGTGCAGGATGCGGAGCTTAACAATTATACGCTTCCTAGGTTCGGTGCATACGCGCCAGGGGCGGTAGGCTTTGGACCGCAGCGATTTGCGATTGAGGCGTACGTCATATACAAGAACCGCACTTTCAGCTACAACCCTTACTTCTTCATATGTCCGTTCTGGGGCTGGGATGAACTCACTTTCAAGGTAATGAACATAACTTCCGATGTTAATTTCACTCCGACATTGGTGTACCCTAGAATGACGGAGAATGTCCAATTCCCGGACAACACCTCAATATATTGGAATTATACAGTAGTGAGATACAGCAATGCCGCAAACATGACATTCTATTTTTGGAAGGGCTACCAGGTGGCACCGGGTGGCAGGATTATGCACGTTGATTACAACGTAACAAACGGCAACTACAGCTACAAAAGGGGCATACAGACCCCAGGAATACACGAAACAATAGCGGTGCTAAAGTCACCCCAAGCACAGGAGCATGATAATTCAACCACAGAAACTTACGGCATTGGGCTTGCCTTCTGCACACAGAAAGAACCTGCAATATTCATGCCTGGATATTATACCATGGCACAGAAATATTTAGGGCTTTTGAATACATTCTGGCCAACTAATCACACGTGCAATACTGCTTTGGAAATAGTGCACCCGAAGGTCACCATAAACTGCCTTGGAGGGACGATAAACTCGACCAACGAGAGCGTGCGCCTAATCAATGGGCAAGATACCGTTTTGGAGAATTGCAGGATAAAAGGCAATGCACTGAATGCACTGGATTCGGAGAACATAAGCATTTACAACAGCAGCATAGTGGCAAATAACCAGACCAACGTGCCTTTTGTGCTGGATAAGTCCAGCCTTTATCTTTACAATACAAATGTGACTGGCTATTCGCGTAACGCGGTATTGCTTAGTGGCTCCCTAATAAAATTCAATAATACGGAGTTCAACATTGCTACAACCACCATAGATTATAATTCGACCACCACTATCGCAGCAAATTCCCCAATCACCAGCACCGGCACAATATCTGATTTCGCGGTGCAGCTTTATTCACACATGATTGAATTGCTGATTATATTTCTATTCTTTGCAGTAGTGGTAGCTGGCTTTTATATGGCGGTTGCCAGAATCGTAACAAATGCACCGGATAAAAAGAGGAGGCGTAGGAAATAATCAATTTCAGAGCTTATAACCGAATTTTTTTAGCAGCTCCCTCCTTTGCGCTATGTGCGCTTCGTCTTCTATGCCTAGCGCTGTTTCCCCGTCAACCACACCAATGACCGCCTTGCCCATTTCCGTTGAAGCGATTATAACTTGCAATTTGTTTGCCGTGGCGCAGAATATCTCTGAAACTTCAGGAACATCCCTTATGGCCTTTACGACGTTTATCGGGAACGCACCCGTGAAAAGTATTATGAATGTGTGGCCTGCGGCGATGCCGAATGCGTTCTTTTTCGCAGCTTCGACAAGCTCTTGATCGTTGCCTTCGTACCGTATCAACCTTTCCCCGCTAGCCTCGACAAAAGCTATCCCGAATTTGGCATTAGGAACCGCAGATGCCATAGCGCCGTATAAATCCTCTGCGGTCTTTATGAACCCTGCATGACCGATTATGCACTGCCATTCGTCCTTCTTGTATACATCATAGGCGTTTATTTCCATTTGAAACCACCGGACTTTTTATTGTTCTTGTATGATATCACGACCATGTCTTCAAAAAACACGTGCCTGCGCCCTAGCAGTTTTGCCCCTAGCCTCTGGATATCGAGCTCGTAGTTATTCACGCTGCTTTCTATCATTATGACCCTGCCGCTTTTTGTCATATGCGAGAAAGAGCCGGCTATGAACCTGTCTATCAGTTCACGGCCGTTTTCGCCTCCGTCCGTGGCAAGTTTAACATAGTCGCCGCTTTCAGCACCGAGCCTTGCGGATTCGAGGTATGGAGGGTTGAATATTATAGTATCAAACTTTCCACTTATTGAGTCGAAAAGGTCGCTGACTATAAAAGTTCCTTTAACATTGTTCTGTGACGCGTTCTGCCTTGCGCACCTTATGGCATGCGTACTCACGTCAGAGAACGTCACGTCGCAGCCCTTTTTTGCAGCTATTATGCCCTGTATACCTGTCCCTGTTCCGACATCCAACACCTTGCCTTCGGCAAGCCTTTCAACAGCCTCAGAGAGCAGTTCCGAATCCTCGCGCGGCCTGTATACATTATGGCATTCCGTTATCTTTATCCCGTTTCTCACAAACAATCGCACCACTTCGTCTTTCATGCATGCCCATACTAACTCTTTTATCTTTAACCATATTAAAAATTACGATACTTATGGACTTCCTAGAATATATAGAGCTTCACAGAAAACAGGTTTACGATAAGATATGCGAGTACATACCACTCAAAGAGCCAATCGGGCATTACAAGATAACCAGGGAGTACATAGATAGGCAGGGAAGCTACAGAAGGCCAGGACTTGTCATGCTTATGGCACAGCTTTATGGAGCCAAGCCTGAAGATGCGCTTCTGCCTGCCGCGGCACAGCAGCTTTCCGAGGATTGGATATTGATACAAGACGACATAGAGGACGATTCGGAGCTAAGGAGAGGTTTTCCAGCTTTGCACAAGAAATACGGAATAGTGCACGCGATAGACGCCAGCGATACCGGGCAGATAGCCATGTGGCGCATGCTTAAAGATTACATAATACAAGCAGGGGTCGAAAAGGGGAACAGGTTGTATGAAAAATTCTACGATATGATGTCGTATACTGTAGACGGGCAGTACATAGAAAACACATTCATACAAGACACAAAGGACCTAAGCAAGGCGAACGAGAGCCTGTACTTCAGGATTGCCGATAGCAAAACGTGTTTTTACACTGTTTATGGGCCTATGCAGCTTGGAGCCATAGTCGCAGGGCAAGGGGAAGAAACCCTAGAGCTGCTCAAAAAGGTAGGGGAAAACGCAGGCATCGCATTCCAGATAACGGACGACATACTTGACATGACCGCTGACGAAAAGAAGTTCGGGAAAAAGAACTTCGGGGACCTTTACGAAGGCAAGCTTACTCTCATAATACTGCACGCATATGAAAGTGCCACGCCTGAAGAAAAAGCCAAGATAGATGAGATATACAGGAAAAAACGCGCGGACAAGACCAAGGAGGAGATTGACTACCTCAGGGAGATAATAGAGAAGTACGACGGCATAGGTTATGCTAGGAGCGTGGCTGAGAAATACGGCGAAAAGGCGAACGAACTGGTCAAGCAGTATGCAAACACCATACCGAAAAACGAGTACACGGACATAATAATATCCGCAATGCAGAAGCTTTACAAGAGGGACAAGTAGGTTATTTTCGGCGGCAAGCAATCGAAGCAATTATTGTCCTGATGATAGTTTGATAATTACGTGAAGGTTATATGCTTATTGCGTTGTGCTTTTAACCGCTACCGAAAGCTCATGGCTCCTTGGGAATTCTTTGGATATCAGCTCTTTTATACGCTTTTTAAGCTCATCTCCGCTTGCCTCGAATCGCCCCTTGGAAAATCCGTTTTCAACAATCACATATGAATTGCGGTGCTTTGTTATCGTTATGACCCTGTCCTTCTTGAAGCTCTTGATGCTTATTGTATAGCCGTCCTTTAGTTTAAGCGCGGTGCCATATACGTTTTTTTCAGCGCTCCTTGCGGGTATCATTGGCATACTGTCACTTTTTGTAATGTTTATTAGTAGTTATTATTGAAACGATTTATAGAAGCATGTATTCGTAGTCTTTTGAGGGAGAAGTTATGGAAAATTTGGCCGCGCTGAGGAAAAAAGTAGACAGCATAGATGCCAGCATCATTGAGCTTATATCCAGGAGGTTGGACATAACTAACGAGATAGGCAACTTCAAGAAAGCTAGGGGCATGCCGGTTTATGACAAAAAGCGTGAGATGGAGCTCGAAAGACGATGGCTGTCCATCGCCAAAAGATACGCATTGGACAGAGATATAGCTACGCAGGTGCTTGGGCAGGTGCTTAGATTTTCCAAAATGGCAGAGGCCAAGCCAGAAAATGGCATTGCAGTAGTTATAGTGGGCACCGGAAGCATGGCGGAAGCGCTGGGAATGCTGATACGCAGAGCGGGTTACGGTGTATTTGTAACAGGAAGGAACAAGGCGAAAGTGAAAATGCTTGCAGAACGTATAGGCGCAAGGGAATTGCCTAAGAAAAGGATAAACGCAGATTACGCAATACTTTGCGTGCCTCCAGAGGCCCTGAACGAAAGCACTATGAAGCTCATGGCTAATTGCAACGTTGGAATAGTCATGGATGTATCCTCTTCGAAGGCCGATAGCTTTGATAAGGCAAGAAATCTCGCATCTGCAGCAGGCAACAAATTTGTTTCCACACATCCGCTTTTCGGCCTGGAAGACGCCGAGCCCGGCGCACGGATAGCCATAATTACGGATAAGGCAGGGCCCAAAGAAATCAAGAACGCTAGCAGGTTCTGGACTTCCACAGGCTTACGCCCGGTTTTGATGAGCATTAACGGTCATGAGAAGGCCATGGCGGTATCTCAGGTCCTTAGGCACGCATTCGCGCTAGGCTTTTACGACAGCGTAGTGGAGCTCTCAAAGGAGCTGCACGTGGATTACGGGAACAGTTGTACGTCGAAGTTCTCGCAGATGCTGGATAACGCAAAAGCCATAAAGTCCGAAGAGTGGGTAGCTGCCGAGATAGCGGAAAGCAACCTATATTCCAAGAAGGCCTACGCCATCGCCAAAAAGAACCTGGAAAAACACGCCAACGCAAGGTTTTTAAACCTTAAATAGTAAAATACAATGCCAAACGGTAATAGGAGCAGGGAAACGCCCGATCCCATTCCGAACTCGGAAGCTAAGCCTGCTCACGATATGTGTGTACTGTCTGCGGACGGGAAATCATGTTGCTGTTTGGCACTTGCGCTTTTTCTGGTTATTTTACTTCTACTCCATTCATGCAGTAGTTCTACTTCCGCTTTTACGGAATTAAACGGATTTGCGCCAACCTTTTTTATTTTTAAGCGTGCAAAGTAGTATAAAAATTTATATGAGGTTGTTACATGAAAGCAAAATCTATGGCAATGCTGGTCGCATTTTCGGTAATGCTGCTAAGCTCGGTTTCCTTTGCTTCAGGGATAGGCACGGCCAAGATCACATTCTCGGCCAGCAACATAAGCGTAGTTCCGGGTGGATCTGGAACGGTGAATTATAACGTAAGCCTTGTAAGCGGAAGCCCGTGGGGCACGAGCACAAACGTGGTCAATGCGGCAAACCTCAGCAAAGAGGGCATAAGCGTAAGCCTGAGCAAGACATATGCCGACCCGAACTATGCTGGAGTGATGACAGTTAAGGTTTCTAGCACTGCCGCAGCAGGCAGCTACGCGATAATGCTCAACACCACAGGAGACGACCCATCGCTGGCTAATTCATTATTTACCGTTTACGTGAAGCCGAGCGCGGTCAATACCACTACGGTACCTGTATCCGCGCCTGTTGCGAACTTCGCTCTCTACAACTCAACGACTAAGACAGTAAACGCAAGCAAAGGCGCAAACCTTTCATTGATGGCGATGGACGGCAAGCTCATAAACGTGAGCGTTCCTGCAGGGACATACGTTAAGATAGGCAACAGCACGCTATCGAGTTACAACCTAAGCCTTGCAATATACACGATATCGAACCTCACTGCGCCTTCTGCGGCCAGCAAGGACATTGTGACGTACGGATTCGCATACCTTGTGAACGGGTTGATAAGCCCAACCATGGAGTTTGTGAATTCCACTGGAAGCACAAGACCGTTGGTAACAACAGCGCAATACAACGCGAGCTGGACCTCGTGGACTTTCCTTGGGGGCAAGCAGGTCAACACGAGCTACGTTGGAGGCAAATACGCATTCGCCGACGTTTGGACACACAACAGCACGTTGAATGAGATAGTGAACAAGCAGTTCTTCAAGCCAGTCATGTGGGTGTTCATGATAAAACCAAGCAACGTGACATCTTCCACAGTGCCAACAACAACAGCACCTTATACTGCGCCAACTACGCGTCCGACAACAGTGGCTACCACAATACCGTATACGTCAAGCACAAGCAGTTCCGGCTATTACGTCGCTGCGATTATAATAATTATAATCATAATAGCGATAGTGATAGCGGCAACGATGCACAAGAAGAAGTGATTTTTTGAGAGGCAAGACCCTGCTGGGACATGCGGCTCTGCTGCTTGTCTACCTTTCAGGGTTATACCTCCTTCTTTTTGACAAGCTCCTGAGGCAGTTCGGGCAGCTGCACTGGTTCATACTCTTGGCTTACCTGATAGCAATCGCATTAGTCGTTATACTGAGATTCTTTACAAAGAAACATGTGCTTGAAGCGATAATAGGCGTTTTTGCGCTCCTTATGTTCATAGCGCAGATTGCCGACGTTGCGCTTAATCTGCCCGTAAGTGGCTTTTCCAAAACAAACGGGTTCTCCTATCTTTTCGGTTTCGGTACCACGCCATTATCCTCTTTCGGCACATCTACCGCGTTTACAATATTCCTGATTTTCAACCTTGTTCTGGCAGTAGTGTGCTTCATGACTTACAAGAAAACCAGAACACATTGATAAAAGCAACGCTACCTAATGGTATATTATCAACTTACTGGAGATAATAGGGCTCGGGAACTGTATTCCTTACTACGTACACGTATTGGTTTTGTATTATATAATAAGCAATAACTTAGACCCATTACAACCTTCGCATGCATGTGCCCGAATGTATACGTTGTTTATGCATATTTCACACCATTCGCTTTAATTTTTTGTTTTGTTTAGCTTCATTTTTTTTAAAAGCAAATATCTCTTCTAGGAATTTTGCATGTTCTATTATTTTCTTGCCTTTTTCCGTAGTTTTGTAGGCTATTACTTTTCTCCCATTTTTAGATTTGCTTATTACTTCTTCCATTGCTCCAGATGTTACTAGTTCGTCTAGTCTTCTTGACACTGTTGCCGAACTCAAATGTTTATTCTTTAACGATATCTTTGTAAAATCGTTAAACGATTTCGGATCGTGTCCGTCAGCCAGCAGCAATATTTCCAACGTCCCTTTTGGTAGTACCATATAATCTCACTATTTGTAAATCAGCATATATATACCCCATTATATTTAGTTGTTTGCAATAATGCTTTAATATACTAAAGTATCATATACAATAACAAAGTTATATATATTAAGGTGAAGTATATTAGTTATAAGCGAGATGATTAAATGAAGAACGCAACACACGAAATAAGTCATTTTGAAATTCCTGCGAAGGACCCTGAAAAGCTTAGGAACTTTTATACTAACGTCTTTGGATGGAAATTCAGCAATACGGCCAAACAAGATATGCAGTATTGGAGCATAAAAACAGGAACTAAACACATACCTGGAGTGAATGGTGGGATGTACAAGAAAGGCAGCGAAAATCAGACAGTAGTAAACTATATCAGTACACCTAGCATAGACGAATCAATGGCAGAAATCGAGAAGGAAGGAGGCCACATAACGGTAGGGAAGAAAGAGATAGAGGGCGAAGGATTTACTGCAGTGGGTGTTGACCCTGAAGGAAATGCAATAGGATTATTCGAATCTAAAAACAACGGCGTGTTTAAGCGCAGAGGAACCCAGAGCCAGAGCGGTGCAGACAGAATAAGATCCAAACATAGGAATGACACTAGGGCCGACAGTAAGTAGTTATAAAATTAAAGAGGAGGATTGCAGATTACTGCAATCCTTTCAGTATCTGTTAGGTATTTGTATTGGACGTTATTTACCTCGAAATAGGTAACATCAGAAAAGTTAGATTATAATATAATGAGTGATTTGTTGGAGAAAAACACAGGATACGGAGTAGGGTTATTGCTTACAGTGATATTAATTGCATTGATAGTTATATTTATCTTACCGCTTAGCGGAGGTCTGCTATATACGCTCTTGATAAATACGATAGTAGGATTTATTGTCATATTTCTTGTTAATGCAATATTCGGGCTTGGCATACGGTACGATCTTCTCGTATTGATATTTGTTGCAATATTCGGATTGCTTGCAGTTGCAATACTAATAATACTTAACCTTCTAGGGATAGGCAGAACAAACAGGCCAAACAGACATAGTAGAAACCAGAATTAATAGGTAATGATATGCTAGACATAATTATTGGCGGAATTGCGTCAGAACTATTGCTTATAGTAGCAATAGCAGTAGTTTTATTGATAATATTCAAGTTTGGAAACATAATTCTCGGACTTATAATAAATAGCATACTTGGTCTCATAGCAATATGGCTTGCAAACAGCATCCTGAGTTTAGGGATAATATACAACTGGATCATAATTATCGCAGTGGCCATATTTGGACTGCCAGCGGCTGCAATAATAATAATACTGAAGATATTGGGAATTTCGGTATAATACCTTTAATCGGTGAATGAAATGAGTCAACAAAAAACAGAAAAATTTTATACAGTATCTGCAAGACTATTATTTTCTGCCCTGATTGTGGCGCTAATAGTAATTCTGATACTAAGCATTTCCATAGGATATGTAGCTAATCGTAGCGCGGTTGCGCCATCTTCAGTATCGGGAACAACGACTAGTACGATAGCCCCTGGAGTGACAACTACTGTTGCGCCAGTTACAGTAACAGGTGCCCACAATATTACTGTTGCAAACACCACCCCGATAGTAGTGAGTGTAGGTTGCACATCAACCTTGAGTTACAAATGCATAAATCCTGTGCTTAATTATTCGACAGGGAACCTTACGGTGGCATTGAGTCAAAACACAGGATATAACTGGACAAGCGTAACTGTTAGGTTTGTTACACTGGGTACGGTTTACTCTAACGGAGTGCCGGAACTGTCATGGTCGCCACCGCAGGCTGTAAACGTAACTGGAGGATTGAAATCGAATGTTACAAAGTATATAAACATACCGATAACCTCAGGGCCTGTTGCCATAGGTAGCAATATAACTGGCTCAATCTGGGCTAAGTACCAATTACAAGTTGGAGAGCAGGTATCATATGCAAATATGTCATCCGCAATAATCGTGGTACGTAGAGCTTGATTTGATAGGTGAATAGAATGGCGAAAAAAAGCAGAGGAGGAAGAATGGAAGCAGCAAAAAAACGTGCAGCTAAATACGGAAAGGGAAATAAGAATAAACACCCGCGTATGGTAAAAAATCGCCCCGCTGGAAAAAAGATAATGAGGACATAATAGGTGAGTTACAGAAGCTGGGACGACCAAAAGGTTGTCACAGCTTATTTCTCAACCTTATGGCAAGACATTATTAACATGGCTGTAAAAACGTTGAGGTAATAACGCCGTTAAGTTTGACGTATTGCCTTAGAGACGGGATGAAGTTACAGCTCAAAAACCATCACAAAGCACATTTGTGGTGTTAAGCCCTGGCACCAATTTAACCCCCTGCCGGAACCCCAGCTTAACACCCTTTTTTATTTTTTCTTGTTTTGTCACATTGACTTTATAGAAATTAGGGTAAGTGACCTCCTCCCGCGCCTAAAGGCGTGGGTTTCCAGTGGCGTTTTTGATTTATCATCTTGAAACACCACGTATAGTTCCTAATTCACCGACATTTGCCTCCCGTTGAGGTCTCACAACCACAAGGCAATTTTATCTTACCCATTGTCATTCCGCAGTTATTGTTGCGATAGAGCCTGTCCGTTAACGTCAGTTTCTCGCTGCTTTTTTAGGTTATTGCGATTGCTGCATTCCTGTGTGGGATTTTTGGGTCTACACACGCACACGGTATTTATACGCGCTTTTCAACAACTGCATCCACTACATTACCGATGTCTATATGCATTACAGTGGGCTTATATCCCACCATTGAAAGTGTTATGCGTATAAATAATACATTGTCAACGGCGTCCAGTTTTGCATGATTTACATATGCCGAGACCGTTGTGGAAATCTTCGTCACATACCCGCCTTCCACAAAGCTTGCATGTGTGCTTTGCAAGTCTTTTTCCACATATATCGCATATCACATTGATTTCCATCTAACCGCCATTTTTAGCTCCATCTGTTTTAGCTTTAGGTTTTTGTACTACAGAGTCGAAATTTATGTATTCTCCTAAGAGCTCCTTGGCCTTTGACAAGGAAAGGGGCCTCATTCCCTTGTTTTTGGAGTAGTTGCACTGGTAGCGTATGTACGTTTCGCTTACGTCAGTGTTCGGGTTCAGCTGTTTGCATTCCTCTATGTATTTCTTTATCACGTCTGTTGCCTCATCCACGCCCAGGCCCTTGACATTTACTAGATACGGAGCCAAAACAAGGTTGACGGTCCTGTGGCGCACGTCAGGTATCGGAGTGGCAAGCACCTCGTCTATCCACGTGCTGCCATGCGATAGAACGCTTGACATGCTTGGCTTGGAGGCGCTTTCCGGAAGCTTGAGCTTCGAAGAAGCATAATAGTCAACCAGCTCCTTCGGGAGCTGGCCCTTTGGTATCGGCAAGCCCGAAAGCACCCTGAGGTATATCGAATGCTCCAATACCTTCGAAAGCTCGTTCCTGTCAAGTATCACGAAACCGCTCTTGAGCTTCATGTTCACAAGGGCGTAATTCTCGCCTTTCGGGGCTTTCATCAGGTATTCTGAGAATGAGACTATGAACTCGTCGGAGTTGGTGCTTGATACCGCATAGGAGAGCTGTGACGCTATATGCATTATGGTTTGGGCTGGCTCGGCTTTAAGCGCCATGCCTGAGCGCCTGGCTTCCCCTGATGCGAATGCCCTTATAAGCGCAGCGTTCGAAGATGCGCTCACCAGCATCCTAGCGTATATGTAGCTTATCACGTAGCCGAGCTTAACGTTCTCAAGCTCTATCTTGAAATATGCCTGCTTTTTGTTCATAGCGGCCTCTACCCTGTCCTTCCCCAATTCCAGGTATTTGTATTCTATCCGCTTAGGCCCCTTCTCCGCTATTACCCTCTTGGCCTCTTCCGAAAACGGATATTTGTAGGCTATGTCTATTTCGTCTGTTGTCAGCATTTTCAAGCCCTGATGCCTTATACAGTTGAATTATAAGCTTTTCATAATAAATAGCTAATGTTGTTATGGAAAAACAGAAGAACCGCAATGCAGAAATGTCATTGCTTAGGATGGATAGCTTTGGCGTGGATCCTGGTGCAGCTCAGGAGCAATATATCAATAATGCCGAAGACGAGGATTTTGACATGGAAGAAAAGTATGAGCCAATAGCGCACCCGGCTTTTGAAGCGGCTTTCTCGACCTTCATGGAGGTTTTGGAAAACTCTGCGATTTTTTACCAAAGCGATGCGATTTCAAACGAGCTGGCAGATAGAATCAATCCCGAAAAAGTCATCTCTACTCTTATAAGCAAATTTGGTGCGCAGAACGATATGGACGAAATAGTAGAACAGATAGAATCTTATACGGAATCGTTCGAGAAAGCGATAAGAATGCTCAAAAGCATGGAAATGAAAGGAGCTACCGAAGCCGAAATAGAAAAGGAGGAGGCAGAGCTTTTTACTAAAATAGCCTTAAAATTTGAAAACGAAACATCGGATTTCGGAGATGCGACCTACGAATTCGCACTAAAAAGGCTTTATATGGACTTTATGCAGGTATCCAATATGGACTCCAAGCATGGCCATAAAATATTCGACTTCTTTGCCATTGCTGGTAATCCAGAGTACAAGAAAGGCATATATGACGAACTCTCGGAAAATATAAATGATAGTTAAGCATTAATCCAAAATTCGAGCAAGAATTAAAAGCAGCGATGTTAAAATATGCACTGAAAGCCGTACACGGGGCTGTACGCTAACCTGGCAGACTTCCAGCCTCGGGCGCTGGATATCCGAGTTCAAATCTCGGCAGCCCCATTTTCACGCTTCGAGAGAAGGAAAACAATGGGGATACACAAGAGTTTAATAAACTTATTACAACTCTCAGGATCTGGCTCATAATATGCATTTATACTTGACTTTCTTATCATTCGTGTGTGGTTTCATGAAGTTCGAAGAAATAGCTGAAAAGGTAAAAAAGTTAGGCCTGCCTGCGGGAAAATACGCATTGTTCGGCTCAGTGCCGTTGTCGGCGCATAGCATCCGGGAATCCAACGACGCGGATATTATAGCCACGCAGGATGTCTACGACGCGCTGAAGGCGAAGGGCTGGAACGAAAAGATATACCCGGACGGCAGGAGGATGCTCGACAGCGATTGTTTTGAGGTAGGTGCAGAGTGGACTTACGGCTCCTACAATCCCGACCCTGCAAGGCTTATAGCCGAAGCGGAAACCATAGAAGGCGTGCCTGTGGTAAGGCTTGAGGAGGTGCTGAAATGGAAGAAGGCCTTCGGCAGGGAGAAAGACCTGAGAGACGTCAAACTGATTGAAGCGTACATGAAGCGCGAGACCGAATAATTTATGTTTTGTAAGTCAGTACCTGTCTTCAAATCCAGTAGAATCGCTTTGGCTTATGGAAACTTCAGGTTCTGACGGATCGCCGCTTGCTGTGCTTGTATCTTCTCGCAGCATTTCTTTATGAGGTGCAAAACCTGTTTCCAGATCTAAATTACCGGTTTTTTTTACAATAGGGACTTCTGGTTCTATTGGGCATTTTTCCGATTTTGTTTTTGCTTCCATATAATCATTTTTATCTTTTTATTTTTTATTATATTTATTCCTTGTGGTTAGGGTTAATGGCAAAAACGCCGAATAAAAATGGCAACAGCACACAACACAAATGCACCCGTTCTAGATATATTGATATTATGCTTCCGCATTGCCGGTATTATCTGTATATTAATTTTCTGTGCCTATAGTCATTTATGGAAGAAGTGCTAGGAGCACAACCTGATGAACCGTTTGACATCAACGAAGAGCTCGATAAACTTCCCGTAGAGATACGGCTAAGAGCCATAGACAGGCTTAAGGTTGCAAGGCTGAGGCACAGGAAAGGGCTGTTTACTAAGATACTGCTAATTATTGCGCTCTTGGGTCCTGGCATACTCGTAATGGTTGCGGATAACGATGCCGGAGGGGTAATAACATACGCGCAAACTGGATCGATATTCGGGCTCGGTTTCTTCATACCGCTCATGGTACTCATGGTGCCTACCGCATATCTTGTACAGTCTATGACAGTAAGGCTTGCCGCAGTGACTAGGAGGGGGCATGCTGAGATGATTTGGAAAAGGTATGGAGCGTTCTGGGGGGCTTTTTCGCTTGGAGATTTGGTCATAGCGAATTCCTTGACGCTCGTGACGGAATTCATAGGCATAACATTCGGAATGAGCATATTCGGAGTGGGACCTTACAGAGCTGTATTCATAGGTATAGCGTTCATATCTACTGTAATGCTTACGCTTAGGTATCATAAATGGGAGCGTGCCAGTCTTTTAATAGCGTTTTTCAACATGATATTCATACCTCTGGTATTCTTCGCGCACCCGGATTGGAGCCTTGTGGCAAAGAGCTTCCTCACATGGCACATTAACGGAGGGATTAGCACTCTTTTCATATACGTGCTGCTTGCCAACATAGGCACCACCATAGCCCCGTGGATGCTGTTCTTCCAGCAGAGCTCAGAGGTCGACAAAGGCACTGTACCAGAGGACATCGGGGCAGGCAAAAGAGACACTTTTGTGGGTGCGGTAATAATGGCAACCGTAGCCATATGCATAATAGTGCTCACGGGCACTTTGGTTTTCAGCACCGGACATGTAGGGAGCACAACATCCACAACAAGCTACGATATAGCTTTCATATTAAGCACCATATCCAAAAAGATAGGCACGGTGCCTGTGGAGCTTTTCGCCCTTGGGCTTATTGATGCAGGCATAATAGCGGCAATAGCCCTTACGGCAAGCACCTCGTGGGCCGTAGGAGAGGCTTTCAACTGGCCAAAGAGCATCAACCTTCCGTTTCTAGAGGGAAGAAAGTTCTACATACCAGGAATCATAAGCATGTTCGTAGCAGCTGGAATAGTGCTTTTGCCCAATGTGCCGCTTGGATTCCTGAATATCACGGTACAGGTCATTGCTTCTATATTTATGCCAGCAGCATTGTTGTTTCTGCTACTACTCGTAAACGACAAAGAGGTAATGGGCAAGCGCGTTAACACCAAATGGGAGAATGCAGCGATAATAACAATAATGGTAGTGTTGGTTACTATGAGCAGCCTTTACGGGCTGAGCTTAGTGTTCCCGCATATGTTTTAGGTGATAATATGGCTTCTGACGAAAACGATTTTGGATTCATAAAGAATAAGAAGGACTGGGACAATTTCCTTAAGAAGGAAAAACTCAAAGACTATTCAAAGATACCGGTCAAGAGGGCGCACGTTAATGGATGGGTGAAGTTTGCTTTTGTATTCTTGAGGATTTACATAGTAATAATGCTTGCCCTTATCGTTTTGGGATTCTTGAACATCATCTAAGTGCACTATGCTGAAAGGACTTCGTTTATGGACAGGATTATTGTCTTGTCCTTTTCTATCGCCGACTTGTAAAACCCGAATGCGTCATCGTTGACTATCACTAAGACGAAATCATAATCCTTGAGCCTGTTGTCTATCATCCTTGAAGTGGAGTAAGCCGACTTCCTTCCCGTTTCGTATTCTACGGCCATCTTGTTTGTGAAAGGGTATGCCGCTATGTCAGGCCCGGTGCTGTTATCGATTATGTAGTTCCTTATTCCGTTGGCAGATAACCATTCAGAAATCTTTTTGACATAGAATTCGTGTTCTATGCTCAGCGAAGGATTCCTTAGCATTAGCCATTCCGAACCTTTGTATAAGAGACTTGACATTATTTTTGATTCCTTAAGCTTTTCTATGTGCTCTTCGGTGAATCCCATCCTTATTGCAGATTCTTTTTCTGTTGGAACTTTAAGGGCTTCGTCCGTTGGAGCCGCAATCGCATAATCCACGTGGTTGAATACAGAACGTGCCTCCCCTGGGTCAATCATCACTTTCAACGGCATTGGAAATTCGGGAACTGACAAAATGAAACAATACTTTTCAACTATCGAAACTTCCCCATCGATGAATTTTTCCAGAGCTTGGGAGCCACGCGCCATCACAGAAGCGACATAATGCCTTTCACCCGGGTCTTTTGAATTGAATGTTATAAGGCATGATGAATTTTCCACCATCTCCTTTGGAAGCGCATTGCACATATGCGTGGATATTATGAGGCCTATCCCGTATTTCCTGCCCTCCCTCACTATTTTCTTTATTATGCCAGTACCGGAATCATAGTCGGCAAGAACGAAATCAAGCTCGTCTATAACTATATAGTTTGAAAGCTTGTGTGTTATCTTCAT
Organism: Microcaldota archaeon; assembly: GCA_021797495.1. GTDB lineage: Archaea > Micrarchaeota > Micrarchaeia > Micrarchaeales > Micrarchaeaceae > Micrarchaeum_A. Next base: position 42,305 of record JAJZZO010000007.1, read on the forward strand.
TTCATGCATTCGCGAGTATAGCCTTGACAGTATTTCATGCATCAATATTTGCCGCGACTCTTGATTACCGAAGTTCTTTAATGGGACCGCCACGACACCATTGAATAATTCGCTTATACCTTTGCTTTTGCCGTTATGGCTCGGTATCCCGGCACTTAGGGACGAGAGCTTGTTAAGCATGTTTGTGAGTCTTGCTTTCTCCGCACTGGTCCTAGAGTTAGCTATGAATATCTTAAGCTCTTTTATAAGAGCTGCAAAATCCGGGAGATTTTCCATTTCTCTTTGCGAAAGCGAACGCATACCTGCCTTTCTATAAGCATAGCTCATGCATGAATGCAGCAGGTTCGACTGAAGATAGCCGAAGCCGAAAACGTCGGAAAGCAGTGCAGAGAGCTCCTGTATGCGTTCTCCTGCGCTTAATCCATCCAATGCAAATATGTTTATGTTGTTGCCCGTTGGATATGAAACCCTGCCGTTTACGGCTTTGATTATGCCGTAATGCTCGTTGTCGGAATCGAGCAGCAGTATGTTGATATCGCTTTTTGAGATCTCGTATATTAACTTCTTTAAAAGCGTGCTTTTCCCGTTTCCACTAGAGCCGGCTATAACCATATGCGGGCTGCTGTATTCTGATGGTTTTATATATACAGTTCCTTTTGCCTTTCCCCATGACAACGGGAAATCCCTGCTGTGATAACCGTCATGAAAGTATATTTTTTGCTTTGATGGATATCCGAGCGCGTTTCCCAGCTCTATCTCGTTGCCTGCAGCGGTGTAGCCGCTACGTTGCTTTTTGCCAATCAAAAATCCTAGCCTATTTGCAAGGCTTGCGCTAATATTTTTCATTTAAAACACCAATCAATTCAGAGAAGTTTCGAAAAAGTTCTTGCGTTGGAGAGCATGTAAGCATCATTATTGAAGAACGCGTATAACGTCTTAGGCTTCTCCTTCAGCGCAGAAAGTGCAATTTGCGAAAGATCCTTTGCCTTGTAATTGTACGAATACCATTCTTTCCTGCCGTGGAATCTTAGATATACAATATTATTTTTCTTTATTATTCTACCGCTTGTTTCTGGGGAATCCGGAGAAACTATGGCCCCCTTAAAATCAAGCCCCGGAAAGTCATAATCGTACCAGCTTCGGTGCCTGAATTCGAATGCCATGTTCTTTGTTTCAAAAGAACCAATGAAATCTTTAAGCCGTTGCTCTGTTTTTGTGGTAAACCTGGGAGGCATCTGCAACAGGAATAGTTTTAGCGAACTTTTCAGCGGCTTGAAGGCGTTTATGAATTCTGAATAGATGCCGTACGATTTCCCGTTCAACAGGTGCGTGTGGGTCACCGCTTTGTTTACCTTAACAACCCATGCCAGTGACGAGCCTGCATTTGCCCACGAGCGCACCTGGTTTGGAAAAGGAAACCTGTAGAAGCTTGAATTGAGCTCTATGGCGTTGAGCCCTGAATTATTCACGTACCATTCAAGGCTTTTGCCATTGTTCCATTGATACATCCAACCTGAGGTGCCAACGTATTTTTCCATGAACTCTTCACGTATTGAATGCTTTATATACTTTTTCAGCAAAACCTATCTTGCAGGTGCCAGGGTGGCAGAATCTGGTAACGCGCCGGTCTTGAGTTTTCAAAACATCAAGAGCTGATTCGATGATGCAAAAGGCGCGACAAGTAAACCGGTGCCCGCAAGGGCTTTAGGGTTCAAATCCCTACCCTGGCGCATTTTTACGCATTTGTGCAGTTTCTAATTCAATATGTGCTTTTTAGTATTTTCTTTGCGTGGTTGGTGGTTTCGGGGCGCCCTTTCCTTAATAGGCGCGTTCTTAAGTCGTTATTTTCGTTGATGCTTGACCTAAGTTCGTCTAGCAGCGTGTATAATGACCCTGATTCGTTTTTAAGGCTTAGTTGCAAACCGGTGGCTTGATTGTAATGTATAGACCATACTTTGTTGCATATGTCATCGCTGTCATATCCGTGCTTTTTCAGTTCTATCTTTAGCTTGTCTGGTTTTTTAGGCATTTTGTTGGTTATAATTATCGTGTAGTATTCCGAACTTGCAGGATCGGACATGAATGCATGCATCTTTTCTATAAATCTTTCGTCCACAAAGCGTTTGCCGTGGGTTTCTATGAGTATCTTCTTACCGTTAAATGTCCCGTTTATCATAAAATCAGGGGTGAATGTTATTTTTTTGTCGTTATAAATTATTGGAAACTTCATATTCTTGTAAGAGAAACTTATGTGCATAAGATCCAGCGTCGCTGCAATACTTGCCTCAAACCTTGATGAAAAATTTATGTTGTCCCTTTCCGTTATGCTTATCGCTATGCTCTCCCAAACCTCCAATAATACACCCTTGCAAAGCTTGCGCTGGCATGCAAATTTTTATATTGCGTGCACAACCCCATACCCTCAGTAGCTTTTGTGCGCGCTCATTTTTATTAGTTGGGTTTTCTACAAATCTTTTAGATTTTAGCTTCTCCCAAAAAGCCTTTGTATACGGATTTTTACATCTGGCAGCATTTGCGGCTCAAATCCCGAACAGCCTACTGTGCATACGCCCAAATCGGAATATGTGGTTATGGAGAATTTGGGTATTTTGGTCTGTTTTTGCTCCGATGTGTAAACTTCATCTATCATTTCATTTAGTTGCAAGACGAAACTTGCTATCAGGGAATAGTCCTTAGGCTTAAGGTACACCAAAGCAAAATAACCAGATTTGTTACCAAAATGTATTTGGAAGCCGACGGACTTGCCTTGTGGGGATTTTTCAATAATTATCTCGGGCCATGAAGGCAGTGCCTCGTTAGATAAGTAGTCTGAGACTAGCGAAGCCGTCATACGTGCAATTGCAGGCTCGTCGGTTCCAACGACCTTTTCCATGAACGTATTGAGATTTAGTTCTTGTATCCCATCGCGCAGTGAGCTGTATGTGGCAATGAATTTGGAGAGCTTGCGTTCTATATCCTGCATTGCTATTAGCGTGTTTTTCACGACATACGGCAGGTTTTCGATATCTGACTGTTTTTCTATTGCGCGTATCAGCTTCCGTGCAGCATAGATTGTGTCCCTTTCATCCATATGGCTGTATGCCTTTCTGCTAACGCCCAAAAGCGCCTGTGCTATGGGCTCAGAGTGCTCGCCTAGTTCAGTCTTTAACGTTTCTAGGAGTGCCTCTTCGTTTAGGTATACTTTTGCGCTTTGCTTTGGGCTTTTTATTCCGAGCTCATCGATTATATAATTGACCGCTAGTTTCTTGTATGTTATGAGCCTGGTTGTCGCTGTGAGCTCCTCCAGACTTGAGTATGCCTGCCCATAACAAGCGTTCGCCTTGCCAAGATAGTGGACAGCCTTGTCTGTGGTTTTGTCCTTTACCCTTAAGAGATCGTATACAACTACGCTTGAAAGTTTGGAGAGAAGCTCCTGCCTCTCCTTTTCCGAATTCACGGTTGACTGTGTATCGGCTTTTATTTTCAGGAAATTTTTTTCTTGTTTTTCCATAAAAAACATTTGTTTTTTTAAAACATTATTCCGACCCGTGCTTGTAACTTATTTTCATGTCTATTACCTTGTTCGAATCGCCGAAAAGGAAAGACGCATCGACTGTTTTTCCTTTAAGCACGTAAGGAAGCCAGTATTTGTCATCATCCCACATCATATCCAAGGGTATGGAATTTGTATCGAACCATTCTGGCTTCATTTCCTCGCTTTCCGATGGAGTGCCATTCCACTCATCCCCTATGTAAACATGAACCCTCTGATTGAAATCTGGATTTGGCTTTGTGCCGCCGAAGTAAAAGTTTATGGTTGCAACCTTCCTGTAGCTTGTCAGCTCTACGTTTATTTCCTCTTTGGTTTCCCTAAGCATGGCCTCTTCTATGCTTTCGCCTTCCTTGAGCTTGCCTCCGACACCGTTGAGCTTTCCGACCCCGAAACCGCGCTTTTTCAATGCGAGAAGCACTTTGGAAGATTCGCGGTTTATGAGATAGCAGAGAGTTACGTCCCTTAGCGAGCCGCTATACTTATCTATGTAGTAGTCGATTTTGTCGTCCCCCATAAGCGGCACCGCAGTAACAATGATAATAAGATTAACCCATATAATATTAATTCCTTTACCCGTTCGAGTAGGTCCCCATATATTCGCATTTCTCTATGGTGCTGCTCTTGAGCTTGTCGTCCAGGGGCTTCCTGTGCATGCCGTTTGGAAGCCTTTCAAGCGATGTAGCGTATGCCCTGAAATAGTACCTATGCGGGGCGCCTTTCGGAGGGCATGGACCATTATAGCCTTCGTTCCCGAAATCATTTATCCCGAAGCTCATCTCCGAATGCTTTGAGCCACGGTCCAATCTGTATGTGTCAGGTGGTATGTTGTATGCTATCCAATGGGTAAAAGTGCCCATCGGTGCATCTGGATCTTCCATTATAACAACTATGCTCTTGGCATCTGCCGGGACATCGCTTATTTCTACGGTCGGCTGTGTATCTAGGCCCCTACAAGTAAATTGGTCCGGGATGCGTTCCCCGTGCTTGAAACCTTTTACGGTTATCTCCATAATAACAAACTGTGATAAAAAGTATAAATTACTTATGCAGGGCATTAGGATGTAGATTAGATTAGTACCTTTGTGCCTTTACTCACGCGCTTGTGCGCAGTACGCTGTTGACATTGCCGTCTGAAACCCTGAGCACGGAATCGCCCATCTCTTTTATGAGCTTTGAAATCCTCTCTTCGTTCTCTTTTGATGGATGTAGGAATAGGCTTCGGATGGTAAATATGCCATACTCATCGCCTTTTTCTATAGAAAAAGACCAGTGAACGCCGCTAGCTATATCCGCATATTCAGGTCTAGCAGTTATGTCATTGAACTGTTTTATGGCGGCTTTCAACGCTTCTGGCTTTATTGTAACGGTATATTTCATTTTGCGAACGCCGCTGACCTCTGTAGATTTGAAACCTGTTTGCATGCTTATCACGACATTTAATGCTTAGATATGAATAGGAGGTATTCCGCCTTTGATAATATTTATAGCTTTCTAGACCATTATCGTACGTATTTTTAGGTTTCAAATGCATGCGTTACTGGTTGTTTAAGTGAACGGCATAATAAAGGCAAGTATCGGTTGGGTGGTGGCAGGGCTTGTTGCTGGGGCGGTTTGGGCCATAGTGCTGTACCGCGGCGTTCACGATCCCGGAATGTTGCTAGTGTCAATTTTTGTGCTCTTTATAGGATTTTGCATAATGGCTTTTAACAAGAGCATTGCGAAGATAAGGGACTCCATAATCGCAAGCAAGGCCAAAAAACCTTAAAAAAAAGAAAAAGGGCTTTTGGTTATTTATGCCCAAAAGCCAAAAAACTGAACCCTGAAGGCGTTGTCTCGGATTGGTGCTTGTATATAAGCTCCCTGCCTAGGCTCCTTTTTGTCAGCTGTGCTGTCATGTCCTCTTCTGTTACCACAGCTATGGCACGCACGAGCTCCGAGACTGTGGATGTGTGCACACTTTCGGGTTCTATGCCCATAAGCTCGTACTTATAGTCTAGAAGACCCTCTATACACTCCCTTATCTCTTGCTCGTACATTAACTCCCTCTGCAGTTTTCCATTCTCCGGCTCACGCTCGCTCTTTTCGTTCAGATCCATTCAAAACCCCTCGGACGCGCCCTTGCTACGCACAGGTAGAACCCCAGAAAAAGCTGTCTGCCATATTTGTATTGTGCATGGCTTGCGCACTGTCCAGTGTGTTTTTAAAGTTAAATTATTTATACCTTACTATAAATGATTTACTTTTATAGATAAAAGTTCCATAAAGTAATATTTAAATACTTTTGTAAACATATAATAATTGCCGAGGAAACTTGGCAAACCCCAGAGGACGCGCCTGCGCTATGCGCAGGCGCTGTCTTTGTAAAAATCAGTCTACTCCTGGTTCTAGCATTTCCATTGTGCACTGGCCGGCATCCAGCTTGACCCTTATACCTATTGGTATTGTCGTTATGTATTTACCGTGGCAGCATGCCATCTCTATGAAGGCCGGCTTTCTCGGCATCTTGTTGGTAAAAAGGTCCTGCAGCGTGCTGTGCATTGTGGCGCTTATGTAGTCCTCGATGAACAGGTGCTTGAACAGGTATGAGGTAACCCCCTGCGACTCCGTTAAGTTTTCGATGCTGTAGTTTGGAAGCTGGCCGAAAACTATGCCGTTTGCTTTTTTGAGGACGCCTTTGAGCATTAGCGAAGCGAGAAGGTTATCGAGCATCCATGGCTCCACATTGACATCTTCGAAGAAGAGTATCTTGCCTTTTGAATCAGGGAGGTATTTTGTTCCCACTATGAGCGAAAAGACAGTAAGGTTGCCTCCCATCAGCTGCCCTTTTGCCTTGCCGTCGTTTATTGATTTTGCCCAGCCGCTCTCCATAGGGTTTTTAATTGTGGATTCTTCGCCCTTGCTTATTATGTTTATCAGGTTGTTCCAGTTCGTCTGCAAAGCCTCCTCGTCTGATTCTATCATGTCTATGAGCATAGGACCTTGGAAAGAGGCCATGTGCGCCATGCGCATGAAAGCAAGCTGCAGTAGGGTTATATCGCTGTAACCTATGAACACCTTTGGGTGGTCTTTTATGACATCATAGTCTATGTCGCTCAGTATGTCTATGGAGCCCGCGCCTCCCTGCAGCACCATTATGGCGTCGTATTTGTCGTTCCTGAATGCGTTTTCTATCTCGTTCTTCCTTGTGGCGTCTCCCGCAGTAAGGTATCTCGTTGGAGACTCCCTGAGCATGCTTGAGGCAAGGCTCACCTTGAAACCCTGCTTTTCTATGAAGCGCACGGCCTTGGGCAGCGAACTTGTGGAAGTTGCTGCGCTCGATGGCGCAATTACGCGTATTGTACCTCCCTTCCTAAGCCTTGGAGGTTTTACCATTGGCTCGTACATGATGGTATTTGGCAGATAAAGGATTTAGCTCTTGACATCGCGTTAGCTTATTATTTTATCGCTCGCAAATATGTCAGTGGTCGTTATGTCTTATCTGGAAACCATCAACGCCTTGATACAGCACCACAGAGGATTGGCCCAAAAACTCGAGCAGAGCAGGAACAATGCCATGCCCAACGAGTCTGCGGAAAGATTTGAGCATGCGCATGAACTCATGAAGGATTACGAGTTCAGGTTAGTGCGCAAAGGCAGGTGAACATTTTATAGGTGCATTGTACGAAGAAATCCCTAGATATTGGAAGACTTGTAGTTATCACCGGACCCATGTTCTCCGGCAAGACCTCCAGGCTTATAGAGCTCCTTGAGCGAGAACGCTTTGCCGGGAGGAAAGTGATCCTTTTCAAGCCAGAGGTAGACAAGCGCTACGGTGAAGACAAGGTAAAGACGCACAAGGGCATAGAGCTTGACGCCACAGTAGTAAAAATAGATAAGGGCGGAGTCAAGGCATTATACAAAAGTGCCTTGGATTACGGCGTCATAGGGGTTGACGAGGCGCAATTTTGGAATGAGAATTCTGGGCTTGAGGAGGTGCTTAACGATCTGGCTTCCAAGAAAAAGATGGTTTATGTATCTACACTAAACAAGGATTATAGGGGATCGCCTTTCGGCGTATCGGAAAGGCTGCTCACATATGCCGATGAGATATACTCGTTGACCGCAGTTTGCACAAAATGCGGCGAAGATGCAGTATTCTCGCAGAGGATGATAGACGGGATACCTGAATCCGGTCCAAGAATAGTCGTTGGAGGAAAAGAAGCGTATCAGCCCCGATGTAGAAATTGCTATATAAAGCCGTGACATCCTCCCACCCGCAAACGGTGTGGGCTTCCTCTGCGTTCATGCAATCACTGCATCCCGCAAAGGATGTGTTTTATCGGTTCTCAGTTCCTCGAGAACTGCCTCCCGTTGAGGTCTTACACTCTCTCCCTGAGCGTGACTTCCCCTCTGTCCGAGGGTAGCTCTATTGAGTATGTTTATTGATGCGTTTATGTCTCTATCCATTACCAGACCGCAGACAAAGCAGTTGTATACTCTGTCCTTCAGAGTCAGTTTCTCTTTCCCTCTTTTTATGTTATGGCAACTGCTGCATTCCTGCGTCGTGTTGTCTGGATTTACTTCATACCTTTTCTTACCAGCACTTTCAGCCTTGTAAGAAAGGAAACTCATGGTTTTACTCCATGCAGCATTATGTATCGCCTGCGCAAGGTTGTGGTTCTTCACCATGTTTTGTATGTTGAGTTTCTCAACTGCAAATGATGTGTATCCTGAATTTATAAGATGGTCTGCAAGTTTGTGCGCGAAGTCGTTTGATTGGTTTGTAACGTTTGCCCATTCCTGAGATAGATGCGCTTTTGCATCTTCCCTCCTCTTTGATTGCTTTTCTGCCTTCTTCCTTCCCTGCCATTTTGTCCTTCTTGCGACTATCCTCTGCCACTTCGCAATGCTCTTTGCCTTCTTTTTGAAGAACTTTGGTTTCTGTATCGTCTTTCCGTCGGAGAGGGCTATGAAGTTGTTCAGCCCCAGGTCTATGCCGACTGGGTTGGTGTCCTCCACTTCTGGAACTTTGACATCATTTATAGTAGTGAAAATTGCATGATAATTCTTTCCTTCCCTCTTTATTGCAAGGGTCTTGATTGTGCCTTTTATATTCCTATGCAAATCTATCCTCATTGTTCCTATCCTTGAGACACGCAGCCTGTCTTTCTTTATCGAGAATGAACCGTTATCCTGCGGATATGTCAATGATTTGTACCTGTCTATTGATTTGAATCTTGGAAATCCCGCCTTCTTGTTTCCTTCTTTGATTCTCCTGAAGAAGTTTTGATATGCCTTTAGAAGCCTGAACTCTATCTCGCATCTTGTCTGCGAATATAGTTTTAGGTATCTTTTGTCCTCTTTTATTATTTCCCTGACGAACCTGTTGAACTGCGCCATTGAGATTTTTGTCTCTCCATTTTTGTATGATGCAATTGACTTCTCGAGGATTTTGTTGTAGAACTGCTGCGCAAGGAGCAGGCGTTCATCTATCTCTCTCTGCCTCTTTGTATCAGGATAGAGCCTGAATTTGTAAGCTCTTG
>JAJZZO010000020.1 GCA_021797495.1 Microcaldota archaeon
GCAGCCATGGTCACACGCGTAAAGAAGGAGGAGCTGGGCCAATATGCTGAGCACTTAAGGCTAATGAAGGAATATTATGAAAAAGCATACGAGAGCTGCATAAAGGAGAATGCTTTTGAAAATAATCTAAAGAATAGCGCAACAATAAGTTCAAACGCGCAATGTCAAAATAAAAAATAAAAAAGAAATGGGCAATCGCTCATTCCAAAAGTCCTTCGAGCTTCTTGTTCGCCTCGCTCCAGTTGACTATGTTCCACCATGCGCCTACATAATCCGCTCTCTTGTTCTTGTACTGCAGATAGTACGCATGCTCGAACTCGTCAAGTATAAGCACTATCGGCATTTCAGCGAGGTGGTTCATGAAATGGTTTTCCACTGTCATGATGTTGAGGTTGCCGTTTTCCTTGTCGTATGTAAGAACGGCCCATCCTGTTCCGGGGTTTGAATTTGCAGCTTCCGTGAAAAATTTCTTGAACCTGTCGTAGCTTCCATACTGCTGGTCTATCAAATCGCCAAGCTTGCCTCCTGGCTTGTCCCCTCCCTTCCCTTCGGGGGCCATGTCGTTCCAGTAGAGCGTGTGCAGCTTGTCCCCGTTGATGTTGAAGGTTAGATTCCTCAGCACCCCGTGTATGTCGTAGCCTTTAATGTCTTCCTTTATTATGCCGTTGAGCCTGTCTATCAGCGTATTTGCGGTGTTGACATAGCCCTTGTGGTGTCCGTTATAGTGCACGTCAACTATGTCCTTGCTTATGTACGGCTCCAGACTGTCGATCTTGTAAGGCAGCGCCGGAAGCTCGTACTTCCTTAATCCTTTTATCTCTTCCACTTTATCACCGCTTATAAATCAAAAACTCTTTTTTTAACACTTTTGCTGAAATCCTTTTATATTGCTTCAAAAAATAATAATTCTGTGATTGATTGGGCATAAGCGCAAGGCTCAAGGGGCTGAAGGACGGCAAAAGCTTCTGGATGTATTCCATGCTTCCGTACCAGATAGCGTACGGTCCGATAAGCACCATAATAGCGCTTTTCATACTGGACCTAGGCGGTACCGTCATAGATGTGTCCTATGCGATGGCGACGTTCTACGGCATCTCCATACCTGCATCGATGATGTGGGGCATGCTTGTTGACAGGTACGGCTCCAGGAAGCCTTTCGTGTACATCTCCGTAGCTAGCGCAGGGCTTGTGCTTTTGGCGTTGTCGTTCATAAACAGCATAGCGCTTGCGATACTACTCTTCGGCGTTCTGTCCCTTTTCACCGCAGCGCTTGCAACGCCGCTGAGCCTACTTGTCATGGAAACAATAGAAAAGCGTTTCTGGGCGAGCGGCTTCTCGAAATTGCAGATGCTCTCAAGTATAGGGGGATCCTTCGGCCTTCTTATCGCGTCGGTACTGACAGGCTTCCTTCCTTTAAGGGTGGTTATGCTGCTGCTGATACCGTTCGTTATAATCGGTATCCTGATAGCGATGTCCATACAGGAGCCCGCAAAGAACCTCGAGCGCAGGGCCATAATAAAGAACAGCGCCGCTCTGCGTTTCAGGCTGCTGATGCATAACCTGATTTTCATAAGGGTGCCAGGCATGCGCTTCATGAAATCCGTGTTTATGCCAAAGCGCAAAAAACTGAACCAGCTGAGCGTCATATACATAGGAATGTTCGCTTTCTACCTTGGCAGCGCGATTTTCAACACAGCATACGTTCCGGGGCTCAGGAACATAGGTTTCGCCAACGTATATGTATTTGCAATAATATTCGTGGGCTATGCCGTGCAATCGTATGTTTTCAATTATTCAGGGAGGTTCACGGAATCGAAAGGTGAGCGCAACGCCCTTAGAAGCTCGTTGCTCATGCGTGCAATAGGCTACGTTGCTATAGGCGCCGCTTTCTTCGTCCTTGTAGGTGTCGGGTCTCTTGTAGTAAACATAATCCTATACGCGCTTACAGCAGGTCTTGCCTACTCGATATTTTATACCGCTTCGAACACGCTTCTTTTCGAGAACGTCGGTTCTGAAAAACCCGGAAGGAAGCTGGGTCTATACAGCAGCATAGTAGGCCTCAGCTATCTCATAGGCTCGCTGGTCGCCGGCTACATGGCGTATTACGTGAGCTATGGATTTTCGTTCGTCGTGTCCGGGTTATTAATATTTGTGTCCTTATTCATATTCTTGAGGATTTACAGACAGGCATGAGGGGAAAGATGAACGCCGAATACAGATACAGGGAGCCCAAAAGCGTAAAGGAGGCGGCCAAAAGGCTCAAACACAGGATCGTACCTGCGCTTCTAGCAGGCCTTGTGCTGGCGCTCCTCGTGTTCATGCTTCAATACTTCAACATAGACAGGGCTTACGGCCTTGGAACAACGGCGGTGATATTCACATCCTTCGCAAGCAGCATATACATAATGTTCATAATGCCAAACTCTAGGGCCGCACGCAATAGCAAGTTCGTGAAAAGCTACATAATAGCAGGAATAATCGGATATATAGGGGGGTTAGGGCTCGCATACCTCCCACTGTACGCAATTGTGGCTGTGGTGTTGTTTGTGGTGTCATTATTGATGATAATAACAAAGAGCGAGCATCCCCCTGCCGCTGCAATAGCGTTCGCTTTCGTGCTTTTCCATATGGGTTACCTTGGAATAATCATAATAGCTTCTGGCGTAATCATCGTAGTCGTATTGCGCTACCTTCTGGAAAAAACGATATTCGAAATAGAAAGGGAGATGCTGAAGTCAGAGCTCAGGAGAAAGGCTGCAAAAAGCGCGTTAAGCAGCAGTGCGCATCACAATAAGGCAAAGCCAGGTGTCAAGCGTGTTAAGCGTTAACCAAAAGCGCAAGCCATCATTGCGCATAAAAGAAAATCCCGAGGACTTCATAGTCAAGGAGATAACAACATCGCTTAAAATATTGGAAACAGGCACAGCTTATTCGAATGAGGATTTGTCATATGCTGCAGGAACTCGTTTCACAGTGTTCGCACTGCAGAAAAAGAACTGGAATACGCTTCAAGCTCTTGGCGCTGTATCAAACGCTTTGGGAAAGGGAAGGAAAAGCACAGGATTCGCCGGGACAAAAGACAGGCGTGCGCTGTCTGTGCAGTTGTGCAGCATAACCGATACTGATCCGGAAAGGCTTCTCGCGTTGAGAATACCTGACATACAGATAAACTTCGCATGGAAGTCCGACATGCCGGTAAAACTGGGCGATCTCGAGGGAAACAGGTTTGAAATAACCGCAAGGGGCGGTACTGAGGAAGCGACGGACTCAGTGAACTTGGCAAACTCAGAGCTCAACGGCATGTTCCCCAATTATTACGGCACTCAGCGCTTCGGCTCAAGGGGCAATAACGTTGCAATAGGCCTTGCGCTGCTCAAAGGCGATTTCGAGGAGGCAGTCATCAGATTCCTTACAAATTCATCAAATGAAAGTAACGAGGATGCAAGGGAAGCAAGGTCCAAGTTGGCTTCTGAGCTTGATTTTTCTAAAGCTTTGCAATACTTCCCGAAGTATCTGAAGTACGAGAGGCAGATGCTTTCCTATTTGGCGCTTTACGGGCCAAACTACAGGGCTGCGCTCAGGGTGCTCCCCAGGCAGCTCCTTATGATGCTTGTGCATTCTGTGGAATCTGAGATTTTCAATAAGACTGTAGAGGCTTACGTCAAGGAAGGGCACGTATATCCAAGGGATGGAGACTTATATTGCAATGCAGATAGATACGGCTTCCCGGATTGCTCGAAGGTTTCAACATATAAAAAAGGGGATAAGGGCTTCATAACTGCAAACATTGTGGGCTATGAGACGAAGGAACTCTCGGAAGCGGAAAAAAACGTGCTTGGGGAATACGGGATAAGCAAAGAGTCTTTCAGGCTAAAGCAGATACCCGAATTAAGGGCAAAGGGTTCTTTCCGCGCGGTATTCGCTCCATACAAGGACTTCTCGGTTTCCGAGGGCCCGGATTCAATAACCATTAAGTTCTCCCTTCCCTCCGGTTCATATGCCACTGTACTGCTTTCGGAGTTCGTACACCAAGCATGGTGAACTACTCCACCTTTACGACTAGGCTTATATCTGCCAGTCTGCTTGTTCGGAGCTTTTCGTTTCATAGGCAATGCCTGCTTTCACGTGCGGAATGCTTTTATGTACCTCGACATATTACTTACAGGGGCTAGCAAGGGTTAAGCAGCTGCAAAAAGCGGGTTTCAGAACAATGCACGTATTCGCTGGAAATGCATTCAAGGAATTTTTCCCAAACGACAAGCGCATGGTCATAGTGGCCGTAAAGAGGTAGTGAAAAGGCATTTCAGAGCTCGATGGCTTTAGCCATTTCCTTTATCTTATCATCCTTCGGTGTAAAAAATCCGTTTTATGCCATTGTCGCAGATTCCACACGCCATTTCCAAACCATTTTACCTATTTAAGCGCCGGGATTGGGATTTGAACCCAAACTTCCCGAAGGAAACCAGATCTCGAGTTTCGCCGCAATGCACTGGCGCGTTACCGGTTTCCGCCATCCCGGCATAAAAAACCTAATAATATGGAAGAAATATTATATCTTACCACATAAAGCTCTTTATGTGTAACTTAATGCTTAGCAAAGGCGCTTTTATGCTTAGGCTTCATAAAGTAATTAAAGCTTTGTTTGAAAATCTTCCTATATACAATAACGCTTATAAAAGTCAGCTGAAAAGTTAACGATGCTTAAATGAAGAATAAATTCTTTGGTGACAAGTTCACCTTACGTATAATCACGGTTGCGATATTCATACTCTTAGCTGTAGCAGGTCTAGCATTTTCCCTATACTTGTTCCTAATCGCCAAGAACATGTATATGTATATAGTGGCTACGGCATTTGCCATACTTTCAATAATATCCGGCTTTTTCAATATATCCGCATCAATACTGTATTATAGGTCGTATTTCTACGCCAACTACATAGAAAACATACGCAAGAAGCTCAAACCTGTCACAAATTACCCAAATGTGGCCGTGGCTGTGCCTGTATACAACGAGGACCCGAAGACAGTGGAAGATACGCTGGTTAATCTTAAGAAACTCGATTACCCGAAAAGCAAGGTGCATTATTACCTTCTGGACGATTCGACAAAGGAAGACACAAGGTCTGAGCTGAAGCGCATAGCAAAGGAAAACCACTTTAGGTACGTGCATAGGGAAAACAGGAAGGGTTTCAAAGCCGGCGCCCTGAATAATCTGGTAAAGGATTTAAAAGACGAGTTCATAGCCATATTCGACTATGATGAAAGGCTAACGAACCCAAACTTCCTGAAAGACATGGTTCCGTATTTTCAGGACCCCAATCTATCATATATCCAAACGGAGAAGACCCACAGAAAGTCAAATCTCTTCGCAGATTCGATAAACATATTCGACGGTTTCTTCTTCAAGTTCATAGAACCGGCAAGGGCTCTCAACAACACCGCAATATTCGCAGGCTCGTGCGGCATGATAAGGATAGCCGCACTGAAGGACATAGGCGGTTTCCCGGAATACGTCATAGAGGATACGTTCTTCAGTTTCAAATCTGACCTCTACAACTACAAAAGCCTTTACGTGCCTAAGGTATATGCACTCGGTAAGCCCATAAAGAAGTTTACCGAGCTCGTTAAGCAGCAATGGCGCTACAACTACGGCGATACGCAGTTCCTGAGATATTTCTTCAAGAACAGGAAGGACATGAGGGGTTCTCCGATATCGAGCATGGACTACGTCACCCACGGTTTCGGGTTGAATTACATATCCGTCATACTGATAATGTTTACAATCGTTTCAATATTCATAGTCTTCTCTGCAGTTCCGTTCGTAAATTTAAACGTAAACCAGATATTCAACGTCAGGTACGTGGGCCTGGACCTGGAGATGTTCGGCTCTATAGCCCTGGTGCTTTCGTTTCTTGCCCCGGTAATCATGACCAAGATATACTTCAATTCCATAAAGAAGGGTTTCATGGTATTCGCCCTGAACTTCGCCCTAGCTTTCGCAAGGACAAAAGCTGCAATAGCCGCGATAACGCACATGAATCCCGGCGTACATTGGAACAGGGACAACGATTCAGGGGGCAGCAAGCTCCTGTTCTCTGTGGCCAACACGCGTGTAGAGCTCGCATTCGCAACCATAATATTTGTACTAAGCTTCTTTGCGGCAAGAACTAACCATATCTCAGGAGGCCTTTGGCTGATGGTGTACGGGTTCATGTACTTATTTACCACTCTTTTCATGTACAAATACGGGTAATCAAATGATATACGTAAAAATTCACGACACGGAAGAGGGCAACATAATAGCCATGTGTGATTCTGCATTAATAGGGAACGTTTATGAAGAGGGCGACATGGTTCTTGACCTGAAGGACTACTCAGATTTCTATGTCGGCGACCTTGCGGATCCAAATGAAATCGAACTACCGGAGCATAAATTCAACTCCGCGAACATAGTTGGGGAAGAATCCATAGAAGTCGCAATAAGGCACAAACTAATAGAGAAAGAGAATGTAAACAGGATCATGGGAGTGCCTTATGCGCATACGTACTGGCTGAATCCCGAATAAAGCTCATCAGTCATGCTTTAGCTCAAGTATTGCTTTTGCGATGTCCCCTCCTGATTTTTCCAAAGCGGCTTTTGCTTCCTCCTCTCCGGCACCGGTGCTCTCCATGACCATCTTCACGTCGTCTTCGCTTGTCTCTATGCTTACCTGCTTTTCCTGCTCAGTGATTGTCCCGGCAATCTGAAAGCTTGTCGTTCCCTGTGCCTCTATCATGGTAATCTGGGGCTCCGTTATTATTATGTCCCTGTCGGCGCAGGATATGACCACTTTTTCGGCTTCCACTTCCGAAGACTTTATGCCCATTTTGGCCATCATGTTTTTGAGCGTTCTTGGATCTATGTTAGGCATCATCGTAACCACAGCTATATTTTTATTGCAAATAATGTTAATTCTTTCCTGTCATGGGGGAGCTTTTTGACTCTTATGCCATCGTATGTCGCTGCAAGCGCCTCCTTGGATTTCTCGACATTTCTCTCTATGTTGTCATCGGTCATTTTGAGGGTCAATATAAGCTTACCTTTAGCCTTCAAGGCTTCAGAGCATACTGCCGCTATAACTGCGGCTTCCTGTGCCGGTATGTTTATGTCTATGCATAAAATATCGAACGGCCCCAAGCCCACCAGAGTTGAAAGCTTTATCCTGCCGAACAGCTCCTTTATGTGGAGCAGTTCATAATCTTTCCCTCTGCCTTCCAGCTCGCTCGCCGCAAGTATGTCGATTCCTTCCACATTGTAGGCTTCCCTGTTCTCCCCGGGGGCTATAGCCATCCTTATGCCTTTCGGCATTTTGGCATAATCTATGTTTCCGGCATCTATCGCAACCACCCTTAAGCCGTTCTTTATCAGGTATCTGGTCCAGCCTCCTGGCGCGGCGCCTATGTCAAGCGCCCTCATCCCCTGTTCGAGCTTTATGCCGAAGTAGTTAACAGCCTCATACACCTTGAATTCTGCCCTGCTTATCCTGTTCTCCAATACCTCCGCATCCATGTTCCTATGCCTGAAATGGTCCAATGCGGATCCGTAAGCATCTCTGAAATCTCCCATGAAAACATAAGCCTTGTCTCCCTTAAGTATCACATAAAGCATAATGTCCGGGTTTTTTAGGTTTGGTATGTCCTCCCTTGTCTCAAGCGCCAATCCCAGCTCCACCTCAATGTCCTTTGCGTGCCTCTGGTCGTTCGCATATTCCTTGAGCACCTCTATTTTCGGTGCTTTTTTTCCCGCGCCTTCTATGATGCCGTGCAGCGCATCCACCAGTGCGGAATAGCCATCCTTAACGCCGATAATCTCATTTAATTCGGAAACGCGGTCTATGAATACCGGCGCTGACAACAAGAAGTTTTTTGCTATATCTTCATATTCCATTCCTGTGCTTACCACTATTATGGAATCCGATATGTAACTTTTTATGGTATAATCGCCGCTGAGCATGAGCTTAAGCTCCTGTATCGCCTGTTTCACAAAACGCTTATCGAAAAATACCAGAATCTCAGTCATCCGAAATCAAACCGCAAAATGTCCTTATTTTTTGTGGGAATAAACATCCCTTGCCTTCTTCCATACGTCCCAGGCTACTGCAAAAGTTATTATCTCCTTTTCGCTGCCACGCGTTGCACTTTCAAGTGTTATGTTGTATTTGGATTGCATATAATCCAGAAACTCCTTGTCATATTCCGCCATGGCACCACACCATATACTGATGTCTCTGTTTATTTAGCCTTAATTGACTGACAGGCTTGTGGTTAATTGATGCTTTTACAACGTGAGCG
>JAJZZO010000009.1 GCA_021797495.1 Microcaldota archaeon
GTGCTCCAACTCCTTTATCGCATCGCTAATACCTGCAATCTCTTTTTCAGTTAAGTAAGCCTTCTTTTGATTATTCGAAGTACTCGCTTTGGATATTATCATCCTAAGCGCTTCGGACTGCGGATAGATGTAATTGCTTAGCGATTTCCTGCCGTTTTCGGTTATGCCTATCTTGTTATCCTTTATACTTATCCAGCCGTTCCTCTTCGCCCATGAAAGCGCTATCTTATCAATTCTCCCGTCAAGCGGTTCTGCGCCGTCCTTCAACTCTTCTATCAATGCTTGTTCTGGAAACCTCTGCTCGTATCCTAGGGCTTCGACACTTATGTCGAATTCGGCGCCCTTTTCAACCGTTATCTTTACCTCTTCCTTAGCTTTGAGGTTCTCTACGGCCCATAGTACAGCGTCCGCACTCAGCCCCGTACTGTCGCAAATACGTTCTACTGTAGAACTTTTAACGTCTCTTAGATAAGAAAGCAGTTTTGTCTCATATTCATGCAAGGTAAGCACCGTTTCATTTGGATTTCAGGTAGGCATACGCTATGAATACTGCTATTATAATTCCTATTATCACATAGGAAAAAATACCAAGCGCGTTGTATGTCCCTGCAAAAAAGGCTTCGACCTCCTGGCTGAGGCTTTGGTGTATGATGAAAATGAACGTGAACTTCGAAAGCGGCTCTCCGTCAAACCACGAAAACTGTGTGGTGTTCGAGTATCCTGTGGTAAAGTTTGCAACAGGTGCATCGGGTATAGGGTAAACGGCCGATATCTTAGCGCCGTTGGGTATTATTATCGTAAGTGTCGTATTGCTAGGAAGCACCTCTCCGCTTACTGCATGCTCAAAATTGAATACGTTTTTATTGAACGTGTAAACGAACTGCCTCGGAGCCGTTTGCTTTACCGTGGTGACGTTATTGACATAATAACTCATTATTAGTTTCGCAACGCCCCCATTATACTGGGGCACAAGCGGTCCGGGCAGGTATTTGAAGTTGTACACCCCGCTTTTTGGGTTTATTATGTGCTGTACAAGCAGCGGACCAACCAAGCCCTGCCACGTGCTCAGCGTAAGGTTGAGCGCTATTCTGTCTCCTTGGTACTGGCTAACTGAGCTGTTGCTCACATAAAGGGTCAATACCTCAGTAACCTGTGCGCTTGTGTTTGTGTTAAGCGTAACTGTCGTATTAAGGTGTGTCACGGTGTAAGATGCATAACTGTAGCCCTGCATAGCTGCGAGCAACAGCAAAGCGGCAGCAACGATTCCAATCGGTACTCGCATATAACCACACCTACATAAACATTAAAGATTATATTATGTGCGCTTAAATAACTTAGCTCAAGCCCTGCCGATGCCGATTTGCCTGTTTTGTCCATTGCGGTAAATCCAGGCAGATGTGGGGAAGTCCACCACGCAAAGATTTAAATATAAGAGCAACCGCAATTATACTATATATGTAGTAAGGCAAAGAAATGAACCAATTCTACATATGAGCAAAGATACAGATGGAAGAAGACGAAAGTTTCGGACAGGAAAGAAATGAAGAAGGAATGGAAGGAGAAAGAAGGCCAAGGCGCGACGGAAGGGACAGGGGCGTATCAATAAAACCCTCATACTTTTTGCAGAAGCCGGTAAAGGCCGGAGATGAAGTCGACGTGACCATAGAAGCAGTAGCCTCAAAGGGCGACGGCATAGCTAAGGTAAACGGCTTCGTTGTCTTTGTAAAAGGTGCAAAGCAAGGAGAAAGCATGAAGGTAAGAGTAACCGATGTCAAGGCAAGGTTTGCATTGGCGGAAAGAATCTAATCGCTTAAAAGCTTTCAACAAGGTTCTGTTTAATTTTTAAATATTTTTACTATTTCTATTATTTTGTAAGGCATAGCCTAGGCTATCGCAAAAACAAAAGGATCGTAGCATTGCAGATTCTGCAAATGCTTATAGAGAAAGCACCAGTGCAAATTGTTTGTAGAAAAGTAAACGCCGCATGATGTTGCGATTTTATTGCTTTTTTACATAATCCTATTGTGGTTTGAGTGCGTGCGTTAGTTTTTGAGAAACAGGGAACTGAGAATCTCAAAGTAGCTGAAGTTGAAAAGCCGTCTCCCAAAGAGGGCGAAGTATTGGTACGGGTAAAAATGTCAGGGGTCAACCCGATAGACAACATGGTTATAAACGCCATACCTGGTATAAAGCCAATGCCGCACATACCTGGCACTGAATCTGCGGGTGTGGTAGAAGAGACAGGCAACGACGTGACTTCCGTATCCAAAGGAGACAATGTCACAGTATTCGGCAGGTATTTTGACGGTACCTGCGACATGTGCGCGCACGGGATGGAGATGCTGTGCCGCAAAGGCTATATTTTAGGCTTATTAAACAACGGAAGCTTCGCAGAATATGTCACGGTTGATGCAAGGAATGTGGTGAAGATCCCAAGCGGGCTGAGCTGGGAGATGGCGGCTTCGCTTCCTGTGGCTGCGCTAACACCTTATCACGCCATAAAAAGGTCAATGCTAAAAAGCGGGGAAATCGCCCTGATTCTCGGTGCATCGGGGAACACTGGGCAGTTCGCGTTGCAGTTTGCTAAGGAGCTCGGCGCAAGGACCATAGCAATATCAAGAAAGCAATCCCTGTCGGATTTCGGCGCGGACGAGACGCTGCCTTTGGCTAACGCCGCGGAAAAGCTTGGAGAAATCACCGAAGGTCGCATGGCTGATTTTGTCATGAACTCGCTGGGGGAAAAATTCTGGAACGAAAGCTTCTCGATGCTTGGCGTAAACGGCCGTATGGTTGCGTTCGGCACGCTTACCGGTCCTCAGGTAAACCTGGACCTATCGGGACTGTATTCAAAACACGCCGCGCTGATAGGCTCTACTGGCGGTCCTCTGAATGAATTCAAGGAGCTCGTGTCAAAGGCTGCAAATTACAAGGTAAAAGTCTGGAAGAAATTCAAGCTCGAAGATGGACAGGAAGCGATAAAAGCGCTTTCCTCACCGGAAAGAGACGGGCGCGTGATGCTAGAGATAAGCTAGCGAATGTTCCGATTAAAGCCTCGAGAGGGATTTGAACCCTCGGCCTCCTGTTTTCACGTTTTTTACCCAAAAACCATTACGAGACAGGCGCTCTACCAGACTGAGCTACCGAGGCACATGAAACCTAATTCTTATAATTCAAACAACAAACTATAAATTCATTCATAAACAAATCTCTGAGTAGCGTATCGGGCTAAGGTAGTGTCAGTGTCAATACTCGGAAACAATGCTGATGGAAGTGCAGGGGTCAACCCAGACAACCAGAACGGGGGTTGGCAGGAAGTGCCGAACACCCAGAACCAGGGATATAAAATCGATGTTACCCCAAATAATCCTTTTAAAGCACCGGAGCAGGCTCCTCAAGCTCCAGCTCCTGCTGTAGCACGCAAAAAGCAGAAGACGAAGTTTCCGATCAAATATCTGGCAATAGCTATAGCGGTAATATTCATAGCGGTAATAGTCTTGGCTACCCTGCATAAACCTACTGCAGTAACCACTATAACCACATCAATAAAATCCAGCGTATATACCTTATCAGCGTGCGGTGTTGTAAGCGCTCCAGGCTCTTATTATATCAATTCAGACATAAAAACCAACATAACTGATGGCTCTTGCATAGCCATAAATTCAAGCGATGTTAATCTGGTATGCAACGGGAAATCCATAACAGGTTCAGGGCCTTACAGCAACAAAACCCCATACACATATGCGATATCCGTAGATGGCAGGAAAAACGTTTTCATAAATGGCTGCACCCTTTCCGATTTCTCGTATGCCATAACTGCTGATAATTCTACCGGGATAAAAATATCAAACAACAACGTATACAACAATACTATGTCAGGCATTTATTTTTCAAATACTTCACTGTCGTCAATATCTAACAACAAGGTATCGGGTTCGTCAGGTCCGCAGGGTGCCATTTTTATAGGCAACAATTCATTCGGAAACAAAATCATAAACAATTCCGTGGTGTCTAATGGCGCCGTAGGCATAAGCGTTTATTCGTCAGGCGAGGGCATATATAACAATTACATAAATGCAACCCCTACCTCGTTTGCCTGCAGCGGTCTGTCCGGTCTGATAAACGCTAGCGCGGCATCCGGCAACAGGTGTGATATCAATTCTGGTTGCAACTTCCTATCATGCAACGCTATAAATTACCCAATAAACGTATCGCAGATACATCTCAGCAATGTGCTTGACAGCTGTGGCGTGATAGATGCTCCGGGCAATTACCACGTATCGCAAAGCATAAACGCTGGTTTATATCTGAAAGCAAAAGGAGCCTTAAGCTCTGAGCCTGGCACGTCATGTATAAAGATACAAGCTCCGGACGTTCATCTAGATTGTGGGGGCAACAACATAACAAACGTGTCGTTCGGCTACGCAATATCATCTGTTTCAGAGCAAGGTTTGGAAATAAGTCATTGCGGCATCTATTCCTCTAAAGGTGGCATATTGCTCGAAAACATAACTGGGGCAAACGTATCATACATAAACATATCTTCCGTAGGTACTGGAATAAAGCTTTCAAATTCCAATAAAAACATATTGTCGAATGTGGATGCAACTGGCTCAAAAATCGGTATTTATATAAACTCATCGACGCTTGATACCTTCGATTATTTCGGGCTTTCAGGCAACGGCTACGGCATATACATAAACAATTCCATAGGGGACGTGTATTCCAATGGATACGCACAGGACAATTCGAGGATGGATATATACGCCACAAACAATTCCATACAATCAGGTTATTCCCTGATGTCCAATACTCGTTGCGGTCTTACTGACGCACAATGGACAACCTGTACGGATGTTACAAAACCCCAGCTAAAATACTACACGGTAAACTCATGCATCTATATAAGATACGCAGGAAATTATTCATTATCCCAGAGCATACTTGCAACCTCACCAAAATGCATAGATATAGCTGTAAGCAATGTCAGGCTTTCGTGCAGCTCCAATAGAATATCCGCGCAGAATAAAGGTTCTGGCATTGCAATATTTGCCAATGGCGTAAGTAACGTAACGATAAACAATTGCAGCGTTGACGGGTCCAAATACGGATATTACTTGCGGAATGTAAGCAATTCGACGATAAGCTATGGGTCGGCGTCACAGAATGTTTTTGG
Organism: Microcaldota archaeon; assembly: GCA_021797495.1. Taxonomy (GTDB): domain Archaea; phylum Micrarchaeota; class Micrarchaeia; order Micrarchaeales; family Micrarchaeaceae; genus Micrarchaeum_A. The sequence continues at coordinate 5,174 of JAJZZO010000009.1, forward strand.
TGTATACCTTAACGGGTCTAAAGGCATTACAATAAGCAATTTTGCGGAATCAGATGCATCGGGCGCAGGCATTGTTCTCAACTCTTCCAAGAACAATAACATTGTTGCAGGTACTTTCAGTTCAGGCGCATACGGCATGTCCCTTTATAATTCAACAAATAATATTATTCTCGGCAACGGTGGTTCCGGCGATGCCGTAGGGATGCATATAAACACCAATTCAACGAATAATACCATAGTACGCAATAATTTCACCGGTTCTTCAAGCTATGATTATCTCTGTTCGGGTGCGGCTTCTGGCGTGTCTTCCGAATACGGAGGAATAAACTACGGCCAGAAGACATCAAATTGCAGATGGCTTTCTGCCATATCTCCAAACGCAGCGCCAATAGCGTGCAATGCCTATTTCAGCTCTTCGTCTTATAGCATAGGCAGCGACGGCTACTACAGCCTTGGAGCGCTATGCAACGGAATCTACGCAAATTCCACCACAATAAACTGCAATTACAACACAATAACCGCAACAAACGGCGGGACATTTGCGGAGTTCAGCGGAGTAAAGGGTGGACTCATAGAAGATTGCATACTCAGGGGATTCAGCAAAGCGATAATAATAAAGAACTCAAGCGTAAAGGCGCTTAACGACGTAATATATGTAAACGCAACGGGCTCTTCATCATCGATTAAAAACTTTGGCGTAGGCGTATACTCCTCCAAAAACTTCCAGATAAACAATATCACTGTAATAAGCAACTCCACAGGCATTTTGATCGAGAATTCACTTGACGGAGTGATATCAAACGCGAATGTCACTGCCAGGCAGATAAGCTATTATGTGAGCAATACTGTTGGCACTACCTTCAAGAATAACATAGCCGTAAGCCCTGGGATAGGCATAAGCATGCAGAACTCCACTACTAATTCCTTCTCAAATAACCATTTCAACGGTACAATAGGAGGTGCACTGTGCCAAGGAACGTCAACCAATAGCTCATCTAACCTAAATTCAGGTTCGAACTACTGCTCCATTAACGTCAACTGCCCGTGGTTCGGAGGTTCTAACTGTTGAGTTGTTTCCATGCAGTTCATAAAGCTCGCTGAATACTACGATGCGCTTGAAGGCGTATCCTCAAGGCTCAAAATGATAGACATAATGTCAGATCTATTCAAGGAGTCCGAGCCTTCCGAGATTGACCATATAGTGTATATAACGCAGGGGGTACTCGCCCCGCCATTTGAGGGCAGGGAGTTTGGGGTAGCGGAGAAAATGGCACAGGAGGCAATAGCGCTCGCAACAGGCTACACCAAGGAGAATGTTGAGCTGGATTTCAGGAAAAGCGGCGACCTTGGCAAAACAGCCGAAAGTTTTGTCTCAAAATCCAAGCTGAAGCGCATGAATTCCTCAAAGCCTGACGTAAGCGAAGTGTACAACTCTATGATAAAGATATCTTCAATCTCGGGAAAGGGCAGCAAGGAGCAGAAGATAAAAACCCTGGCAAACCTGGTAGCCAGCTCAAGCCCGGTCGAGGCAAGGTACCTGATAAGGTACCCATTGGGTCAGCTCAGGCTCGGATTGGGCGACGCTACGATGCTGGAAGCGCTCTCAGTGATGGAAAACGGCGACAGGACATTAAAGGAGGAACTCGAAAAAGCGTACAACATATGCAGTGACTTGGGGCTTGTCGCAAAGGAGATGAAGTCAAAGGGTATCAAGGCGATAAAAGAGTTTTCGGTTACGGTGTTCAAGCCCATAAGGCCAGCGCTTGCAGAGCGTCTGCCCACTGCGGAAGAGATACTGGAAAAGATGGATGGCGAATGCGCGGTGGAGCAGAAATACGACGGCTTCAGGTGCCAGATACACAAGAAGGGGAAGCACATAGAAATATACTCGCGAAGGCTGGAGCGCACCACCGACATGTTTCCCGACATAGCGAGCGCCGCGTTGAAAGAGGTTCATGCATACGAGGCAATATTCGAGGGCGAAGCCCTGGCATACAACGATTCCACTGGCGAATTCATGCCGTTCCAGGAAACCATACAGAGAAAGAGGAAGCACGGCATATCCGAAAAGGCCATAGACCTTCCGTTAAAGCTCATGGCTTTTGACCTGATGTTCGAAAACGGCAAGAGCTACATCAACGAGCCCTACGAGAAGCGCAGGGCAAAGCTCGAGCAACTGCTTGAGGGAAGCGATACGATAAAGCCATCAAAGCGCATAATAACGAAATCCGCAAAGGAACTTGACGATTTTTTCAGCACTTCCGTAACAGACGGACTTGAAGGCATAGTCGCGAAGGACCTGAAAGCCCCGTATGTGGCTGGTGCGAGAAAGTTCTCATGGATAAAGCTAAAAAGGAGCTACCAGGGCGAATTGTCGGATACGCTAGACCTTGTGATAGTCGGTTACTACAGGGGCCGCGGCTCAAGGACCGAATTCGGCTTTGGCGGACTTCTCTGCGCAGTTTATAACGAAACGAGGGACATGTTCGAGACTGTATCGAAAATAGGGACAGGGTTTACTGAAGAGCAGATGCAGGAGCTAAGCAAAACGCTCGGCAGTATAGAGCAAAAATCAAAACCTGCAAGGGTGGATTCCATAACAGAACCGGATTTTTGGGTATACCCGAAATATGTAGTAACCGTAAAAGCGGACGAGATAACGAGGTCCCCTATGCATACGTGCGGCATCGCGATACAAAAAGACGGTACAAAGTCAGGATACTCGTTAAGGTTCCCGCGCTTGGTCGGCGAAACGACAATAAGGCGAGACAAGAGCCCTGAGGAAGCAACTACCACCAAGGAGATAGAAGAACTTTTCTCCCAGCAGAAAAAAGTCAGGGTTTCCGACAAGTAGCACCTAGGAATCACATGCAGCTTTCTACTACCTTTGAAGCTTTCTGCAGGCTCTTTATTATGTCCTTCACCTTCGGGTTTAGCTTATACCCGAGCCCGTAGCCGTTCGTGGTCCTTATATGCGTTGGTTGTATCACGTTTAGGTCGAGCGAAAGCTCCCTGAGCGATATTATGAGCGTTTTCCTTGTGAACTTCTTCTCAAGAACCGAATATATCTCTTTGGTCGTCCTGGGTGATTTCTCGAATAGCAATTCCATAACTGCATAGTTCGGTCTGCTTATCGCTTTTCTTAAGGGTGCTATAGCATCCTGCTGCTTTTCTTTTTTTGCCATATTAATACTTTTTGTAAAAGATTTATATATATTTGCTCTTTCTGCGCTATTTGTGCTTTAATGTGTAAAAGCCCAGCAATCTGCATATTTATACAAAAGTATATAAATATTTACTTTAATATAATATTATGGATTTTAATAATAGGTTTATTCAAGCCATGATATCAAGGTTCGGCAAAACCGGCCCAGAACGCAGGACAGAGCCACCAGGCTACAAAATTTCGTTCCGTTTTCTGGATGACTATCCCGCAAATCCGTCTCTTGAAACTAACTCCGTATCAATAGGTGCGCGTGAAGGTTACACATTATATTCGATAAAAGCCCATCCGGAATGGCTTAAAACCGAAAAAGACGCTGAAAAAATGAAGGCGTATCTGGTATCATTTGCAATGGAATCAAGCGAAGAGTACAACATCGGCGACGCATCTGTCATCTCTTCGGCCCAGGAGCTGCTTTCCGAGCATTTCGGTATGCAAAAAGATTGCGTCACTGTAAAAGCCGTGGCACACGACACGTTTGGCTACGGTCCGATAGGTCTGCTCCTAGAAGACAGTGCCAACATAGAAGAAATAGTAATCAACGGCGGAACCTCGCGCATATCTATATACCACCAGAAGTATGGTTTTTGCGTAACGAACTTGCGCTTCGTATCCGAAGATTTCGCCAGGCATGCGTTAAACAAGCTTTTGGAATCCGCAGACAAGGAGCTGCTTTCCGAAAACCCGATAGTCGATGCAAGCACTAATTCAGGGTTAAGGATCCACGCGCAACAAGCGCCTTATTCGTCATCAGGGCTAATTGCTTCGATAAGGCTCGCAAAACCCGAACGTATGGGTGTGGCATTCATATTAAGGAAAGGAACGGTAAACGCCGAATTGCTCGCATACCTGTGGATGGCGATAGAAGCAAAGCTAAACATACTGATAACGGGTCCTCCAGCTTCTGGTAAAACCACGCTGTTGAAAGCGCTAATGGAGGTAATACCCCGCTACGAAAGGATAGTTGCGATAGAAGAGGAAACAGGCGAACTTATAATGCATTCCAATTTTTCAAATGCGGTATACTTAATAGGCAAAAATAACAAAGACATTTCCAATCGCGGCGTATCGGATCAGGTGGTAAACGCCTTAAGGCTAAGGCCGGACCGCATAATAGTGGGGGAAATAAGGGGTCCGGAAGCAAAGGATGTATTCTTTGGGTCCAATACAGGCGTGCCTTTCGTAGCCACAATGCATGTATCTGGAGGAGGCATAAACGTGGTGTCAAGGCTGGAATCTAGGCCAATGCTGGTAGATCATGCGCTGGTTTCAAATATGGACATCGCGGTATCGATGTCACTAAACAGCTCTCTCCAGCGGGTTATATCCGGGATCTCTGAATACATGTGGCTTTCAAGGGCGGAGATTGATGTTGACAAAGCTAAAGAACTTTTTATAAACGAGGTTTTTGCCCAGGGGCGCATAAGCAAGGAAGAACTCCGCCATTCCAAGGTGATAACCTATTTCGCAATGCGGAAGCTGATATCCCCTACAGAAGCGGTAAAAGAGTTTGCAAGAAGGGTAAAGTTTATCGGACTTTTTGCAACAACTTCTGGTACAGAATTCCAAAATTACGTGCAAGAATATTCGGGGTTCAAATGAGGCAATGGAACGCATCACGGATTTTTAGGATTCCAGGCATGGCGGAATGTATCGCATATGTCTTTGCAATCCCTTTGATAGCTGTGCTGGTTTTTGGAAGAGAGGGTGCGCTCATTGCCGTGCTCTCTTCGTCAGCTTTTGCGATGTATTATACGGCGAGTTCTGGTGTGCGAAGAAAGATAAAGAGAATGAGGGAAGAACAAAGCCTTACAGAAATAATGTCCATGTCAATAGCTCAACACCGAAACGGCATCGTCTCAAAAAAAGCCATTTCAAACTCTATAATAGGGTTTTCAAAGGCCGGCAATGCCATGGCAACATCGATGCTCGATGTGGTTCGGATGATGCAGTTCGTAGATTTCAAGGCGTCACTAAACTTCGCAATAAAGCGCAACAACTCCGCTGCAACACTGAACCCTGTAATGGAGCAAAGCGATAAATGGGACGCAATGCCATCGATAAAATCCTATTACGGCCAGTCTACTGCAAAAATCGAAAACACTCTATCGCTGTACTTGAGGAAAGCAAGCAGGTATTTTACCGTTCAGATGCTTTTCTCCACGATACTGCCCTCATTTGCGCTATTCGGGATTGCGGGATATGCCATACTTTATTCAAATGCGTCCATACTTCCAGTGGTCTTTTCGATTTTCGCTGTTTTGTTGCCCTTGGCGTATTTGCTCTCTTCAAAAACAACTGCGGTGATCTACAATGCGGCTTTATGAGATTGCAAACATAAAATACAAGCCATTGCGCAAGTATGTAAAAGGAATCTCGGAATACGCCGCCGTCTTCCTATACTCGGTGTCAATCGTATCTTCGATTTACTATCTGCCATTGTCTGCTTCTGCGTTTATGCTTGCCATTGCTGTCCAAAAACTTTCAAAACACGGTTACAAAGGACGCGATAAGTTCGTAATAAGCGATACCTTCGAAATGATGAAATCAATGTCAGCCGCAAAAAAGAAGCCCAGATATTCAAACATATTATCTTCAATGCCTCGAGACTTCAAGCATTACAATCTGGTAAAAAGGTCATTGGTAAAGTTCAAGCTTACTGGAGATGCCGAAAGCTCTTTCGGGGAAATGCTCGGCAGCGTGGACAAGCGGCTCAGAGACATAGGCACAATACTTTATTCCAGTTTCATTACAGGGTCTGACATTTCAGGTATATCATCATGGTTTATCAAAAAGAATTCGTCCGCAATGCGATACGGGATGAGAATACTGCCGCTTGCAGAGAATTCAGAGCTTATGCTTTCCAGCGGCATAAATTTTTTCTTCCCTTTGTTTGCTGGTATAACGATAAACATAATCAAGTTCTCCAGTCCCGGTGCATATGCATCCTCATATCTATCCATGTTTGCTATTTTCATTTTTTATATTATCACGGTTAATTATGCCACTTTAAAGAATTCCTTCGCGGCACGCGACGGATATTTCATAAAAGTACTAAGCCTCACCGCGTTTGCCTCTCTTGCAATGCAGCTGGCGGTACGGGTGTCTTCTTTCATGCTTTGAGGTGTAAAAATGGAAACACAATATTCGGGATTGGCAAGGGCCATGTTGGCTTTGGCAAGGTCGAAGAGGGGGCAGAGCTCAATAGAATATCTAATGATGCTCTCAGCGGTAAGCATAGTGATAATCATAGCGCTCGCTATGATAACACAACTCAAGGGTGCAGCTGTCCATTCATTTTTTAACGGGACAAACGGCAGCGTGATATCCACAATCAAAACAGAGATAAGCAATATAACCAGCCAAAAATAGTGTTGCGATGCAATCGAAAGCTCAGATAAGCCTCGAGTTCCTGATATACGTGGCGGTTGCGATATCCGCGCTATCGGTATCGTTATACGCCACGGCACACATGCGCAGTAGTTATTACAACAGAATATCTGAAACAGGCATAGCTGGATTTTCCAATTATCTAATCCAGATGCAGCAATATGGCAGTGCGCGTTTCGCCGCATTCGTACCTAAAGCCATATGTGCATGTTATTCCGCGTCAGATTCTCTGCGCTGCGACAGCTTTTCAGTAAATACTAGTTCGAGGATAGTTCTGTCGCCTTCGCTGTGCTTGAACTCAGGCAGCATAGAAAATGTCAGCGAGGTTTATTCCGGCAACGGTACATTTATGGTAAGTGATTCGCAATGATGGCACAAGCGATGTTCGTGTTCATAGTTTCGTTGCTTCTTGCGGCTTCTGTAACAACAATGCTTCTCGCTTTTACTGCATATACTTCGGCATCTTTATCTAGCATAAACAGTTCCATAAAGTCGGATCTGTCACAGTGGAAAGCTGGCGCGCCTTTCCAACCCCAATTCTCGAATGCCGTGCAAAAGGTGGTATTGGAATGGAAATGAAAGCGCTTTTTACGGGACTGGAGCAATTGATTGCGTTCTCGATGCTCTTCGTCGCTGTACTTTCTGTAACCGCTTTTATCCTGCACTATTATAGAGCGGATTCTCTGAATTCCTCATTTTTTACCAAGAAAGCAATCTCGTATTCGGTCATACAGCAGATCTCTTACGAAATGGCCACTAACAATTATTCGGTTATTGGTACCGGAGAGGCGAAAGGCGTTAGCTTATACGACATAACAGATTCCGGCCAAGCAGGCGATTTTTGTTATTTGAGTTATACAGAGTCAAAGAACTATTCCTGCGGCATAGTCACTTACCAAGGCAGAGTATACCTTATAAAGGTGGATCAAAATGCATAAAAGAAATGACAAAAAACTCCAGAGCTCTATAGAATTTGTTATGATAATGGCTGCTGTAACCAGCATGTCTGTGGTTGGTTTATCTTACTATATGCACGTACATTCGCTTTTTATGCAAGCGATCAGCCCGCCAAGCAATTCCAGCAATTCGACTGTTGCATTAAATAGGATGAACAATTCAGTGAATGCCTATATATTCGCCCCTGAGCTGCAAATAGGCAACGCCTCTGAACTTACATTGCTCGTTTCAACGGCAGTGCCCTCCAACGTTTCCATACATGCAACAGGCACAGGTATAACAATAAGCCCGAGCAATCTGAGCTCACTGATTCAAGGATCGCAGGCACTGTACAGTTTCTACGTGTCTACAGATAATCCAGGGCCGAATCCAGTGTCTTTCAGTATAACGGCAAGGAACGGAAGCGCTGTCTCAAAATATAATCTGAGTACAATGCTGTATGCGTATGAGGGACTAAACTCAGGACATAATCCACAGAACTCTTCCCAAACTTCCCCAATATCGGATGTATACCTCAAGTCAAAAAGCGAAGCGCTTTCCTATAAAACTGGAAAGCCATCAAACCTGTACTATATAACCGAAAGTTCACATTGCAGCGAACTGAACTTTTGGGGGCAGCAGATGCCGATACAATCCCAATGCGGCGGCGCATCCTGGTACTTTTGGTATTTTTCAGGCGATTGCTACTACGGCAGCGCGCAAGTCCCCACGATGACGTATTGTGTGTACAAGCATTATTCGGGCTATAACGCAAGTGCAATCGAGGGCAACACGTCATACGTATACAACGTCACGATGGGTTTGAGATATAAAAGTATGAATCTTAGTGCAAACGTGGCCTCATCGCATCCGGAATCTGGCATCGGCACTGGCACCGCTGTTTTAGGCTTGGCATCTGCCGGCAATTCAATATATGCGCAAGAGATTCCACAAGGGTCGTTATATCTGGTTTCATCAAAGTCAGGAAATTATATTATAAACAACGCGAACTATTCCGCTTACGAATACGCGTATTCAAATATTGAAGACGATTTGGCATACTACAATAATTCAGGCAACGGCAATTTAGGTACCATAAACAGGGAAATATACTCCTATAACAATACGCTGGCAAGTCTCATTTCAATGCTTGACACGGTAAATTCCAGCCAATGCACGGTAAACTCGCAAAACGGAACAAGGCATTATATCTGTAAAACGGAATCGCCAATGCAATTCTACAACGCGTCAATACACCTATACAACTACACTGGCAACCAAAGTGAATACAGCTACATGGGCTCTGACATATGGGTGGGGTAATGAGGGCGCAACTTGCAATGCTCGAATCCGTCATATGCATCGTGCTTTTGGGCTCAGCGTTCTTCACGCTACTGGACTCTTTATCCCACAGCCCAATTCCGGAGCCAAGCCAATACGCTTATGCTGTATTCAGCATAATGTCAGCTTATGAATCCAACTCGTCAATGCGCTATTGCATAAACACTGGCACATACTCTGCAATATGCAACGATATTTTATCTGATGTCATTGAGGTATACGGCGTACCTGGCATTGGGATAACCCATAACAATAACGCAATGTACTTCGGAACAACTGCGTGCAAATACTCCAAAACATACTGCTCGATATCCACGAGTAATGGAATCTCGTACGTTTGCATAAGGCTTTGCGGTGGTTGATTGTCATTTTTCGGCTTTGCGGTTATAGCAATCTCTCTTCTGATAACTGCACTTTCGTTAAATTTGCTAGCCATAACGATGAATGAAAATGCCTTATTCATGAATGGGGCAGCATATGCAAACGTGGCAAATATGGAAACTTTTGCATATACAAGCCATGTGACCCTTCAAGCGCTGCAAAATACGACGCTTTTCTACTCCGATATAAGAGGGATAAGCTCTATCGACGGCATAAATGCTTCGATATCAGGTAACAGCATAATACTGAAGACTTACGCAAAGCCTACGGCAATCTCCATACTCTCAAAGTGAAACGCCTAAAATTAGCGAAGCAGCCCTGTTATCCTTTTAACGTAGTCTTCGGGCATTATACTGCTCCCGTAATATCCGGCCATCTGCATCGGTCCTATGTCTGATACTCTTGGGATTATTTCCATGTATGCGTGGAAATTCTTTTCATTCCTTATGCTGTACCCTAGTATGTTGTAGGCGTGGGCTCCGAAGAGCCTGTTGTTTGAAGCAACTATGGCGCTGCACTCCTTTAACATCTCTAACCATTCTTTTTCATCCAAATCGCTGAGCTTGCTTACATGCCTTTTCGGCATGATTACGGATTCGCCAGTGAAGAGTTGTGCGAACGGCGCATAAGCTACTGCATAATCTCCGTTTAAAATGACTCTCTCTGTTTCAAGCCCTAGCGCATATTCCATCAGGCATCCATTCCTTTCCTCAAAAAACTTGTTTGCAAGCTCAAGCCTATTCATGGCAATGGCAGGAATCTCTTTGTATCCAAGCGTCTGCCAATGCGAGTGGGCCAACGTTCCGCTGCTTTTCCTGCCAAAGTTCTTGTTCAAATAGACAAAATCCACACTGCTTTCGTCATATATCCTACGCTCCGTCTCAGATATGGCTTGTGCAAGCTCTCTCAACTCTTCATCCGAAGAATCTTCAAATTTTTTGCTGTGTTTTGGCGTATCTATTATCACAAAACTGAAACCATAATTTGATTCCTTTACTAAGATATCGTTCCTCTCAATTTTTTCAGCGGACCTATAATCAAACAACGGGTATTTGTTATATATGACTCTTACCCTCCACGGGTCCCCTATGCTGAAGAACGTTTTGTTCAAATCGTCTTTTTCAGGTTCAAATGGGCATTTTTCAGGTCCTGAATCTGTTATATTGTCCGATTTCTCGAAATAATCTATTGGTCTGTCTTTTCTCGATAAGGCATATATCGCCTTGAATCCGGTCCTGTAATCCGTTCTTATCTCGCCGCTTTCATGCGGAGAATCTGCATCTTTAGAATCAGGTATTCTCGATTTCTCGGAATCCACGCGCTCCATATACATCAATAATATATGCTGGCATATTTTAAATATATTATGCCAATGCGTCGGTAAAGCCTCGAGAGGGATAAACGTAATAGGTTATGGGCCCTACGATAACCGGCATGCCTTCAAGAATCAAGCTAAAGATATTCCTCAATGTCTCCTTTGCTTAACCCTGCCTGGTTTAATATTCCAATCAAGGTCCCTTGCTTTAAATCCTTGTTATGTATCGAAATAGTGACATAACGATTATTGTTATCTCTAAGCCTTACATGGCTTACCCCTTTGCCTTACTGCAACAAAACCAAAGTATCTTGTGAGGATCTTTAGCAGTTCTGTGTCCTTCAACACAAGCCTTGGCATAAGACTACGCCTTTGCCGTGTCAAAAACAGCTCTTCCATTCTTTTGGGATAGTATTTCAAGGCTGGCCACTAGCGGCTTAGATAGAAGATCAATAGCGTCCTTTGCCTTTTTGCCCTTTAAACCAAGATCATCTTTGACCAGACTTTCAACAGTAAGTTCTACGGCCTCTTTAAGGTTCTTTTTCAGTTCGCTTATGCTTTCTGCCTGGTCGACAATGTGCAGGCTCGGAATTTCCGCTATGTAATGGTTGTCTTCCGTCCAGACTTTGATAAAACCAGCCATAATTAATTTATGCAGGTTAAACTATAATAAACCCTACTTTCCAAGCGCAATTTTAAGCCTTTTATTGTTAGAAAAGCCTCGAGAGGGATTTGAACCCTCGGCCTTCTGCTTACCATGCAGACGCTCTACCATACTGAGCTACCGAGGCATTTGCCAAAATGCAATATCCTTTTTAGTTATAAACTTATAAAATCCCTATGTTTCAAATGGACAGCAACATCGAGCAGATAAAAGCCCTGAGGGCAAACAGGAAACTTGGGCAAAACTTCATGGTCAACGAAGCGGTTGCAGAATCGGAAGCGGAATATGCCCTTGGCAGGAATGCGATAGAGCTCGGCCCGGGTTTTGGCATACTCACAAAAAAGCTCTGCAAAAAAGCGGCAAGGGTTCTTGCCGTAGAGCGCGACGAACGCCTGTACGAGTTACTTGAACAGAACCTAAAATGCAAAAACGCAACAGTGGTAAAGGGCGACTTCTTCAAACAGCCTGACAAGATTTTTGACGGTTACGATATTATGGTGTCGAACATACCGTACAATCTCTCAAGCAAGACGATATCATGGCTCGCAAAAACCCGTATCGAAGCGCTGTTATGCGTTCAGAAGGAATTTGCAGAGCACATGCTTGCAAAACAGGGCACCAAAAAGTACTCGAGGCTTAGCGTGATGTCGCACCTAATGTTCGATATCTACCAGATAATGCGCGTGCCTAGGAACAATTTTTATCCGGTACCGAAAGTAGATTCAATGATTGTGTACATGCGCCCCAAAAAAGTCGGTATAAGCGCCAAAGTAACCTACATAATAAACCTGCTCATGGAGCACAAGAAGAAAAGCCTCAGGAACGCGCTTCTGGATTCGCGCAAAGCGCTTGGTTTGACGCAGGAGAATGCGCTAAGCATTTCGGAATCGTTAAGCCTAAGCTCGAGCAGGGTCTTCAAGCTTTCTCCTGAGCAGATAGCACAGAGCGCTGAAGAGGTGGCCGCGTCGCTTAGTATTAAAAGATAGCATGATATATTTAAATAATTTAAAACAGGTATAATAATAAAAGTGCATATGATGAAACTGCTGGCCAAAGCTCCCTTCCCAATACTTTACCTGTTAGTGCAGTTGCTAGTATTTTCGTTCATCGCTCATTTTTCTTTCGCACAATCACTGCCTGCCGCGGCTACTAACTCTAATGTTATAAGCCCAGCCATAATGACTGCCACTTTCAGCTGCCCGAACGGCCAAAGCGCCCAAAATACTGTAACATATTCAAGCGGTTCAACAACAACCCTCTCTAGCGATGTTTGCGCCTATAACGTGATAGTAAATAATAATGCGGTGCTGGAGACCAATGGTTACACGATATATGCGCTTGAATCCTTTACAAACAATGGTATTGTCGAAAACAGGAACGGTGGCGCTGGCGGTGGCAGCTATTCGGATGCAGGAGGCAACGGCGATGGCGGCACCGGCCCTGATACTAGCGGTTTGACTGGAAGCTTATCTGGTGGTTCGGGAGGTTCCTCGAACTATCAGAGCGGTTTATGTATCCTACCAGGCGATTGCGCTGGGTGGGGTTCCGGCGGCGCAGGAGGCGGAGGAGCAAATGCTAACGGTGGTCAGCGCCAAAGCGATCCAAGCGGTGGATCTTCTGGCGGTGATTACGGCGGAGGTGGTGGCGGCGGTGGCGCCTTTGGTGGAGGTGGAAATAACGGGGCTAACGGTGGTGGCTACATAGAAATATATGCAAACAGGTTTATCAACAACGGCCTTATATCGGTTGCCGGCCATAACGCTAGTGGTTCTGCCGCCTGGGCAGGCGGCGGAGGCGGCGGTGGGTACGTATATATACTGATAACTACTGAGAATCCTACATATGCTGTTCTTGGCAGTATAGATGCTAACGGAGGAAATGCCGCTACTGTCGCATCCAGCACATATTGTGGTGGCGGCGGCGGAGGCGGCGGCGGTGTTGTGAAAATAAAGACAGAACCTGGAATACTATCCCCAAATTCTTATACTAGTGCTTATGGTAGCGTTTCTGTAGTTGGAGGCTCTGCCAGTTCAGATTCTGCAGGTTGTGAAAACGGTTCACCAGGTGGCAACGGTATAATAGACATAACAAACGCCCCTCCAGTGCCTCCTCCGGCAGGCTGTTCCGGCCCTGCAGACAGTTATCACGAGAAATACGGTTATTGCGTTTTCGTAAACTCAGCCTCAATATCGACCCCATATCCTGATGCAATAGGCGGCACCCTTGAATCTGTCCAATCATATACCTCAAGCTCTCCGACAACCGCAAACGAGCTTAGCTATGAGCAGCAGAATGCGCAATGGCTTATAACGTGCCCGTTGGTTCCAAATGCTTTAGCTACTGCTAATTATTTCAGCACTGCAACTCCTCAATTCATCTCAGGAGACAGGTGCCTTGCAAGCACTGCGCCTCTTTCGACTAAAATAGTTGTAAATACAACAGTATCGTGGGCATACAATTCAATAGCAAATTCCACCACCAATATAAATATAGAAAATCCCGGACGTCTTTCGGTATCAAATCTTGGTTACGCTGGAGAAACGCAATTGATGAATTCTTCCTATGCAGTATCAAATCTTTACAATACCGAATCATACATCTTTGACAGCCTTCCAACAAGCAATGAATCTGGAGTATGGACGTGGACTTTCGAATTTGTGAACTTCAGCAAGCTTTCAAGCGGTCAGATAGCTTCGCTATCGCAGAAGCAGAGGGAATTCCCTAAGTCTGGAAGCACTTTCCCATACCTGCAATATTACAACACCAGCACCGATTGCCTTTATAACTACACCTATACAGAATCTGTGGATTTCAAGAGCATAGGCAATGAGCAGATACCTGTGCCGGTGAACCTGCCAAGCCTATTGCCGTATAGGATAAAATTTGCAAACGGCACCGTTTCTGGAACATCAACCGCAAAGCGCGCAGACACGAACTGCGCCCAATGGCTTTTCTGGGACGGCAACCCAAACGCATTCCCCTCTTCATGTAATAGTAATTTGGGCATTAACTTGGTCTCAAGTTCAGCTGCGTTCTATTATGCGAATGCAATACAGTCCGGAGGCAGCGGTTGTAATCTATATATTGTTTCCGGAGGGAATTGCATAGGTTCTAAATCGTTCGTATACACTGCCAATGACGTAGTGAACGGCGTAAATATATATGCCAACGACTATATCGTCGCTACTGCAAGTTGGGAGCCTCCATCTATTTTTAATGGCTGTCTTTATCTTAGGGGGTGCCTGTATGATTACAAAGCGTATGTCATACCTGCTTCCGAACTTCATTTCGAGAATGTCAGAGCCATACCGTACCTGCTTTACAACTTCTCCACACCTGCGACTGTAAGCGACGTGAACGGCAGAACCAGATACCTAAACGAATCATACGACATGTACAGCCCGCACAACTACCTTAATCCCAACAGTTTGGAACCTTATGGGTTGCATACGGGTTCGGCAGTCTTCGCAACTATAATGAACAGTTCCGGCTCATATTTCGTAGAATTCCCTTATTCGGCAGCTTCTGAGACTTCAAATACTGCATTCTCTAATCCTAACCCTAATTTCGTAAGCGCTTTGAATTCAAGTCAGCAAGCTGCAGAAACAAACAGCAACAATCCTCTTACTGGATTACTAAGCTTGCCTGTCGGGCTGTTTAAGTCGGGTAAGATACTGACTCCATCATACGCAATATCAACGCCTAATGACTATCTATACTTGATAAACCATACCACATCTATACATAACTTAGTTTTCGCGGACGTCGAAAGTTACATCTATACTATCAGAATGATACCTTTTGGCTACTACAATCTGACAAACATCCAGCCCAACTTTGCAGTAAATTCAATATCTCCGAATTCCATTTATCCAAACAATGCGGTTTGGGAGTCTGCATGGGAATCGTACTGGAAGGATGCTTTGGCGGAACAGGGCCAGAATTATTATATTACTAACCTGACTCGCATCTCCCGCAGCAACTCCTATGCTTGCCTTTCATGGACGTTTAGTTGCTTAAACGGCAAGAAGGCAGTCTTTGCAGACTTCATACCTACGTACGTAACTTCGGATTACGCTGATGACATATTCTTAGCAGGTCTGGATGCGGCTTACAATCCGCCGAGGCTGGAACTTGCAGCATATTTCACCAATTACACTCCTTCAAATCCAGCTGCCAGCCAAGTGACAAGTGTCGTAAGCCCATCGAGCGATGCAGGATTTACGCTGGCACAAGACCTAGCTGCAAGTGCAGGAGGTCAGTTCTTGTACCTTTCCAACCGCAGTTATCCAAACATACCGATGTTCTCCTCAAATACCCTCACATATTTACGAAACATAAGCCTTTCTTATTCAAATTTCACATATAATCTTAACATAACCTCATATCTGGCTCACGGAGGTCCGTTTAACAGCACGGCTGTAGCAAAAGCATATGCGAATGTGGGCAATGTTGTAGACGTATCAACAAACCACCATCCAGTATCGATATTTGATTACGGAAATCTGCTGTATGTGGTGGACAATTGGACATTCACAGTCAATGGGTTAATGTCAAGCATGCTGATGCTGCGCGTATTCTACCCTAACGGCACTGCAATACCTTTAGACGGGGTAAACTACAATGACCTCATAATTAATGCATCGCAAGCAGGTGTTGTTGACACTTCGGGAACGAACATAACCACCACAATCACAAATCCGCCATACGGGTGGCCGCTCTCGGTAAACATATCGATAGGTAACAACAAATACGTTTCATATTGTGTTGCAGACTGCGAGTACTCACCATCAAGCGCCCCATCTACGGACAAAAATTATAACGGCTATCCGCCAATAGGCCCATTTATGATTCAAGATGGTTTTATAGGCCCGAATCTAAACGACACTGCCTTTTACATGGACTACAACGGCACGGCTTATATGATAACCCACACCGAAATCCCAAGTACGCATTCCACCAATGGCAGATTTCAAAGGACTAGTGAAACAACTTACAAAGGTTTATATACCGAATTTCTGAGGTTCAAGCCTGAGATAATAAACTACACGAAGATAGCGCTTTCATCTTACGTGCCATACGACTGCCTTATAAATATAACTGCTTCAGGGCCCTGCACCCAAAACAGTTACATATCCGATATGTATCCTCCGTTCACAGTGACGCCAAGCCCGTCAAGGTTTGTATTTGGCGAAGGATCCGCTTCGGATTACTACGATGCTCAGGCAGTTTCACAATCCCTGTTCCCTGGCGGCTTCGGCAGCTATAACGGCATTTATTCGTCCAACACTCAGAACGCCATAAGTACTTCGAGTAACTCTCCAGGGCTCGGTTCGAGCTATGTCAGTAACGGGATAACTGCTAATGTGGTAAGTGCGAACAACGAAAATTTCATAAGGATAACTTCAACAATAGGGGGTTACGCGCTCATACCATATAATATTTCATATACGGTGACCAAGGACTGGAACCTGATAAGCACAGATCCTAATAATAATGCTTGCCCAAACGTCCTCCCTAAAAGCAACACTTTTGTATATAACGGCATATCTGTGCTGCAAGTCAATGCATCGCCGGCACAGGCAAACGTTTTAGTGGAAGGAGGACCAACATATCTCAAATACTTCAACACAAATAATTTTTATGATGCAAATCTCTCGGACAACAGCTCAATAATACCCCCAAGCACCGCTTACAATATATTCACCAACAGGCTTTTCGGCTCCATAATAATAAACCAAAGCATCAACTCCTCCGGAGCCGGGGCAGCAAAACTCATACAATCACAAAAATGTTTTGGAAACTTTTGCGTCCCTACCTCGTCCTATGGGCCCGCAGCGCCGAAAATAATAAACTACACGAGGTTATACAACTACAGCCTCTACAACGTAATGCAAGCGGTACCAAACGGCAATAACTACTACGGGTATTCTTACGAAAAAGTGGTTCTAGCCAACATAAGCACAACACCGCCTTCGAACATACCTGTTCCTTCTAACATACCAGTTTATGGGGTATCCAACTCGTTGCTCAGCAACCCAAACGTATTCGTCGGCAATAACCTAATCACGTATTCAAACAGGTCTGCACCCAGCGTTACCAACATATTTCAGCAATTCACCTATTTCAATTATTACAATCTGCTTGCGCTATCGTTCCCTAACGACAGGCAAATACTGGGCTATAACAGGCTTGTTTACATAATGCAGGATGCGTTCAATAACACAATATACGTACCTGTAGATGTAGATATTGCCAATACCACAATGGTGACCGTAAACGTTAATCCCATAGTTAGCGTAACAAACGCCAACCAAACGCGTCTTAACATAACGGGCAATGCCGGCTACATATCAGGCACATACGCGAAATCCTTCGCGCCGCTGCCAGAGGGATCCAAGATTTACCTGTACTATGATACCCCACTCAATTATTACAATTCCACCGTTAGCCCACTGGTATCGAGCGAGGCTACGCAGTATTATACATATGCGGAAAAATGCGCATTCGGTGACAATCCTGGTGTCGTATGCAATTTTGCAAATCCCCTAAGCGAATACACGCAGGGCTTAGTTGGCTCCACGGAGGCAAACGTTATAACCTATAACTCTCAGTTCAATAGCTCAGGCGTATGCCCGCCACCTCCGAGGCACAGCCTTCTTAACATAACTGTGCCGATAGATTGCAGCATAAACAACGATACCGCTTACATACCTGCAAACACTGCTTTGAACGGCATAAGCTCTGCCCCATATCCGCGCTACTGCGAGCCCGAATTCCTAAACGGCAGCGGAGTACTCACATCGCAACTTGGCCTCGCTGCGATATTGACAACCAACAGTACCGGAGGATTTTCAACCAATGCTATAACCGCATGCGGAACCGGAACAAGCCAGGTAATCGCAAAATACTACGGCGGGCCTTACCCCGAACCTAACATATACTCACAGCCGCCGATATCCAATTCCATATCGCTGTTAAGCCCAACCCAAAGCGCGGTATCTACCTATGAATACAATTATTCGTTTGCACCTAACCAGACAAGCGGTTCATTTAGCATAGGTAGCTATTACCTTAGCGTCGGAAACATAAGCATAATAGTAACGATATTTGCAATAGCCATGCTCATAATCTATCAGCTACGCCCCAAGCGCGCCATACCTAAAGGCATTAATAAAGCCAATAAAGGGAAAAAGCCGTTTAGATAAATATTTATATTAAGCAAGCCCTATATTTATTGAGGAAAATGTTCTGGCTTATACCGATATTGTTAAGCTTTGACATAATAGAGGCACTGGTGCCTGTAATAATAATACTCGTTCTTATAGCAGCAGCGGCCGGACTTACCCGCGGTATGGACATGTTCGCGCTGTTCGGCCTGGGTTCACTCATGGGTTTTGCGAATTCGGGATCAGGCAGGGTCGGAAAGGGCTTAAGGGGCACAAGGTACGGTGCTGATGCTGTACGAAGGGGCAGAGCAGCTTCAAAGGCCAACGGCGGCGTATTAAAGAAAGTGAAAGGTATACGTAAAAACATAAAAGCAAGAAATTCTCTAGAGGCTCGAGCGGCGCGTAAGCAATCCAGGGACAGGAGACAAGCAGGCAGGGCCAGGCATGCGGCATTCCTGGCAAGAAGGTTCGCTAACCTTCAAAAAAACGGCAAGGGCGATTCATTGAGGGCCCAGCTCATAAAAAAGGACCTAGCTCACATAAGGGAACAGACAACAAAAAATTACAAGACTAATTTACGGGAGGCGGACATCGCAAAGGCTACCAATCAGGTATTAAGCGGGAAGAATATGGCAGGCGCAGCTGCAGGAGGCATCATGCTTTCTACAAGATCGCACCAGCGCATCGAAAAAACAAAGGGAAAAATAGATAAAATTTCGCAGGAGAAAGACCAGAAGACTAAAGATTCTAACTCTAAGAAGCTCCAGTTTGCGCAGGCCAACAAAGCTACATTCGCCAATATGGGGTTTGATGTAAATAAGATATTTTCACATACTTACGACAAACAACAACGCGATGCTGAAGTCAGGAAAATGTTTGAGCAGGGATCAGCAAGAAAAACACGTCTAGCCTCTGCGAGCGAGAACGGGATAAGGATCGGAAAGGTTCCGACATTCAACTATGTGAAGAACCTGAAATCTGCTTCGGGAAAAGACGTGAACGTCTTGACTATCCCAAAATCCGCTTTCGTGCAGAAAGGCGCCACTACAGCAATAGGGGTAGCTATCCTCCAAAAGCATTGGCAAAAGAAAGCTTTGGGCACCGGCAAGGCAGCCGACAATGCCCTAAAGAATCTCAACAAACTGAATGATTATGTTGCCAAGGGTTATTACGGCACAGGTAGCGCTGCAAATGCATTTGAGAAAAATAAAAAAGGCGAGCTCCATTCATCAAGTGCGAAAAAGCTCAAGAATGTGGTAAATTTCGATATACCCGTGCCTTTCTCGCATACTGTCAGCAAACTAATAGGCAAGAGATTCGAGGAGGAGAAAATAGTCAGGCTTCCAGGCGAAGATTATGATCAATATAGGACCAGGGTAAAGGATATTAAAGAAATTGAAAAGATGGAACAGGTAAACAAATCCCACACCATCAGGCATCCGATAGCTGGCGTCCACGGCACAAACGCTTTACAGAAGAAGATAAACGAATTGAATAACTCCGTATACAACGAAGTCAAGAAAAACGCACCTCCACGGAAAAAATACTAAGACGGCATCCGTAATTCTATGAATAAACGCCGATTATGCTTTCGGCTATGCTGTCTCCGGCGGTTGCCTCCGGCATTACGCATTTGAATACACCGCTCCTGCTTAATTTCGGTATGTTTTCTTCTTCGGTTACCCTTGTTATTATCCTGCTGTTTCTTTCTATGGCCTTGGCGGATATGGCTATGATGCTGTTCCTTATGTCATCTTCGCTGCATGCGACTACATAAGACGCCCTTGTTATCCCAGCCTTGATAAGCGTCTCCCTTATTGTCGGATTTCCTATAACCGCCATCACTCCAAGTTCGTCGGCTCTCTCGAGTTCGTCAGGATTTTGCACTATGAATACATGTTTTATGCCTTTCTCCATAAGCCTTGCGGAAATAAGTTCCCCGAGTTTGTTCATATTCGTTATTATTACGTGCTTTTTGAGGCCGCGTATTTTCCTTTCCTCGAATTTTTCCCTGATTCCGAGGCCTTTTATAAACTCGAAAAACAGTGCCGCGAGCCATACAGCAAGCAGCGTGAATACTATGACATCTATTATGTTTGCGGCTACTATAAGGGGGTTCATGGCTGTGGAAATCGGTATCTTATAATACTCTATGTCAAGGGCGAGCAGAGCATTCCATGCTATGGCTACTGCGAGGTTTAGCCCTGCGGCAGCGCTAAGTACCACTGCAAGTATAAACAGCAATATTGAAGCATATGCTATAATCGCAAGCCTTTCGTCCATCATTCATACACCGCCGCGAGCCTTTCGCCTTATTATGTCACCCATGTCGAGCCCGGCAAGAATCTCGGGAACCACGCACAGCCCGGCACCAGCCCTGTGCATTTTTGTAACGCTTGCCTCTTCCCTTGCCCTAGACACTATATTTATATCTGGATTGAGGTAGTGCGCGGTCACTATGCCAAGCATGTTCTCGAAATCGCTTTCCGTAGAGAACACTATCGCTTTTGCAGAGCCTATCGAGCACTTTTTCAGTATGTTTTCGCTTGTGAAATTTCCCCTTACTGCTATGTATCCAAGTCCCCTGAGCATCTCAACCTTTTCGGGATCCTTATCAACTATGACAAACTTTCTCTTCTCCTTCTTGAGCCTTGCACATATGCTTTCCGCAAGGTCGTTATATCCGCAGACTATTATGCCCTTGCTCATCTTGCGCACGCCTATATTGCCGAGCTTTTCGAAAAGGTTTATGACGCTTATGAGCTCCACCACGCCGGCAAGTATAAAACCTATTGCCACTATTTTTATTATACCGTCAAACATCAATATCGGGAATGTCGCATAAAATTCATTGTCAAACGTCAGAAGGTGGTAATCGAACGCCGGCGAAAGCGACACGCCGTTTATGTCAAATAAAGCGGATACCGTGAAATATTCTGCGTCATAGAAGTTTCCCACATAATGGTACACAAACAATACTGTGCCAACGGCAGAAGCTATGACCAACAGGAGCAGCATGGCTATATAGCTCAAAGGCATATCGACTTTGGAACTTACCTCACTCATCGTGCTCCACTTATCTATTTCGTTATCTCGGCCACTATCTCGTCGCTTGCGCTGTTCTGCGGCATTACTATGTAATCCGCGCCAGCCTCTATCATTTTCTCCCTCACGAGCCTGTCATTGGCTCTTGTCGCTATGAAAATGTTTTTGTTCATGTCTCTTGCGGTCAATACTGCAAAAAGGTTCTTCGCGTCGTTGTCCATGGCTATCGCTATAGCTTTGGCGGTCGCTACTCCCGCGTTTTTAAGCACGTGCGAAGATGTGGCATCTCCCTCTATGACCGTATAACCTTTCTCAATGCTCTTTTTTGCTACTTCGTGGTCGTATTCGACAATGACGAATTTTATTCCGTGCTCCAAGAGGGTTTCTACAATCCTCTGGCCCACTACGCCGTATCCGCAGACTATCGTATGGCCCGATAACATTTCCAATAAAACACCCTGGTCTCTGCTGAAAAATGGCAATTTAAATTTAAATACTGTTGTATACTTTTCAAGCCGAGTCAAAAGGGGTCTAAGGCAAAGAGCTGTCAACAGAACATATGCCTAGTCAAAACAAGCAGACAATAGAATATAATTAGCTCCAGCATAATACCATTGCATACTGGTATTTATACGGTAGTTTGCACGTATTCTAGTATACAGACCTATGAAAAATTAAGGTATAACGGAAGATGGTCTGAAACCTCGTCTTGTAACACTCTGAATTCATTCACATTTATGTCGTTAGAAACGAATGCGTAATCTGCGAATTTACCCTTGCTCAATCTAGGGTACAGGGAACTTCTAGTCGATTGCACATTATTCCTTTTAATCAGGTTTAACATGCCGGAGTCCTCTATCATCTCTATGCTTTTCGTCTCTGGTGAAAGGTTGAAATCACCTACCAAAACTCTTCTCTCAGATGTTCTTGACAGAAACTCCACAATTTTTTCGGACTGGTACAATCTTTCAGGTGTATCTCTTTTGCCTACTTGTTGCCAAAGGCCGTGGATGTTACCTATGCATAGATCTTTATCAACCATTATGTACTGAATGGCTGAAGAAAGTGTGAAACTTTCTCCTTCGAAATCAACCTTAACCGGTTTCGATGTTAAAACAAATCCATTGTCGTTTATCTGCATTCCCCTTCTGTAAAAGATGGCTAGACGCTCCCCATCTTCTGTGGTTGTGAGTGGATTACCGAGTATGCTGTCAAAATCAGTCAGTACAGATTTGAGTTTGGAGTATAGGTCTGGCACATCATCATATGAACTACCTGAATGCGCCTTTTTCAACTTTTTGAATTGGGGGTTGGCGTCCCCCGCTTCAGATAAAACCTCCTGGAAGCAGAAGACATCGATATCTGGGGCTTTTTCTTTCAAGAACGGTACGAGTTTGTCGTACACCCTGCCGGCCCATAAGTTCAAGGATAATAGTTTCATAATACCAACATTGAATTCAACATAAAATAATTAGCTCCAGCCAGATTCGAACTGGCGTTTACGGCTCCAGAGGCCGCCGTCCTTTTATGGTGGCATATGCATTGAAATATGCCATGACCACTAGACGATGGAGCTAATCGCATATTATTTTGTCGCATGCATTTTAATACCTTGCCGATAAATTAACCCATATGCAGTATCGACCAAACATAACAAAGTCAGAAGAGATAAAGCAGATAATCATGGCTGATGCCGCGCTTACGATAGCGTTTTCCCTAGCACTTGCCGGGGGCATATTCGGGAAGCTGGGAGCCGTTATAGTGCTGCTGCCTATGGCATTTGTGGCAGTGACGCTGAGCTTCGTGCTCCACGAGCTGATGCATAAGTATACCGCGCAGCATTACGGCGCGATAGCGGCATTCCAGACATCCAGGATGGGATTGCTCATAACACTTGGCACGAGCATATTCGGCTTCCTTTTCGGGATTCCGGGTGCGACAGTAATATACACAAATTCGTTCACCGTAAAGCAGAACGGAATAACGTCGCTTGCAGGGCCGCTGACGAATTTTGCAGTATTCGCCGTTTTCTTCGTTTTATTCCTATTTACGCCACCGCTCTCGTACATAAACGAGCTGGCTGCGCTTGTAATGTTCATAAGCATACTGCTGGCATTTTTCAACATGCTTCCGATAATGCCTCTAGACGGTGCGAAGGTGTTGCACTGGAGCAAGGAGGTATATTTTTCAGCGCTCGGGGTTATATTGGCATTAATGGGTGTTGCGTACTATTCATTGTTTAAAAACGTAACCGGGATGATAACTGAGATAGTGTTCATGCTTTTCATAGCAGTATTTTTCTCCATGTTCTACAGGAACGTATTGTGATGATGGGCAATATGCTGCATTTGGCCACTAACGTTCTTGCCGCATACAAAAAGCAAAACATAACCTATAAAGGTATTTAAGCCTAAGTAGAGAATAATAATCGGTGCATTCGGGAATGGAGCAGAATACCAAATCAGAGGCTAGGACCACCATAGACACAATGCTGGAACTTATAAGGTCAAAAGGCAGGATGGACCTGAACAGCATAGCTGCAGCTTTGGGTATAGCCCCTAGTGTGGTAGAAGGATGGGCAAAAGTCCTGGAATCCGGCAACCTTGTCAAGATAAGCTACGAAGTAGGCAAGATGTATGTATCTTCGGTAGAACTTAGCAAAGACGAGCTCCAGGCGCTGGAAACGAAGACCGAGCAGCAAAAGTTCATATTATCCGAGGAACTGGAATCGGATATCCTGAGCATAGACAAGCTTTCGCAGTCTCTTAGGGACGTAGAATCAAACATAACCTCTTTCGAGCAAAATCTGCAGAAGGAATCTCCCGATGCAAGGAAAAAAATAGAGGAACTTTCAAAGCTGTATGCACAGCTGAAGACGTATCAATCGAACATAGACTCAATAAAGAAAGGGATAAACTCCGACTATGACAACATGGAAAAGAAATTCAATGAGATCATGGGCAAACTGGACAAGGTTATAGCACAGGAACAAAAAGCCAAAGGTGGCATACCGGAAACCATGCAGGGGAGCATAAACAATGCCAAGGCTGCTCTGCAAGAACTCGAAGTGGTAAAAAAGAACGTTTCGCAAAGCATAGAGGACACCAGGAAAGACCTGGAAAACCAGCTGAAACAGGAGAGCGCAAGGCTCGACGCGATAATGAAGCAGTCGCACGAACAGCTCGAAAGCTCGTTCAAGGAGCTGGAGAAGCAGGTCGGTTCTTACAAGGGGGACATAAGGGAGCTTAAGACATTGCAAACTGAGGAGGAGCAGCTGTCAAAGAAGCTGAAGCAGCAACATGCGGAATTCAACTCAAATTATTCAAAACTCGAGCAATCGCTGAAAGACGCGATTGCTAAATTCTCGCCAAAGTACGAGGAAGCGATGGCGGAACTCAACAAGGTTATGGAAAGCGCGGGATCGCTTGGCGAGGTCATAAAAAGCATGGGCGATTTGAAAGCTGAGATTGCTGAGCTAGGGCCCAAGCTTAACGATTACAAGCAGGAAATGCAGAAGCTGGAGGACCAGACGAATGCGCTACACGCTATGAGGAACCTAACTCCTTCACAAAAGGATGAAAAGCTTTCAGAGCTAAAGTCCAAGAGCGACAACATACACGATGATTTGAAAAAGAGGAAATCCAGGATATCGTCATCGTTAAAAAACATACAAGATGTTACCGGGAAAATGAGCGGCAAGAAAAATAACGATGTTAAGAATGATTCGAAAGGCAAAGATTGAGTGGTAAAGGATGGCTAAGATAAAACCTGCAGACAATATAAATACTCCTGACAAGAAAGAACCAGAAGACGCGGAAAACTCCACGAATGCCAAAAGCTCTGAAAGTGAAAAAGATACAGGAGCAGATAAAGAAAATCCGAAAACAGCCGCTGTGGCCGCTCCAGAAAAATCAGAAAAGATACTAGAGCACTATCCGTTAAATGCGCACGGCATGGCGATAGATGTCATAATAAAAACCAATCCTAACGAGTTCGTGCCTACGTACAACGTAACGTTTGAGGGCGTCAGCGAAGCAACAAAGTTGCTTTTGCTCTCTTTTAGGAGGGAACTAGTCTCTATGGTGCCCATGGACCCTACAAAGGTGGAAATACAGTCTTACGTTGAAGAGCTCAACAAGCGGTACGTCCAGTCGAGCAAAATACTTATAGACAGATACCTGCCAAATACCGACGAGAAGACGAAGGACGTGCTTACTGCATACATACTGAACATGATGCTTGGCCTGGGCGACCTGGAAGTCCCGCTGTCGGATGAAAACCTTGAAGAAATAGCCGTCAACGGTTCGAAAAGCAACATATGGGTTTTCCACAAAAGGATAGGCTGGTGCAAGACAAACATAAAACCGGCAAGCGAAGAGGCGATATACGATCAGGCGGAGCAGATTGGCAGGCGCGTCGGAAGGGAGTTGAACAACCTCGCGCCTCTCATGGACGCAGAATTGGTCGATGGATCAAGGGTCAATGCCACTTTGTATCCGATATCGCAAATCGGCAACACCATAACGATAAGGAAATTCGCCAAGAACCCGTGGACCATGCCCGCTCTCGTAAAATCGGGAAGCCTGCCGCCGGAGCTTGCAGGGCTTCTGTGGTTGTGCATACAAAACGAAATAAGCATATTGATATCCGGAGGAACTGCCAGCGGTAAAACCTCTTTCTTGAATGCGTCGAGCGTTTTCTTCCCGCCGACACGAAGGATAATATCTGTCGAGGAAACCAGGGAGCTTGCGCTTCCCGACTCGCTGCAGTGGGTGGCCATGGTATCCAGGCAGCCTAACCCTGAAGGCAAGGGCGAGGTTACGCTCTACGATCTCATGATAAACGCCCTCAGACAGAGACCTGATATAATGCTCGTTGGAGAGATAAGGACTGGCAAGGACGCGGAAACGCTGTTCGAAGCCATACACACTGGACACTCCGTCTATGCTACAGTGCACGCTGATAACGCGCAGGATACTGTAGTGAGGATGACAAACCCGCCTATTGCAACACCGAAGATACAGATGAATGCCCTGGGTGCCATAGTCAGTCTTTTCAGGCACAGGAGCAAGGGCATAAGGCGTACCCTCGAATTTGCAGAGGTGCTCAGAACCGGGGACGCCAACGTCCTATATAGGTGGAACATGAGGGATGATACATTTGCACAGATAAGCGATCTCACAAACCTTGCTGAGGTGCTTTCGCTATACGGCGGCTACACCAAGACCGAAATAGCGGAAGAGGTCACGATGAGGGCAAAGATAATAAGGTGGATGATAAAGTACAAGGTTACCGACATAAACGATGCGGGATTCCTTATAGCGAACCACTACATGAACAAGGACAGGGTGATAGACCTTGTCAACCATGACGTACCATATTCAAAAGAGTTGTTTTGATGGCTGTACAAGAGGGCTATGTGCAAAGCGAATACGAGCAGATTGCGGCTTACATAAAGCAGGTAGAGCAATCGTCGCAAAAGCCGCAGCAATCCGCAATAGACATCTCAAAGCTTTTTGCCGAGGGAGAAAGCAATAATTCTCCGACGTATCTTGACCTGCTGGGCAGGATAGATTCCATTGAAAGCAGCAGGGACGGGCAGCGCATAAGGTCGCAAAAGACAATGCCGAAGGAATCGCAGCTTATCTCTTCCGGCGTGTCGCAGTCAAGCAGGGCATCTGTAATGCCGCTTGCAGAGCAGCAGAGTTTCGAGGTTCCGGAATCGAAAAAGCAGCAGCAAAAGACCAAAGTCAAATTCAACGAGAAAGATCTCGTGCTCCCGAAGCTGTCCATCGCGGACCAGATATCCGAGCTAGAGCGCATAATAGAAGGCTTAAAAGAGCAGGTTTTCGACGATAGTCACAAGGAAGTGGTGTTGCAGGAAGTATACGGGCTAAGCGCCCATATAGACAAGAATTCCAAGGATCTCAGGAAGAGGCGCATAACGCTTAACCAAACGGAGCAATCGCTGTGGGCGCTAAGGCAGCAGCGCATTGATGAGGCCATGAGCCTGATAAACGCAGGTGCCTAGTGATGTTCGGAAAGAAAAAACCGAAAGTTGTCAACGTAAACGGACAGGACATAACGCTGCAGCCGAAGCCAGGGATAGGGTCAAAGCTTTTCCAACAGTCTGCGCAAAAATCTGTGCAACCATCGCAACAAGCGCCCCAATATGGGTCAGGCATAAATCCGATATCTCAGGGTCAGAAGCAGAGCCAGCAGAAGCGCCCGGGCAGATGGCATCTTTTTGTCGAAGGGATAGGCGCAAAGCACAAGGGTCTGGAACAAACACTCAGGGACCAGGGAATAAAAGGAACCATGTATTCCTTCGTGCAGAGGATGATAATAGCCGCAATGATGATAGGGCTGGTGCTCGGAATAACATTCTACGTGCTTTTCATACATCTCGGTCTTCTGTTACCCGAGGCTGTGGTGCTCGCGGCCCTGCTCGGGTTCATGGTATTCTACATGGGAATGAATATGTTCCTGAATTTCCCAAAGCACAAGACCAAGAAGAACGCAAAGGGCGTGGAGAAGGACATACTGTTCGCTGCCAGAGATATGATTATAGCTCTTCGTTCAGGAATGCCGCTCTTCAACACATTGGTTTCTATAAGCTCAGGTTACGGGGATGCGAGCAGGGAATTCCAGAAAGTCGTCGAGCGCGTGCAGCTCGGAATGCCGTTGGAAGAGGCCATAGACCAGACGATAGCCGAAAGCAAGAGCGATTCCTTCAGGAGGATAATGTTGCAAGCTTCCGTGAGCATCAAATCCGGGGGAGACGTTGTCGCCGCGCTCCAGAGCGTCATAGACCAGCTTTCCGAAGAGCGTGTCATAGAGCTCAGGAGGTACGGCCAGAGGCTTAACGCCATAGCCATGTTCTACATGCTTTTCGGGGTTATACTGCCGAGCATGGGTATAGCCGTGGTTACAATACTCACCACGTTCATAGCGCTTTTCACAGTAACGCCCCAGCTTCTTGAAGGGGGCTTGATAGCTATAGGTTTCCTGCAGATAGTGTTCCTGCAGATGATAAGGGGCTCAAGGCCGTCGTTCTCCACGTGATCATATGGCAAAAAACATATTCAGCAGAATAAATTTCGAAAGGCTCGTTTCAAGGAGCGTAGCGCGCTTCATATCCAAAACGCTTGACCTTGCCGGCTCCAAGATGGACGTCAATACGTTTGTCGGGATAGTGATAGTCGGAGGCTTTGCGACTTTGATAGCGTTGGCATTTAGCTTATTTTTTGTAATGCATTTGAACTTCCTAATATCTTTTGTCGGAGGAATAGGTGCCGCCATCATGTTCGGGGTTGTAATGTACATGATGCTAAACTACAAGATAGACCAAAGGAAGACTTTCGTGGAATCCATACTTCCTGATTATTTTTCACTCGCGGCGGCAAACCTCAAGAGTGGGATATCTCTGGACAGGTCAATGCTTCTTGCGGCAAGGCCGGAATTCAAATATTTCTCTAACGACGTGCAAACAATGAACAGGAACGTCTTCGGCGGAGAGACTTTTGAGAATTCATTGAAAGACCTCGCGGGAAAATACAACTCCAGCAACTTCCAGCATTCTGTAAGGATGATGATAGAAGCGCAGAAATACGGAGGCGCAATGGCCGACCTCATGGAGCAACTGTCTAAAGACATGAGGAGCCAGCAGATGATTCAGAAAGAGGTTTCGGGTCAACTGCTTATGTACAGCCTTTTCATAGCCTTTGCTGGGCTCATAGCAGCGCCTGTGCTATACGGGCTCACGAGCCAGATGATTGTTATAACCGATACCGTGTGGAAGGGAATACTCGCCTCAAACCCAGGAGGGCTTCCAACAACCGGCGTATCGTTCCTCAAACCGAGCCCGCCCAAGATAAGCCCTACCGTGTACCACGATTTTTCGTTGGTGGCAATAGCTATCATAACGGGATTCGCTGCGCTCATAATGTCTACTATATCCTCTGGAAGCACTACCAAGGGCATGAGGCTTGTGCCTGTATTCATAATCGTGGGCCTTGGCATATACTTTGTAGTCGGAGGGGTTATAGCTTCGCTGTTCAGCAGCTTCGGCAGCCTCTGAAAACGCAACAGCACAGCAGCGAAGCTACAAACCAAACACTTATGTAGTGCCTACAACGGTTGGGGCATTACATGCCCCAAAGTAACTAGGGCAGCTACAATAATACTAATCTATCTCAGAAAGATAAGACATGCGCATAGATATGCGTAGGTTACACAAAACCCTGACGGTTCGCCAAGCACCTTGAATTACAAACAATCAGTTCACCCAGGTACGTACGAAACTCCGCAGTTTCCGTTTATTACCTGCGAGTTAGTGCAGGCAACCGAAGCTGAGTTATACAAGTAGCCGTAATCCGTAGCGTTCATTATATTTTCCGTTTCATTCAACAGGTTGCCGTTCCCTTCTCCCAGCGGCCAATAATCTTCGGGCGCGATACTGCTTATGCTATTGTTCTGGTAAAGCTGCTCAGCCTGTGCTGGGGTAAGCCCGGAGGCATAAAGCTGTACGCCACTTATCTCGCCATTGAATGATTGCGTTTCCCACTGCGGCGAACT
This sequence comes from Microcaldota archaeon, assembly GCA_021797495.1. Taxonomy (GTDB): domain Archaea; phylum Micrarchaeota; class Micrarchaeia; order Micrarchaeales; family Micrarchaeaceae; genus Micrarchaeum_A. The sequence goes on from JAJZZO010000009.1 coordinate 35,215, forward strand.
TCCAACCGCGCTATAAGTGAAACTGCCGCTTGACCCGCTTCCGTCGACGTATACGTACGCTGTCGAACTTGAAGAGTTGAATACTGATATTATATTATACCATCCGGGTGCAGTTACAACAACGTTGGAGCTTAGCCCGCTGATGGTGAGCCCGCTTTCCTTTATGAAGGTTTCTGTGCCGCTGCTTCCAACTATCGAGAATATGTTACCGTTCGTATTGGGAGTTACATAAGTCCATACACTTGCAGATATGCTGTTTGCTGTAGAGAAATAATCCTGTAACGGTGCATCAATATAACTGCTTCCGCTAAATTGCAATGCAGCAGGCACTACTCCGTTTAGCATTCCCAAGCTCGTGCTTGCGTTCATGTACCCTAAGCCAGCACTCTCGAGAGGCAAACCTGAAAGGTAAAGCCTTTGCGAAGAGCTGTTGCACGAGCTCATGCTGTCGCAGCCGAGAACCCCCTTGACAGGGCTTGTCGAAGCCGGGAGCTCCTGTGGCATATAACTTACATAATAAGCAGTGCCACTATTCCCGTTGTCGCTATAATCATTAGCATTACCGTCAAGAGGCCACCAACCAACAAGAGAAGCATTTTCTACGGGTCCGGTATGCATCCCGCTCAAATATAATTGTTGTATCTCGCTATTTGTAAGCCCCGAACCGTAAATCTGTACGTTTGATATGCTTCCGTTGAATATAAACTGGTTAGTATCCGATTGCGAGCTTCCTATCCTAAGATCTTCTGTATAAGAATATGTGTTGGTGAAGGAATATGGTCCGTATTCGACTCCGTCAATATATAAAGTTACATTCTTGCCTATGTTATTTACTGCAACAATATTTACCCATTTGTTCTCGGGTATCGCAGGCCCAGTGCCTATATTTGCCACTGTCGATTCTGCCCATTCCAAATTACATGCGCTATTTACCGGAGATACATAAAACGTGTAGCTGTCGGAACCATGTCCTACTACTGCAGCCCCGCTAGTCCCATCTGCAGTGCAACTGTGTATGTTTACCCACGCATAAACTGTTATTGTATTTCCGCTGCCAAATTGCAGGTCGCTAGGGTTACCAAGGTCTATGTAACTGTTGCTTCCGTTGAAATTTGCCAATTTTGAGATATAATTCTGTTGCTGCTGCTCTGTTGGGTTCGATGTATATCCAGTTATTCCAGTATAAATCACATTTGTCGGAACCCCGTTTTTTCCATTGCCGCTGTAGTCGTTGGCGTTGCTGTCCAACGGATACCAAGCCGCAAGCTTCGAGCCATTTATTGGGATGTCGTTTATTCCCTGCATATAAAGGCTGCTTATCTGGTAACTTGAAAGCGATGAGTTGTAAACCTGAACATTTGCAATCGAACCGTTTAATTGGCTTATAGACTGTGCAGATTGGCCAATCGCAAAATCCTCCAAAGAATATGGACCACCAACTATGCTAATTTTATACGCCGGTTTATTATTTACATATAAAGTTCCTATACTATTTGATACACTAACCGCAACGAAACTCCAGCTGGAGTTCCCAACTCCGTAAGCATGGTAAAAATTGCTACCAAATCCTACCTCTTCGTCTCCTGTTCCTGCTGCTGCTGATGGCCCGCCGCCGTCATTCAGCCACATCTCAAAATTGTTTGTCCCGCCGGAATTAAACAACGTATACCCGTTTCCACTTTCAATCTTTGATAAGCTTGTTGGTTTCACCCAAAACACTACTGTGAAGTTATATGTCGATGCTATTGGCAATGTGGTTATGATGTTGCTTGCACCGTTGAAATAAGCAGCGCCTCTGTCTGTGCTCCTGAATGAGAATATGCCTTCCGGGGACTGCAGATAAGGCTTGCCCTCGGCCCTTTGCAGGTACGATGCCGTGTAGGGTGATGGATAATAAAAGCCCCCAACCGCGCTGCTCTGTATTGCGGATGTGTTGAGCAGGTCCAGCCCCGCGCCGTCTATGAGCAAGTTCGGATCGCTTTGCAGATAGCTCATTATGCTGTCGTTCTTGTAAACGAGATACGGCTTAAGCGGCGTCGAAGAATTGGATATGTTGGTTATAAGCCCTGCCATCCCGCAAACATTTTGCCCTATATCGGCTGCATTGGGCGTTGCGAGTATGTAATTCCCATTGGTATACTGGGTTGCAACGTCGCTGCATATGGGCTCTCCTGATATATATATAACCTTGCCGTATGCGAACATGTAAGGGCTCATAGAGCCGGAAACTGCTGTAATATTCCCTACAACAGTTGCCTTTGGCAGTTGGGCTTCCTGCAATGTTCCGTTCAGTCCCTGCTCGGCCCCTATCAGCGATGGCTTCGAATTTATGCTAGAGGTCGTATTTGCATTTATCGGATAATCAAGTGATATCCCGCTGCTCGTGTTTAATGCCGCTAATCCGGTCACGTAAACGCCTACCCTAAAAGGGGAACTTTGCTTTATCCTCAGGGTTATATTTGAAAGGTTTGCAGAGAAGCCGTCAGTCAATGCCTCGGCCTCAAATTCCTTGACTGCTTTTTGGAAGCTGTTGTTGTAATATGCTATGGTATTTGAATACAGCGTGCCGTTGTACAGTAAGGTACTGATCGTCTGTGTCGAATCGTTTATGAAGTTGCCATTCCTAAGTGTAGGGGTGCTTTCAAATGCGGTAATTATGCTTATGGATTTCGACAAGCTCGAATACAGAAAAGCATTCATTCCGGAATCCAAATTCTGGGCGAAGTTTCCCGACGCAAGGCTTTGCGCAACGCTGGCGGAAAGATTGTCGTAGTTTATGTTAAGCACCACGTAAGTGATTACCTCCCCAAGCATTAGTATGAATATTATTATCGTCAACAGCGTCAGCAGTACGCCCTTCTTGCTCTTTGGCTTCCTAATGCTTTTGTGTTTCAGCGCCATATTACCACGCTTATGTTATAAGTTTGGAACGTGCCATCCCTATTAAGCGACAGCGGTATCGAAGATTTGCTTACAGTATAGGCATTCAAAAGGCTGGGTGGGGTGAACGGTATCGATTCATATGTAACTTTGTAAGGTATTGCAGCATCGCCGTTCCCGCTGTAGTCGTTAGTATTTCCATCTAACGGCCACCATCCTACAAGCTCGGAGTTGCCCAACGCCATTCCGCTTATTCCCTGTAGGTAAAGACTATAGAACTCTTGCGGATTGAGCGTCTCATTATATATCTCGATGTTTGTTATGGATCCGTTGAACGTTCCAGTTATGCTTCCTGGGCTGCCTGTTGCTCCAACTATAGAATTGCTGCTTGTGGCAACCACGTTCCCGGTAACGTATACGGGTTTAATCATTCCGCCGTCATAGCTCAGGTTGGCTATACTGGAGTTCCTTGTAAACCCTATCTGCGCCCATGTCCTAGGCTGGACAATTGGAATGGTGCAGTTCCACGCGGTGCCCAGGCTGGTGCCTTGCAACTGCAGGCATACTGAACCCGAAGAATTTACCGCTAGCGCATAACTGCCCTGCTTGTCAAAAACCATGCACGACGGAGTGGTAGTGCCGCATGTGCCCAATCCCTCTGCATAAACCCAAGCGGATATGGTCATATTCGGACTGCCCACATTAAGCACGCTGTTGTTGTACACTATTGCATAGCTGCCGTTAGTCGTATTGAAAAATGAAACGCTTTCGGAACCGGAATAATTACCATTTATGTATATGCCGGCGCGCGGCTGCCCCAGCACTGAATCATTGAGCAGGAACTCTGCATACATGCTGTTGTTGTTAAGGTAAAGCTCCCCTAAAGTTTCAGCTATGCTCTCGTTGATGCTGGCGTTGTAGCTCCCTATGGGCAGATAGCCAGTAACTACGAAATTCACGTTGTGCGGAATCCCGTCATTGCCGTTTCCGCTGTAGTCGTTGGCGTTTTTGTCAAGAGGCCACCAACCTACGAGCTTCGAATTTTTTATGGGAACGCTGTTTATTGCGCTTCTATAAAGCTGGTATATTTTGCTTTGCGTTAATGATGAATTGTACAGCTGTACATTTGCTAGGTATCCCGTGAAATTGTATTCTCCCAGGTTGCTGCTGCCCTTTGCGCCGCCATTCCCTAAAGCAGTGCCCAATAGCAAACCTTTCAGCACTTCTGTGCTCGTGCTTGCTGCTATATACGGCGTCTGCACCCCATTTATGAATATGATTATATCGGTTGCGTTTTGCCTTACTACAACGTTTGTCCATTTTCTAATAGGTACGCTTCCAGCTGGTGATATCGGGCAACCGCCAGGGTACCAGCCGTTTATGTATATCCCGCCGCTGGAATTGTAAGCTACCTCAACCGAATCAGTAGTGTTCCCTAAGTACAGTATGACGCTTGCGTTGTTTCCTGCTCCAACTCCGCAACCGCTAACAGATCTCCCTTGCCTTTCCGGTTTTATCCAGAAGGAAAGCGTAAAACTGTTTTGCGATACGGGGTCTGTAGGTGCAGAAATATAACTGCCGTTAGAAAGGAAACCGGAATACCCAAACGGTTCGCTGCTGCTCGGAAGCCTGTATGCCTGCATTGGTGGAAGAGCAACACCGCTTTCCAGTATCCCTGCAAGCTGCGTGGACAGCATATTATGCATAACGCTCAACGCCTCTATCGTAGGTGCAGCTGCAGGGGTTATCGGGCTGGTAAAATGAACATAAAGGAGCAACGAGACAGCAGCACTTGCCACTATAAGCGAGAACACAGCGTCCAACGTAAATATGAACGCTTTGTAATTTTTGCTATGTGCATTATGTTCCATTGCTATCAGCTTATTGCTACCGGCTCATTGGTCCAGACTATCACTTTCATAAGCACAGGTTCTGTGCCGAATACCGTCCTGGCCTTATAAACATAAGTGGTTAACGCGTTGTGCGTAGCAGGATTCTCCCCTATCCTGATGTTTACATCCTTGCCTGTTATCGTTATATAATAATCATAGCCTATTCCCATAACTGATTTTGTCGCTTGGTAGTCGGAATTGTTATAATTGGCCATAGCCATCAACGTATAAACCTTGCTAGGCGATATCGTGCTGCTGTTGGAAGATGTAGTTAAACCTATGCTTATGTCTTTCCATGTCGACACATTTGATGTATTTACCAAAGCGTTCCAGTCTGCAGGTGTACCGGGCGTAAGCATCCTTTCAGTAAGCACCTGCGTTTCGAACTGCATTGTCTCAGTGCCGCTTCCGTAGCTTAATGCCAACTGGTTGTCTATATTGTACCATGTATACGCCAGTATGGTCATCGCCACAGTAAATATGACTATCGCAAAAATTATATCGAAGCTCCAGAACTGCGCCTTGAATGTTTTTTCCGTTTTTGTGCGCGTCATATATTTCATAGAAACTACCCCACTGAGAAATTAAAGCCTTTGGCAGGCGGCAATCCGTTCGCATACAGCTGTTTTATTTCGTATGGCGTTAAGCTTATGTTGTAGATTTGCAGGTCTGCAACCGACCCGTTAAAGAACTTTGTTGCAGTGTTTCCGTCAAGCGCATCCCCTATGTAACCAGTTTCAGTATAATTGCTTAGGTAATCCCCACTAGGGACAGTCGCGTTGGAATAATACTGTCCGTTGACATAGAAATTTAGCTTCCCGGTGCTGGCATTATACGTCCCGGTTAGCATATAAAGCACGTTCGGCAATATCGACGCTCCCGTGGGCGTGATTCCGCTGCCGCTGGTGGGGCATCCTGGTGGGTTGTTGGCGTTGGATGTATACCAATTAGCAAATTCTACAGTGGAACTTCCGGAAAACATAAATCCCATATGGCAGCCTGGCCAGCCTATCGGAAATGGATTCTGGCCGAAATATTGCGAACCTCCTTTGTATTCAAGCCATGTGTTTATGCTGTATGAATGATGTCCGTTGAGCACTTCCAACGGAGGTATGGCAATGCTGCTTGCGGAACTGCTGCCGTTGAAACTTGCTACATTGATTCCGTTAGGCACGCCAGCAACTGCACTGACGTTATAAACATTATAATAAGCTATATTGCTTGATGACGTCGGGTAATTATTTGTCGAATAGTCGTTCGGCTCTCCGTCAAGCGGGAACCACCCTACCAAGCCGACATTGTTTATCGGAGCGCCATCAATGCCGTTTTGATAAATCTTTTTTATATAGCTTTGCTGCAGCGATGTGTTGTAAACCTGTACGTTGCTTATCCTTCCGCTGAAGGCATTCATTCCCGCATAAGCACCTCCTATATTTATCTTTCCTATTGCTTCTGCATAAGTTCCGTTCCCAGGGCTTGTTGCAACCGGGTTACCGTTTACATATACAGTTATCGTGTTGTTGGCTCCATTCCAAACGCCTGTGACCAAATATGGTGTATTCGCCGTTATTGTGCCTCCTGCTGGCTGTGGGGCCGAAGCACTCCCTGGGCTAAGGCTGTTGGCTTGGTTGTTCCACCTCGCTACCGCCTGTCCATTTGCGCCTGTTACTCCTATATCGAAAGCTTCACTTGTGTAAGGTCCGCCCGAAACCTCTGCGATATTCTGCCCATATGTGCCGGTGCCTGTATTATTTATCCATGCGGATATGGTTATCCCGCGGGAATAAGTCTCAGCGGTAGTCGCATTATCATAACTGCTGCCGTCAAATCCAGCAACTTTGAATGCAGTTGATGTCTCACGTAAAGGTTGCCAATGTGGGTCAGTGAAACTTCCGGCATTGAAATAGCCGCTGAAATCGTAAACCTTGTTGCCTGTGCTCTCTTCTAAAGGCCACCACCCTCTGAGATTTGCTGCTGTGGAAGAATTCCCGTTGAAAAGAAAAGCCTGTCCGGATATCGAATGTATGGGCGTGTTGGAGGTCAAGAACACTGTTGCGTTTCCGTTCGCATGAGTTATGCCTGCTACGTAAGCTAAATTTGGTTGGGTTATGTACTGCGGCGAGATTATGTCCCCGCCTGTATTGGAATCAGCCCCAATCAATGCATGCGATGCGTTGTCACCGTTGCTAAGCGTTGCATGCGTATTTATCTGCGCTAAGTTAACATACTTTATATTGTAAGCTACTCCGTTGTTTCCGCTGCCGCTGTAGTCGTTCGCATTCCCATCCAAGGGCCACCATCCAACAACATTTGCACTGCTTACCGGGCTACCGCTAATCCCTCTTCCGTAAATATCTTTGATCTGGTTGGATGTTAATGCAGAATTGTAAAGTTGTACGTTTGTTACCAATACGTTTCCTATAGGCGTGGCGAAATTGCTGCCTATTACAAAATTGCCAGTTGTTGCCTGTCCGGTACCTCCAGGTCCGCCGCCGAAATAATTGCCGTTTATATAAAGTGCAACATCGGAACTGCTTGCATTGTAAACTCCTGTAACAAGATACCAGTCGCTTTTGTTATAAGGAAAGTCCATTTCCTGGTTGCCACCGCGCACCATCTGCAGTGCGCCCCCATTGTTGCACAAGTCCCTGATTACACCGTTAGGATAACCTCCAAATCCGATTATGTGGTAGCTCCAGTAGCATGCGGGTGCAGGCTCTTCTTGGTTAACTATATTGACCCATGCAGACATCGTAAAGCTATTTACGTTGGGCGCAAATGTTATTGTGTTTGATGTTCCTACATAAATATAACTATTGGCCGAACTTCCATTCAACTCAGCTGCTTTGGTTATTCCTTTATTGTGTATATACATCGAATCTGCCAGAAACGATGTGCTCGGCGGAAGCTCGTCTATGTATATGGCGCCGTTCGCGTTGGTTATCTCTATGCTTCCCGTGTATGTAGAAACATTATATAGGGTAACACCATTAAAACTCGTCACCGCAGTCCCGTTTATTACAAGGTTCCTGGCAGAGCTATAAGCTATCGCCTCAGCCTTTGTTATCCCTATTGTTATGTTGGCTTCCACCACCCCACTGGTCGAAATGAACAGTTTATATGGATTTTCGCTAGTTACCGGAGGAATTGGCACTATGGCGGAATATCCGTTCCCGGCAATTATCGCTTGGTCCATATGTATGGCTATATTCTGTGCTGCGAGCTGCAACGATTGGTATTCGTCCTGTCCGAGAGAAGCGGCGCGCTGGTTGACTACCAAGGCGAATATAATGACAAATATCAAAAGCACTAGCGAATACACTATAAGGAATTCGAGGGCGATTTGCCCTTTTCTTCTGCCGTCTAGCATCCTATCGAATAATATTGCTACAGCAATAAATAAATACGTGATTAGGTGCTGTATTCAAGCGAACGATAAAACTATGGATATAAGCATGAAAAGCAACCCCTCATTCATGAAAAGCATTGCTCCTGTGAAAGCCTGGGAATTAAGGTATGCGTTGCCCGAGTAAAAAGATAGCGAATACAATCCCAGCAAGCCGAAAAAGACTGCGGCTATGGAAATATAAGGCTGCACTGCATGATTTCGTATTCTCTTGTAATTTTTCTTGGGTGTTTGTGCAAGGTGTGCGATGAGCGTTGCGAATATTATTACCAAGCACATGATTGCGGCATATGTGCTGTTTATGTAAATGGTTTTGACATATTCAAACGACAGATCAGGCACCAACACCATAACTTCTGCCAATGCCATGGCTATGAGTGTGCCTTTGCGTATCTGTAATATGGCCCTATTCCCGTTACTGCTGTTCCGCACTTCTGTAAATGCATCATAAGCCCACAGCGCCATGCATATTGCTATTATGCCTAAACCAGCTGCCAGTGCTGGTACCGTGTAATAATAAACGGCGTTGAACGCGTTGAATATGAACGCTGTTCCAAGCATGAGCATTGCTGCAATCGTCATGCGTTCCTGCATGCTATTCCTTACATACAAAATTAGTTATTGCTTACTCATCAAAAAGAAAAATAAAAAAGGCATTCTATGCTGTCCAGTGCTCCGGACGGCCTGTACACTTCGGGCCTGTTTTCCTTATTTTTCTTCTTTTCGTTCTTTTCCATGGTATCACCAATTTGTCAACTTTTAATTGACATATCCATTTATAATATAATTAAACCGAAAAAGATTTATATCTTTTGTTTCATAATAATTCCTGCGGTTGCATGCGCATAGTAATAAGGACTGTGGAACGGGTTTCCAACAGGACACCTACGGAATTCGTCAAGTGGCTCTGCGAGGCCCTGGGATTGGCTGAAGGCGAAGAGAATGCAAAAGCTTTAGACCAGCAGATACTCGAGAAGCTTATCGTAGCCTCAAGGCTCGATACCGGCATAACGAGCTCGGAGATAGGCAAAAAGGAGGGAATAGCCAGGAGCACTGTAATATACCATCTCAACAGGCTCATCAACACCGGATTGGTTACAAAAAGGGGCAGGAAGTACTATCTGCGCGCCATGGACGTCGCATCGACGATAAAGGAGATAGAGTACGACATAGACAGGGAGTTTTCGCGCATACACGACGCCGCGCAGGAGTTCGACCGCGTTCTCATAGAACAGATGAGGGAGATGCAGAACAAGAAAAAGATGCAAAAAGGTGGATTTGGCAATGTCAAACGGAAAGAATGACGAAAAGAAAGAGGAGAAGCTTGAGAGCAGCGCAAAAGCACAGCAAGGCGACAATCAGGAACAAAAAAGCGCCGATAAAAAGCCTGCGGATACCGTTCCGAAAAGCGAATACGACGAGCTTAAGGAAAGGGTCCTGAGGCTAGCAGCGGAATTCGACAATTACAAGAAACGCTCGGCATCGGATCTCGAAAACGCCAAGAACGTCGGCAAAGCCGAAATCCTGAAGCGCATAATGCCTGTGATTGACGAATTCGAACTTGCGATGATATCGTCAAGCGGATCCAGTGACGAAAACCTTTCAAAGGGCATAAAAATGGTCTATGCAAACCTGATGGATTCGCTAAAGGCCGAGGGTCTGCGCGAGGTTGAGGCCAAAGGCAAATACGACCCGTACACTAATGAGATAATGATGGCGAGGGATAGCCCAAAGGACGACCCTGGCACGGTGCTTGAGGTGCTGAAAAAGGGATACAAGATAAACGGCATACTCGTGAGACCTGCCGCGGTAATAATAGCCAAGGAGCCGCAGAACGATGCAAATAACGGAGCTGTTGCGCACGGTAAGGAAAACAACGGTGAAGGGAAAGAAAATAAGGAAGGAAATAACGACAAAAAAGAGGATAAATAAAAAACGAATACTAAAAAGGTGAAAGAATGAAAATAATAGGAATAGATCTTGGAACTTCAAATTCCGCAGCGGCGGTTCTTGAAGGCGGAAGGCCGACAATAATACCAAGCAGCGAGGGCGCATCGCTATACGGCAAGGCGTTTCCGAGCTATGTTGCGTTCACGAAGGATGGCCAACGTCTGGTTGGGGAACCGGCGAGGCGACAGGCCGTTGCAAACCCTGAAGGGACAATAACCGCATTCAAAAGGAAAATGGGCAGCGACTTTACGTACAAGATATACGGAAAGGACTATAAGCCGCAGGAGCTTTCTGCGCTTCTGCTCCAGAAAATAAAGAAGGATGCCGAAGCCTTTCTTGGAGAGGAAGTCAAAAAGGCAGTAATAACAGTGCCGGCATACTTCAACGACAACCAAAGGCAGGCCACAAAGGACGCAGGCGCCATAGCTGGTTTGGAGGTCGTAAGGCTTGTCAACGAGCCAACCGCGGCATGCCTCGCATACGGGCTTGACAAGACGGACAAGGAGATGAAGATATTGGTGTACGACCTCGGGGGAGGCACGCTCGACGTTACAATAATGGAATTCGGCAACGGTGTTTTCGAGGTCAAATCCACAAGCGGCGATACGCAGCTCGGCGGCACGGACATGGACAACGTCATAGTGGAGTTCCTTGTTTCGGAATTCAAGAGTCAATCGGGAATGGACATAACAAAGGATCTGCAGGCGCTCCAGAGGCTCAAGGAAGCTGCCGAAAAGGCGAAAATCGAGCTCTCGACGGTGCTTACCACTGAGATAAACCTTCCGTTCTTGGCACAGAAAAACGGGCAGCCTGTGCACTTCACGTACCAGTTCACAAGGGCCAAACTCGAAAGCCTTGTCGTGCCGATAATCGAAAGGTCCACCAAGCCCGTGATGCAGGCTTTGAAGGATGCTAAACTGGAGCCGAGCGCGCTGGACAAGACGATACTAGTGGGAGGCCCCACAAGGATGCCGATAGTGCAAAGATATGTCGAGCAACTGCTAGGCAAGAAGATAGAGCGCGGAGTAGATCCTATGGAAGCGGTAGCCCTAGGCGCAGCGATACAGGCCGGCGTACTGACCGGCGAAGTCAAGGACATACTGCTGCTTGACGTGACACCGCTTACGTTGAGCATAGAAACTCTCGGCGGCGTGGCTACTCCTATAATAGACAGGAACACAACAATACCTGTGAAGAAATCGCAGGTGTTCAGCACAGCCGCAGATTTCCAGACGAGCGTAGACATCCATGTGGTGCAGGGCGAGAGGACTCTGGCAAAGGACAACATAGACCTGGGCAAGTTTACCCTCACAGGAATACCGCCGTCAAGGCGCGGCGTGCCGCAGATAGAGGTGACATTCGACATAGACTCAAACGGCATACTTCACGTAACAGCAACCGACAAGGCGACAGGCAAAGCGCAGAGCATGGACATAGTGGCGCCGCACAAGATGAACAAAGCTGACATAGAGAAGAAGATGTCCGAGGCCAAGCAGTACGAGGAGCAGGACAAAAAGCTCAGGGAGCAGATAGAAATAAAGAATTCGGCCGAATCTATGATATTCACCGCCGAGCATACGTTGGAGGAATTCAAGGACAAGGTGAAGCCTGAGCAAAAGGAAAACGTTGAAAAGGCAAAGGCTGCAGTGGAAGACGCCATCAAGTCGGACAACTACGACGACATCAAATCGAAGACCGACGACCTGAAGAAGGCTTTGGAGGACATAGGCTCCTCGATGTACGGTACACCGAACCAAGGCCAGGAGGCTCCGTCACCGGGTCCAGACACTGGTCCAGACGCGGGAGCAGACGACACAAATGACAAAGGCGACGCAACGGATGCCGACTTCAAGGTGAAGTGAGCAAGAACATACCTGCATGGGCTTCAAGCCCATGCAAACAGGTTTATATATAAAGCTTGGGTAAATTAGGAATCATAATCGGGGCAAGGAAATGGCCAAGGATTTTTATGAAGTGCTGGGCGTAAAGAAAGGCGCAACTCTAGACGAGATAAAGCAGGCATACAGGAAACTGGCCCTGCAGTACCATCCAGACAGGAACAAGGGAAAAGACGCAGAGGAGAAATTCAAGGAGATAAACGAAGCGTATGCAGTTCTGAGCGATCCCGGAAAACGCAAACAGTACGATGCATACGGCCCAGACCAATTCAACCAGCGCTTTTCGGAAGAAGACATATTCAGAGGGTTCGATTTCCAGAACATATTCAGGAATATGGGTTTCGACGTGAATGAGCAGGGGTTCTCGGGCTTCGGCAATATTGACGACATATTTGACAACCTGTTCAACAGGGGATCGCAATACGGCCAGGGCTCGCGCGGCAACGACATACTTGCAAAGGTAAAAATATCGATGCTCGAAGCTGTCAACGGCACTTCAAAGACCATAAGCCTCAGGCACATAGCTCAGTGCGACAGGTGCACGGGCTCGGGTGCAGAACCTGGGTCTAAGGTTATCGCATGTCCGACATGCAACGGTCGCGGACAGGTGGCCAATGCAAGGAGGACTCCATTTGGGGTCATGCAAACTATAACCACGTGCCCTGCTTGCGGCGGTGCGGGCAAAGTGCCGGAAAAGAAATGCAAGAAGTGCAGCGGCACCGGAAGAATCCAGAAAGAGGACCACGTGGAAGTAGAAATACCAAAAGGCGTAGATACAGGAACCAGATTAAGACTGCGCGGCTTGGGAGACTACGGGAGCTCTAGGAGGGGAGATTTGTACATAGACGTAGAAATCGAGCCCGACCCGAGATTTAAGAGGAAAGGCGACGACTTGGTGACTACAGTGCACATACCATTTTATACTGCAATCCTCGGGGGAAGCGTGGAAGCTCCCACTATAGACGGCTCTGAGAGCATCAGGATAACTCCCGGCGCCCAAAGCGGCGATACAGCAGTAATAAGGGGAAAGGGTGTGCCAAGGTTCAACAGGTCCGGCGTGGGGGATGAAATAATACGCATACAGGTGGACATGCCAAAGAAGCTTACAGCCGAACAGGAAGAGCTCATAAAAAAATACGCCGAACTGGATGGTACAGACACTTCAGGCAGAAAGAAACATTTCTGGAAATAATGCTTAATGGCTTCCGATGAGCATAACCCAATCAGTTCTTAGTAAACTGACTTCCGATCTTTATGCCTGTTCTGCATAAAAGCATGGTTCTGGTATCTATTTCCAAGTTTTCACTAAAACAGACTGCTTAATTAAGAAACTAACATTTTTATATGTTACTATGTCTTTTTATATTTGCGTGCCTTTTTATATATTGCTATACTAAAAATATATTAGATATTAGAGGATAGCAAGGCGTGATTAAACGGGTAAAGCACAATCCGCAATAGAATACCTAATAACGTATGGTTGGGCGATACTGATTGTTGCTGTTGTGATATCTTTGCTCTATCTGTATATTGCAGTTCCCAAAGTGATAGTTCCTTCCACGTGCAGCTTCGTAACCGGTGCGGTATGCCAAGACATGGTATTCGGCACAAACACCACGACACATGCAACAGTCGTTGGCTTTTTCATAACAAACCCTAATGAGTATCCTATTCTTAATCCAAAAATATATGCAACCGTGAACGGCAAAAACACCACAGCGGTTTCATGCAAACCTTCGTTTGTTCTTTCCGGTGGCTCCATAATATGCGTGCTTCCCGTATCTGGAGTATCGTCTTCGCTAGGCCAGTTCTTTACTGGAAACATATATCTTAACGTTTCCTACTGCGGTTTGGCTTCAAGTGTGTCGTCGCCTTCTTCATGCGCAACAGCTCCAAAAGAAACCTACAAAGGCTTATACAGCGCACATGCAGAACCTTTAATAGCCCCAAGTTATACAGTATCTCTTTCGGTGCAAAATTCAACAAACTTTGCCAACAACGCAAAGGATAAACTCACGGCTACCATAAACCTTCTCGGCTACGTTCAAAGCGGCGCCACTATAAACTTCACCGCAAAGTTTACCAACAACGGCACCAACGCTGTACCTCCGTATTCGCTTCAGAGTCAGTATGTTACCTCTGGCACAAACGGCCAGGCAATAGATTACATATGGGGCACCAAAGCCTCCAACGTTACTGTAACCGCAAGTTATGCAGGTATTAACGCATCAAAAACGATAAACTTCATACCTGTTGTCCCTATATTCTTCAACATATCAAACATACCTTCATCGTTGCAAAGCTCTCCGTCATCCATAGCCGCTATTGACGGCGTTGCGTATTCATACTTGCAGCTGACAAAGAGGCCAACGTCTTTCGCCTGGGGTTGCAACACCACGCACACGTATGATTTCGAACCCATAATTTACAATTCCTCAGGTACAAGGTTTGTATTCAACAGCGTCACGATAGACGGAATAACTTCTACTGGCAATTCTGGCAACATAACTGTATCCGCATGCAAGACCCAGAGTATAACCGCATCGTATTCGGAGCAATACGAACTATACGAAGTCGCATCTCCTTCTGCAGGAGGAAGCGTTTCGCCTGGTACTTCATGGTATGCACCCTCAAGTAGCGTAACCATATCGGAGACTCCGAACACAACGGGCCATTACGTTTTCGCGAACTGGACATGTGCAGGCACAGGATGCTATTCCGGCACGGATGCAAGCACGTCAGTCACCCTCAACAATCCAATAAACGAAACTGCGGTATTCAAGACCACCACAACCACCACCACAACCATTCCAGGATTTATTCCATCCATGGGTGTAGCTTTCGACCCAAACGCCTCCTTCGGAGGAGGAGAAGCCTATGTCACGACCCCACCCTACGACCTATTCATTATCAACACGGCCGACAACCAGGCTGCAATTCTGCTTTCAGGGACTGCTTTTGCCGGTAATGCAATAGCTTTCTATCCTTCCTCTGGTGCATACTCTTATATCACAAATCCCAACAACAGGGTAAGAGTTATTCGCACAAATTCAATTGCACGCATAGGCACTATTACGGGATTCGATAACCCTAGCGGTGTGGCTTTCTCTCCCTCAGGTGCATCTGCTTATCTAACAAACTCCGACAACGACACCGCAAGCATTGTCAACACATCTACTCGCATAATCACCGGCACTATTACGGGATTCGATAACCCTAGCGGTGTGGCTTTCTCTCCCTCAGGTGCCTACGCCTACGTCACAAACTATGGCAACAGCACAGTCAGCATTGTCAGCACATCCACAAACACAATCACTGGCACCATTACAGGGTTTAATAAGCCTGGTGATGTGGCTTTCTATCCTTCGGGTGCCTACGCCTACGTCACAAACGTCGCTAACAACACAGTCAGCATTCTCAACACATCCACAAACACAATCACCGGCACCATTACAGGATTTGATAATCCTTTGGATGTATCTTTCTCTCCATCAGGTGCAACGGTCTATGTCACAAACGGCGGCAATACTACCGTCAGCATTGTCAGCACATCCACAAACACAATCACCGGCAACATTGCCCTTTAAGGCTACGTTCACCGCAACAAGCCAAATAATTTTGCAGCGTCATGGGTATTCGATGAAATCATGAATGTAGCAATAGATGTGGGAAAGGAAAGTGGTTATATTGTTGTGGAAGACAATGGGAATATAACTACAGAGGGATATGTACCTACGACAAAGGACTGGTTCTTTACAATAGAAAACTTATGTGCATATGCAGGTCTTGCACCAATTATGCACCGGTCTGGCAACAAGGAATAGAAGGATCACATCTCGAAAGTTAATAACCTTCTTGAAGCACCTTCTCCTCCAGTGCGTTCAAATACACATATACAACTCTGATTCGTGGATAACTGATGCGTATAATAGTATAAAGGTCAGGGATGAAAAAGGCAAAGATTGCGGTTGCAAGGAGATTACTGGTAACAATCTACTGTATACTCAAAGAGTACAGGGAATACCTTGCCTAATGAATGAGGCAAATGGTGGGCGTTGATGGTACCCTATTCTACCGGAATATGTGAAAGACGAACTCCACCACCCGCAATTATGTAAGTCGGTATATCACACAAAATATGTGGTGATGAATAGTAACACATAATTTTATGAAAGAAAAGATTAAGAATGTTTAAGGTGATAAATGGGTTAATTGATGACACAACTATTATTCTTGCTGTTGGGAAAGTTAACATAGTGGATATACAAGTCAACTTCCTACTTTTATATCTATTTTTATATATTGCCATGCCTTTTTATATATTGCCATGCTAAAAATATATTAGATATTAGAGGATAGCAAGGCGTGATTAAACGGGTAAAGCACAATCCGCAATAGAATACCTAATAACGTATGGTTGGGCGATACTGATTCTTGCTATTGTGATATCTTTGCTCTATCTGTATATTGCAGTTCCCAAAGTGATAGTTCCATCCACATGCAGTTTCGTAACCGGTGCGGTATGCCAAGACATGGTATTCGGCACAAACACCACGACACATGCAACAGTCGTTGGCTTTTTCATAACAAACCCTAATGAGTATCCTATTCTTAATCCCAAAATATATGCAAACGTTAACGGCAAAAACACCACAGCGGTTTCATGCAAACCTTCGTTTGTTCTTTCTGGTGGCTCCATAATATGTGTGCTTCCTGTATCTGGAGTATCGTCTTCGCTAGGCCAGTTCTTTACTGGAAACATATATCTTAACGTTTCCTACTGCGGTTTGGCTTCAAGTGTGTCGTCGCCTTCTTCATGTGCGACAGTTCCAAAAGAAACATACAAAGGCTTATACAGCGCACATGCAGAACCTTTAATAGCCCCAAGTTATACAGTATCTCTTTCGGTGCAAAATTTAACAAACCTGGCAAACAACGCAAAGGATAAACTCACAGCCACCATAGACCTTCTCGGCTACGCGCAAAGCGGCGCCACTATAAACTTCACCGCAAAGTTTACCAACAACGGCACCAACGCTGTACCTCCGTATTCGCTTCAGAGTAAATATGCCACCTCTGGCACAAACGGTCAGGCAATAGATTACATATGGGGCACCAAAGCCTCCAACGTTACTGTAACCGCAAGTTATGCAGGCGTTAACGCATCAAAAACGATAAACTTCATACCTGTTGTCCCTATATTCTTCAATGCATCGAACATACCTTCATCGTTGCAAAGCTCTCCGTCATCCATAACTGCTATTGACGGCGTTGCGTATTCATACTCGCAGTTGACAAAGCGGCCAACGCCTTTCGCCTGGGGGTGCAACACAACGCATATATATAATTTCGAACCCATAATTTACAATTCCTCAGGTACAAGGTTTGTATTCAACAGCGTCACGATAGACGGAATAACTTCTACTGGCAATTCTGGCAACATAACTGTATCCGCATGCAAGACCCAGAGTATAACCGCATCGTATTCGGAGCAATACGAACTATACGAAGTCGCATCTCCTTCTGCAGGAGGAAGCGTTTCGCCTGGTACTTCATGGTATGCACCCTCAAGTAGCGTAACCATATCGGAGACTCCGAACACAACGGGCCATTACGTTTTCGCGAACTGGACATGTGCAGGCACAGGATGCTATTCCGGCACGGATGCAAGCACGTCAGTCACCCTCAACAATCCAATAAACGAAACTGCGGTATTCAAGACCACCACAACCACCACCACAACCATCGGATTTACTGATCCTTACGGCGTAGCTATCTCCCCCTCCGGCGCCTACGCCTATGTCGTAGACGACGCTATTATCATCCCCTACGGTGGCATAAGCATTGTCAACACATCTACAAATACAATCACAAACCACACCACCGCCGTTAGCGAATTTGGTATGCCTGGTGTAGCTATCTCCCCCTCCGGCGCCTACGCCTATGCCACAGCGTGCATCTACGTCAACAGTATCTGTATTGTCAGCACATCCACAAACACAATCATCAGTACTATTGGTGGATTTGATTCTCCTGCTGGGGTAGCCTTCGCCCCCTCCGGCGCCTACGCCTATGTCACAAACTCCAACCGCACCACCGTCAGCATTTTCAACACATCCACAAACACGATTACAGGTACCATTGGCGGGTTTTATAGTCCTGATGCCGTAGCTATCTCCCCCTCCGGCGCCTACGCCTATGTCGCAAACTACGGCAACAGCACAGTCAGCATCGTCAGCACATCCACAAACACAATCACCGGCACCATTACCGGATTTGTTAACAATCCTCTCGGCGTAGCTTTCGCCCCCTCCGGCGCCTACGCCTATGTCGCAGACGGCAATGCTTATACTGTCAAAATTGTCAGCACATCCACAAACACAATCACCGGCACCATTACTGGATTTTATCTTCCTCAAGGCGTAGCTTTCGCCCCCTCCGGCGCCTACGCCTATGTAACAAACTACAACAGCACCGTTAGCATCGTCAACACATCCACAAACACAATCACCGGCACCATTGCCAACACTTAAACATCATAGAGACTTCAGTAAACTCTACTGACCCTAAAATAACCACAGCCCAAAGGTATAAAATTCTCATTCGAAGACGTCTATGTATATATGCATGTTACATGGAACTAGCACATAAGATACAATATCAGAATCTTTTACCATGCAGTTGTCAAATAGGTATTCACCATACGTGGTACTAAAAGAAATTCCGAAGCACAGGCTAAGATAGTTCAAAGGGCGTTTCTGGATTGCGAGATACAGTAATGGAAGCGTCTGTTCGGGCGATGAAACTACAGAAATTATATCAGAAGACAGGATATCTCAGGACATATAATACCTACATGGTGCTACCTGGTTTTTAAGGCATAGAGAAGGTCATTTGCTGTAAGATATTAGAGCCCTAAAAGCCATAGAGCTATATGACCTAAATAAACCTGCAAATAGGAAAGTATTTTAGCGTTTAAATAGAAATTCTGAATAGGTGTATTCATGAGATTGAGCTGGATGATAGGCGGTGCACAGGGTACTGGCGTTGACACTTCTGCAAACATATTCGGTAATGCTGTTGCAAAATCTGGTTATTATATTTTCGGGAGCAGGGAATATTTTTCAAACATAAAAAGCAGGCACAGCTACTTCAATGTCGTTATCAGCGACGAGCCTCAGCATAGCATAGAGTCAAAGGTAAACATTCTTGCCACTTTCGATGCAGAGACAGTGTTCCAGCATTTCGACGAGGTAAAGGACTGGCTGATATACGACAAGGCGCTTGAGCCTATGTCTATGGACAAGGTAAGGTCCATGGAACCGGAACTGGCGAAGGAGCAGGCTTCCATACTGGAAAAAGCTGGACTAGGCATCACGATAGCAGACGTAGTAAAATACGTGCAGGGGAAAGGGGTCAAAACACTCGCGATTGACTATGGCCCGATAATGAAAAACATAATAAACCAGTTGAAGATGGATCCGTTCATCGCAGAAAAAGCAAGGAACATGCTGTGCGCAGGGGCATCTTTCGGCTTGCTGGGCCTTGACCAGTCATTCATGTTGGATGCGATAAAATTTACTTTCGCGAAGAACGAGAAGTTCCTGAACCTAAACACACTTGCCGTACAATCCGGTATTGCAGCAGCTAAAAACGTTTATAACTTAAAGGAATTGCCCAAGCAGGGCCACAGGGTACAGTTTGACGGCAACACTATATCTGCGCTAGGCAAGCTCTATGCGGGTCTTGGTTTCCAGTCTTATTACCCAATAACCCCGGCAAGCGACGAAAGCACCTACATAGAGGCAAACCAGATTTTAGCCAACGGCAACGAACAACGCGGTGTGGTTGTGCTCCAGACAGAGGACGAGCTCGCAGCCATAAACGCAGCTAATGGCGCTGCGTTAACAGGGGCAAGGGCTGCCACTGCTACCTCTGGACCTGGTTTCTCGCTGATGAACGAGGGCATAAGCTGGGCTGGCATGAACGAGGTTCCTGTGCTTGTGACATATTACATGAGGGGTTCCCCTGCCACCGGCTTGCCTACTAGGAGCGGTCAGTCGGATTTGAAGCTGGCGCTGAACGCAGGGCACGGCGAGTTTACCAGAATAGTTCTCGCCTCAGGGGACCATGCAGAGATATTCGAGGATGCGATAAACGGCATGAACCTTGCAGAAATATGCCAAACTCCTGTAATACACATTGTTGAAAAAACGCTTGCAAACGCATATTCCGTGGCTGATGAATCCATATTGCAGCAGGGAAGCGCCAAAATAAACCGCGGAAAGATAGTGTTTCCAGACGAACCCGAATCATACAAAAGGTTCGAGATTACAGATGATGGAATTTCGCCTAGGGCGTTCCTGGCCCACGCAAAGATGTACTACACTGGAGATGAACACAACGAATACGGCCATATAACCGAGGCTAGCACTAATAGGACTGCAATGTACGAAAAAAGGATAAAAAAAGCAAAAGCTGCTGAAGAATACCTCCCCGAAGAAAAGAGAGTTAATATAATCGGGAATGCAGATACTGTACTGCTGACGTGGGGATCTCCGAAGGGTGCAATAATCGACTCCATGGATGACCTCAAAAATGCAGGCATAAACGTGGAAATGGTCCAGGTAAGGATGTTCAGCCCATACCCAAAAGAGACAATATCAAAAGCCCTTGCCGGTAAAAAAAGGATAATAGCGATAGAGAACAACTATAACGCCCAGGGTGCGGAAGTGATGACTGAGAACCTCGGCATAATGCCTACAAATTACATACTCAAATGGAACGGCAGGCCGATAACCAAAGACGAGATAATATCTGCTGTGTCTGACATAGTTAAAAATAATACTAAAAAGGTGGTTTTGAATGGAGGTAAATGAAGCGCTCGAATTCAACGATTGGTGCCCAGGATGCGGAGATTTCGGAATACTGAGAAGCGTGGAATCCGCGCTCAGCGAGCTAAAGCTTGACTTCACTGATGCTGTTATCGTGTCTGGGGTAGGATGTTCCGGCAAACTGCCGCATTTCGTATCAGGCCCTATATCCGGCGTGCACACGCTGCACGGCAGGTCACTGGCATTTGCAGTCGGGATAAAGCTTGCAAATCCAAGCATGAAGGTCATCGTAGATGCAGGGGACGGAGATACTTTCGGCATAGGTGTGGGCCATTTTGTGAGTGCTGGGAGGCGCAATGCGGATATGACTATGATAGTGCATGACAACAGGGTCTACGGACTGACAAAAGGCCAGGCCGCTCCGACAATGCCTATGGGTGAAAAGACCAAGGCGCTTCCGAAGCCCAATATAAACGGTCCGATAAATCCTGTAGCTCTTGCGATAGCATCAGGATACACGTTTGTGGCTAGAAGCTTTGCTTACGATACTGCAATGACAAAGGAGCTGATAAAACAGGCGGTGCAGCACAAAGGCATGGGCCTGATAGACATACTGCAGCCGTGCCCCACATACAACGACATAAACACCAACGAATGGTACAAAGAGAGGATATTCAAGCTCCAAGATGATCCCGAGGTCCACGATCCATCTGAAACCATGGCAAAGATGACACAGGCGCTTAACAACGCATACGTGCCTGAGGACAAAATACCTGTAGGGGTATTCTACAAGAACGAGCTAATACCTACTTTCGAGCAAAGGCTAGAGGCAAACATACCAAACTACATGGAAAAGTATCCTGCGGAGCAGGAGATAAACAAAGATTCAGTGCCTACTACAAGCATACAGAAACTCATAGAGGCAAGGCGTGTGTTTTGAAGAGAGTGATGCGTTACCCGGAAGAAAGAAGGCTTTTTGAAGAGCTGTGGAAAAACCCTGCAGCGATAGAAAACGCAAACATGAAGAGCGCAAAGCTGCACAATAATGAAATAGTAAAAATGCTGGCGGGCACGCCTCTTCCAACTGAATATGGAAGCTGGACATACATCGTTTTCGGCGATATGACAAACGGCCAGTTTCATACTGCCATAGTTTACGGAAACGCTGCAAAAAGCCTGAAAAGAAGCTCGCGCACGCTGTTAAGGGTGCATTCGGCATGCGGCACGAGTGAACTTTTCCATGCTACGAACTGCGAATGCAGGGAGGAGCTGGAAGAAGCGCTAAAGCGCATAAGAAAAGCAGGTTCAGGCATTGTAATCTACATGAACCAGGAAGGTGCAGGCAACGGCATAGAAGCTAAGGTAAAAGCATATTCAAAAGCGTTTACGTGGAAAAACGGCAGGGTCGTAGGAGCCCGGTCAAAGGACGGGAAGCCCATAAGCATATATGATGCATACAAGTTTCTGGGTTATCCTCAGGAAAACAGGTCGTTTGCCGTATCTGCGGCAATACTTAAAAAATTAGGGGTTAAGAAGGTCAGGCTGATGACTAACAATCCAAAGAAGATAGAAGGCTTGAGGAAGCACGGCATTGACGTCGAACCTTACGGCATACACATAAAGCCGAAAAACAAAATTATGCGTGAGCACCTAAAGGCCAAGGCCAAGCTGTTGGGCCACAACATCGACGAGAAGGATCTTTGACTGTTCAATCTTCGGAGAATTTGTCTTTGGGCTTTCCCACCCTTATTAAACGCGATAGCGCCGGAATGCTCGTACTGGTACCATTTATCGCGTCTTCTATGTACGGCTTTAACTCCTTCGGAGTGTTCGGATGTGCGTATATATCCCAAAGCAGCCTTTGCGATTTTATCTCTTTTATAGCTGAGTATGCTATTGCCATTACCATATAAGGCTCTGCTTCGCCAAAAAGTTTTATCAGCGTGTTGGTTTTGCGTGCCTCATCCTTGATCAACGAGAAAGCAGAAATGGATAGCGTCGGGTATTTTGCGCATAACGCCACCTTGACAATATCGTCGTCGGTAAAATTAGAGTTCAAAAGAACCCAATTCCTGTGGGCAAGGCTAAGCCTCTCGTCAAACACCGTTTGCAAATCATTACTGCTTTTTTTCTCCCTCCACATCAAAGAAATAACGGTAAGACAGTAATAAAAAGTTAAGCTTTGGCAGTTTTACAAATGATTTATTAATCTCCCGCTCCGCACGCGCACATGCCGTTTTCATCTATCCTGCTTCCGCAAATAGGGCATATATGTTCCTTGGAATATTTTACCTCATGGTATCCCTTGGAATACAGTTCCTTGTGCGGGTCCTTTGACCTGTATTTGCCTTTTATCATTTTTTTAAGTTCTGCCTTGGTCTTCTTTGAATTTTTGTGCTCTTGATTCCTCATCGCACCACCACATTAACTATTAGCGTTTTTTATATTTAAGCTTTATGCCAAAAGACTTTTACGGGTAAACTGCCATCAATCTGTACTATATAAATAATTGACGATACAAGGTATATCAATGGAGGTCATGGATAAGGCAAAACATTCCGATAAACGCAACCAAAAGTTGCAATCGGCAGTGGAAATGCTCAGTGTTTATTCGTGGGCTTTGATATTGATAGCCATGGTCGTGGCTCTGGTTTTTGTGCTTAACGGGCCATTTGCCCCAGTGCAGTATCTATCATCAAGCTGCAATATAGAACCGCTTATGCTTTGCATGCACACCTATCTTGCGCCATATACAAAATCCGGGAATCCCATAAAATTTACCCTTATATTCGTAAACAACATGGGGGTAACTTTGAATTTTACTGCAGAACCATTTAACGTAACTACTACTAACGTTGGAGGGAAAGGGACGGTTAACAGCAGCGGAACCTGTTTGCCCTCAAGGGCGCATGCCGGAAGTGAGGTCATATGCACGGCAGACATATACGGGACAGTAGAGCCGCCAATGTACAGCAGCACGAGCACGAGCTTCAAGCTAAGCTATTACATATGCAAGGGCGCGTCCTGTTCCGGTCCGTACGTTTCTACGGGAACTTCAATACAGCAGATATCCCCAGGTTCTGCAAACCTGGTTAACCTTTCGATAAAAACAAATCCGAGCAACGGCAGGGTTGTTATAAACGGCATAAGCTACAGCAACGGGATAATAATCCCATTGGAGAAAGAGAATTATACGATATACGCAGTACCACCAAACGGGTATTCGTTCGGCCACTGGACCATAACCTCGCAGACATCCAACATAATAAATTCAAACTCCTTACAGACGACACTTTCACTAAATTCGAACGCTATACTCACCGCAAATTTTACAACATAATAATTTAAGAAGCAAGCTAAAGCTTGTCTAATATCAATGGTTCAGGTATAATCCATGCAGATAAACATTGCAGACGGGGTTGACATAGACGCCCAGCGCATAGTGACTGGAAGGTGCTGCGTGATAGGTCAGAGCGGCTCAGGAAAATCTTTTCTGATAGGGGTTTTTGCGGAAGAGCTTGCGAGGGCGCATCTTCCGTTTCTCATAATAGACACTGAGGGCGAATACGTTAACCTCGGCAAGGCCTACGGCCTCTTGGTTGTGGGCAACGGTCCGGAATCGAATGTAGGCATAGAAACAAACTACGAGCTTCTTTTCAGGCAAAGCATACAGGCGAAGAAGCCTATAGTCATGGACGTTTCAGACGTGATAGACCCACAGCAAGCGGTCTATAATGCAATAAAAGCGCTTTACGCCGTTGAAGAACAGCTCAGGGCTCCATACTTGATAATAATAGAAGAGGCCGACAAGTTCGTGCCGCAGGTAGTGAAAGGCAGGATAAACATAATCGAAGAGGTCAGTGTCAGGGGAAGAAAAAGGGGCATAGGACTGATGGTTGCGACGCAGAGGCCCGCGAACATAAGCAAGAACGTTCTGGCGCAGTGCTCATACGGTTTCATAGGAAGGCTAACGATAGAGAACGATTTCGACAGCATAAGCATACTCCTGGAAAACAGGAAGCGCATGGAAGAGGTGGCAAAGCTCAGCACTGGGGAGTTCATGCCTTTCGGCATAGGCAAGGACGAGGTCTTCAAGGTAAAAGACAGGAGCGTCGTACATTCGGGGAGCACTCCGTCCATAGATTACAGCGAAAAGGCAGACGTGAGCATAGAGTCCATAGTTGCTCAGCTTAGCAGCGCCGCTGCTATCAGAAAGCCCACCGTTCCGAGGCAAAACCCGAGAAAGCCGCGGGAAGCCGCCGGAGACAGACAAGATGCAGAGAAATCAGAGAAATTGCAGATAATATCTGCGGCGCATGAAAAGGAGGAGCTCATGCAAAGGCTGCAGGGAACAAAAAGCGCCCTGGCTAAGATAATGCGCAAGAATAATTACTCCATAGAATCGCTTGACACTGTTTACGTGCCGTTCGTAAGCCTAAAACTGCTGGTCCCTGTAGGCAAGGGCTCGGATTACAGGGAGTTTGAAGCGATATACGACAGCAGCATGCGCGAAGTTTCCATCGGAAAGGACATAAAAATACTGAGGCACGCGCCGCAAAGAATCCATAAGCTCAACGAGAAAGAGCTGTCGGCCCTCGAAACTCTGAGGAGGTTCAAACGTTCAAAGGCCGAGCGGCTTGCCAAGGAATGCAATATGGATGTTGCTGTAGCTGAGAAGCTGCTGATAAGCCTTGAAAGCAGGTCGCTGGTGGATTTTGATGGAAAGGACTACAGGTCAAAGGCCATACCAAAGAAAAGCTTTTCAATGCCGCAAACTCTTGAAACCGAGCCTGAAGGAACTGTATTTGATATGGACACTAAAGCCATACCTAAATTGGTAGACAACAACTATCCGGGGTGCAGGCTTGAATCGTACTCGGTTTTCTACGTCCCCTTTTACAGCGCAAGGCTCAGGTACAAGAACAAGGTAAAGGTTGCCATATTCAACCCCATAAGCCTGAAAGAGGAAAAGGCTTCACGTTTCAACAGCTTCACAAAAACCTGAAAACAAACGCCTTCCAACTGCCGAATAAATAAATTTTATTCTGTTAGTTCATTATCGACTTCAGAGACTATGCGCTTGGCAATACCTACTGCTTTATCTTCATTCTCATCAACTGTGCTCCCGGGTCTGACAGGTTTAAACGAATGGTCTGCGTTTTCTATCACGTTTAGCTTATACTTTGCCAATATCGGCGGCGCTTTTTCAACATCCCAAACATGATCTGAATCTCCCACTATAAACTCAACAGGAAGCATGGCACTTTCTAGGTGTATATGTGTGAGCTCGAATCTGACTTCGTTAGGTTTATCTGGTTTATGGAGCGGGTAGCCTAATGCAATGACCTTTTTTATACCGAGATCATCTCTGCCTGCGAGCAAGGTAGATACATAGCCACCATAGGATTTGCCTATAAGTACCACGTTATCTGTACCTATATATTTTATGCACGCCGTCAGTTCTGCTTCGCTTTTACCTACATTACCCATTGCGATTCTGCCTTCGTTGACGAATGAGAAGTTGAATCTTAGTACTGAATATTTATCCACAAAGGCATCAAAAAGTTTCTGTATTAAACTGTGGTTCATGTTGTTATTGCCGCCGTGTGCTATGACTATGTTCAGCTTCGAACCTGGTTTTCTAGATATTTCTGCATCTATGCTATATTCCCCGACTTGTATCGTATCCATCATTTCAACACCGTTTTTATTTATATCTTATCTAGCGCTTTGCCCTTGGTCAAGCTTTACTAGGTATTTTTGAGCGTGTAAACATCTCCAGACTTCATTATTGGCACTTCAGCCTTGCCGCTTAGCATCTCCTTGAGCTCTTCAGGGTTTTGCCGTATTACTGGGAATGTGTTGAAGTGCATCGGAAGCACCACCTTTGCTCCAAGCCATTCGGCAGCCGTAGCCGCTTCTTTAGGGCCCATGGTGAAAAAGCCCCCTATCGGAAGCATAGCTATGTCTGGCTTGTACATCTCGCCTATGAGCTTCATGTCACCAAAAAGGCCTGTATCGCCGGCATGATATACCGTAATTCCACTGCATCTTATCACGAAGCCTGATGGATTTCCGCTATGCGCTGCAGGCGTGAGTGCAGCCTCAAGCTTTCCCAGATTTGCATAAGTGCCTATGTTCATGCCTAACGCCAAATCCTCCTTGAGCCCTGCCTTCTTGGCCTCTTCCACTGTTTCAAACACTGCAACCAGTTTTGCGTTGTTCGCGTTTGCTATCTTCACCGCATCGCCCATATGGTCAAAGTGGTTATGCGTTACAAACACATAGTCTATGCCGCTTATCTCAGAGCTTTTCATTGCCGAAGAGGGATTGCTGTCCAAAAACGGGTCTATGATGGCCTTCACAGAACCGAAATCCATAAGCCATGCTGCATGTCCAAGCCATTTAAAGTCGGCCATATTACCACAATACTTGTTTTCCTGCAAAACCATTAATGCCTTTCTTGCAATCATGTTGTAAGAAGGGTAACGCTGTGCCCCTGTCCCATTTTCGGCAAATAACCAAGCAATAAATATTATTGGCTCTAAATAATCTAATTATGGTTTCAGGAAGCGATTCTAAGAAGGCAGGCCGATACAGGGAAACATTAAAGGAGGATTTGTTCACTAAGTACGGCGATATCTTCGAGCGAAGCTATAATCACCTCAAAAAAATGCGCAATCTATATTCTGTTGACGACACCATTGTCCATTCGGAAATGCGAAAATTATCAACACAGGGGCTTTTCGGAAGTTTTATGGAAAAACTAAAGTCCATAGTATCAAGCCAGTATTCTAAAGATGCAACTAGTGGTGAAAAGTCAAAGGCCTTATTCTCAAACTTGGTACTGGATATAACAGCCGTGGTGGACGTATCTGCCGATATCGGTGAGATATACAAAGTCGATAATTCGAAAAAGAGCCTTATGGAGCTCAATATAATGCTGGCAGATAAGCTGCTTGACGATCCCAATTACTGCAGGAAGGCAATAAAATTACTGAACAAGGTTGCGATAAACTCTTTTGCAATAAAAGAGATAATGGAGCACAACTCTGTAGACTTTGAAGATAAGGAGCTTATCGGAACGCTTACTGTTGAACTTTTCGAATCGCTGATTTACGCGCATGATTCTATGCCATCGAACAGGTACAGGAACCTGGTAAATAAGTCTTTTTCCATGGTCGAGGGTAGGAAAAAGGGCTATAACATAGCACTATTAAGGCGTGAAGAAATCTCAAGCGGTATAGCTGATGATAAAATAGCGATAAACCGGCTTGTCGGCCTGCATTATCTGATAAAGAACATAATCAGGGAATAAGCCTGAAATGTGCCTCTTCTATATATTTTTATTTCCTTAGCCTTGCCTTTATCTGCTCAATCTGCTTTTCGTTCGAAGAAACTAATGATTCATAATTTTGCATGTAATATTCGTTTGGCACTACACCATTTTCCTTCGCGTACGATTCTATTGTTCCTATTATCTCCTTGTTCAGGTTGGACAATCTGGCCGCGAGCCTTTCCATAGCCAAGAATCTCGCTTCTGGATCCGTTTCATGCATCAGGTAAAATCTGTTTTCTGCCATAGAAACTTTTGCACTCATTATTGTTTCCATCTGCATGCCTTTTACGATATAATCCGGGAAAATTCTGCTTTCGACCGCGTGGGAATAAGCGTCCTTGGCTGCTTTATAAGACGTTTTTAATCCGTAACGCAGCATGTTCCAATACGCCTTGTATTCGTTTCCTGATTTAGAATATTTCGGTATCTTTTCCGAAAGCCGAAGTTGCCACTGGATTTCGTTTATCAAAACGTTATCTACTGCAGTCTGCAATATGAACGTATCAATGGTGTTGATTGTCTTACGCCTGAGGACTGATATTACGCTCTTATCCTGTCCGTTTTTACTATTTGGCATTCTGCCTGCGTCCAGTATCCCGAACATCATGTGCGCGTTTTTCTTTGTATTATTCACATTCTTTTCTATATCCGCTTGTAAACTCTGCATCTTTTCATACGCCTTTTCAGTTATCTTTCCCTCTTCGAATAGCAGTTTCATCTTTTGCATGTAGCTCCTGTAAGCTTCCATCTGGTTATAACGTGCACCCGAGCTCATAACCGATATATTATATGCCGCCTTAAAAAATTCAAAGTCGTTCATCCTGGAATAAAACTCATCCGGAACATCAGTTTTCTCTGTGAGACCTCTTGCCAATAGCCTTTCCATTAACGCGTAACCGATTCCAAATTGATAAGGATCGTTTTTCTTCACTAGGTCTATTGCCGTAGGGAGATATCCTCCCAGCGCTTTCGCTGAGGCGTACATAGAGGCTGCAATAACGAGCCCGCCGAGATTGTGGAGACGGTCGCTACCTGCTACATTTGTTGCCTGTTCTTGAGCCGTAAACGTTTTGATTGCCTTCTGTGATATTTCGTCGAAATCCTCCTTTTTGATGTGGTCTACATTAAGGTAGAGCTTTTCTGCGGCGTAAGATGCCACATGCCTGTTTTTATCATCAATCAGTGCAGCTAGTATTCGCGATCCGGGTCCATTGCCGACATCCAGCGATTCTATTGCGTGTCTTTTTGTTCCATCGCTTGATAAGAGAAGAGCGTCCAAAGCATTTTCCTTGTCAATATCCGAACCGCTATCATAAATTATCGATAATGCCGCTTCGTTAGCCACATTCGGGAAGAATGTGTCTCTGACCTCTTCCGATATTATTATATCGCGCGCTTTTTGTAGGAAAAGCGCTTTTTCATCGGGGTTGTCGCTTAAAGAAATCAGAGACATCCCAACCGCAACTGCCCTCCAGTCATCGCTCCTTGCTAATCCCTTGGCAACGAATCTAAAATATTGCGCTTCGTCATGTTCGGGGTTTTGATACAATACAGTTTTTATTGCGCTTATGGAATCGTCAAATAGTTTTTCATCCCCAAAAAGGGAAACATTAAGGAGGAACTCGGAGATTTCCCTATAACTGCCAAACTTCAGCTCGCCGTCCCACGGTTCAGAAAAATAATCTGTGTAGCCTATCTCTTTTACTTTAAGTATAGTGGAAGATATTTTGCTCTCTGTAACATCCATTTTTCTATATTTAAACAAGAAACCACTTCAAGCTTTTAATAGTAAGTAGAAACACTTTATATAATATATAATGGTTTTGAATGCGATGTTGTGCACATGAAACGAATAAATATATGGAAAAACGAGTTATATGTGCGATTTTATGGCCTACAAAAAAATTTCTTACAATGAAATGATTGAAGAGGTAGCTGGAACAAATACGAAATACTTGTACAAAAGGCTCGAAGAGGCTGGCAAAACAGAGGTCATACGCGCCATATATGATTCGCATATGAATGGCGACGACAGGATAACCAGATCTGACAACATATACTTGCTTTTCAATGACATTTCCAAATCAGATATCGATACATTCTCCAAGGAAGTTGATAGGTTTCTCAAGGATAGGAGCCTGTGGGTGGCTACAGTATACATGCTTGACGACTATACCGATAGCTTGGACAGGGCTTACAAAAGCGACAACAACACTCACGAAAGGATGGCCATATCGGAACTAAAGGCAAGGCTGATTTCCTACAAGGATGGCGCAATAAACAACATGGAACGTTCTGTAGTGATGAGCCTGAGTGAAACAGAAAGGGAAACCCTTTACAAGTATGCAGAGTACAGGATGGCATCCGAGTAAACCGCCTACGAATTTATATCGATGTCAAACACGCTCAACAACGTTGTATTAGACGATTGACGTTGTCCAAACTACAGCATATATATAAAGCAGTGAATATTATATCGCATTGGTTCCGCAATAAGCTCTGTAAAATTTGGATTTGAAGTTGGTTCATAATGAAAGATTTATACTTGCTTAAAATAGGCGGCAGCGTAATAACCGACCTTTCGAAACCGAATACATTGGCTACCGGTCCGGTGACGATAAGTACGCTTTTGAAAGAGGTTAACGAGGCCTATTCCTCGGGTGGGTTTGACTTGATAATTGGGCACGGCAGCGGTTCTTTTGGGCATGTTGCCGCTGCCCAATACAAAGTCAATGACGGGCTTATATATAAAGACAGCAAGAAAGGCGCAGCGATAACACACATGACTGCGAAGCAGCTTAACGACATATTCATAAATGAGGGCCTGAAACTGGACATGGCGTTATACCCGTTTTCCCCAGCTCATTTTTCACTTTCAAAGAACGGGGAAGTCGTGTCGGGATTTTGCGGACAGCTAGAAACTGCATTGAAAAACGGTTTCATACCTGTTGTGCATGGCGATGTAATGATGGACATTGACAAAGGCGTTTCGATTGCATCGACGGAAAAGGTGCTGGATTTCGTAGCCCACAACATAAAACCTACAAAGGTACTCTACGGTTCCGATATAGACGGCGTTTTTACAGCAAACCCGAAGGAAGATCCAAATGCGGAGCACATAAAAGTCATAGACTCGTCAAACATAAACGACGCTCTTAAGAACACTGGAGTTTCAAAAACAAGGGTTGACGTTACTGGCGGCATGAAGACAAAACTTTCAAAGCTGTATGAAACATGCAATGATACTGGAGCAGAGGGTTACATATTCAATATAACAAGACCCGGGATGCTCAAAGAGATGTTATTGGGAACCGCAAACCCTGAGCTTTACACCGTAGTGAGGAAATAAAGATTATAACAGCTCTTCTGCAGTTATTATTCCAATCACTTTTCCCGATTCTACAACAAGCACTGCACCGCTGCTCTTGACTATGCTTTTTATCACATCTACGGGCATATCTTTCCCTACGCTTGGCAGCATGCCAGATATATGTTCCGAAACTAGCGATTTTTTTCCTGCATCAAGCATATCAGAAGTTGTTATGGACCCTATTATCTCTCCATTTTCTTCTACAGGGAACTGGGAAATGCTATGCTTTATTGCAAGGTTTATGGCTTTAGATATCGTATCCTCTGGTTTTAGCTTTATGACTTTGTGGTTCATTATATCTGATGCCTTTTTGGAATCCGAATTTTCGAGTTCATCTAGTTTTTCAAAAATCCTTTTCGTTATCAGGTAGCTCGGTACAACATTACCTGCCTCAATCTTTGCTAGCAGGGATTGGCTTATGTTCGCTTGTTTTGCAAGATATTGTTGCGTAAGCCCAAGCGCAAACCTTTTCGTTTTTATCTGTTTCAATTCGGGAAAATTATACATGTTTATGCACCATCTATGTTATCAAAGTCATAAATATACTATATTCTCTTATACTATTTAAACATATCAAAAATGGTAAAGACACCATAATTATCTAATTCAGGTCTGCATGCTATTCGGCTTCTTTAATCTATTCCGCACTAAGAGCGCTGCAACAATTATTATCGCAATCGCCAGCAGCACCGCAACGGTTTCGATACTAAGATTACTATTTCCCTGTTTTGGCGCCGGCAATATCGACGTAGTCTTTGTCGTGGCGTTAACATCTGCCGAGTAAAAATCTATGTCCTTTACTGCGAACGGAACTACGATGTTTGTATTAGAGTTTCCAACTTCTGACGCGTTCGTATCATTAGGTATGTAAACTTCTGTCATAGGCTTTCCCAACGCAATCCACAATGGATTTCCGGAATTTGCATTTATTGTCGCATTGTCGTATGTCTCCATGGCGCGTTTTATGGCGCTCAAAGAGGTAAGGCAGTTGCCTTCGGGATTGGTTACGTTAGAACTGACTACCTTACTGCATTTTCCGTTTGAGGCGTTAGGCATTATGTTTGGATCCAGTACATAAACGGTTATCACATACCATGGAATCGGATCTCCGGAAAAAGTGTTATTTACAAGGTGAGTATGTGCTGGCATCGGCATTACACCGTAAGGCTTTCCGGCGAAACTTTTTATCCCAAGGATATTTTCCAGCGATGCAAACTGCGGAGAATACACAAAGGCAGGATCCGATGGACATATGGTGAAATTATTTCCTGAGCCGCAATCGGTATAAACTGTAGAATTCATGAAGACAGGCATGCCGTTAGACGAATTTAGGCCAAATACGCTCATGCCTGCGTATGCAGGGATGAGGATCCAATCCGGGAGCGCCTGGGATTGGCTAGTTTTTATGCCCATATAACACGGATAATCTGAAGCTGTTGAGCTGAGGCTGGCATTGGACGTGCTTATTGCGGGATAGCACGAATAATTTCCTGTATATTGGTATGTGACCTCGGAACCGTTGAAGAACGCGCCGCTCTCGTTTGTGGTAGGGTAATATTGTTGCGTTGGCGCAGCCGCTGAGGAATGCAATAACAGCACCGATACGGCAATAATTGCAAAGAGTGCCTTCATCGAATCATAATTTTTCTGTCTTCAAGTTTTATATCTTTTGACATCTACAGCTTATACAAAACAACAAAACCGCAATCTGAATTAAGCATGCTCCGTAATGCCTTTGGTCATTGGTTTACGCAATCCTTCAATACTGACATTGTACCACTTTAACTCTGCGAGCGGGAAGTCCCCTTTTGTGAGGGAGGGGTAGTTCACCATTACGGATTCAGAACAGCGCCTTTAGACGCACTGGAAACAAGCATTGCGTATTGTGCAAGCAGGCCGCTTTTGTGCTTAAGCTCGGGCTGCTTCCATTTGCTTCTGCGTTTTTCCATTTCACTCTTCGTTATTTCCAAATCCAACTTGCCAGCGTCGCAATCTATTGATATCATATCTCCGTTTTTGACAAAAGCCAGCGGACCTCCAATATGTGCTTCCGGAGAGACGTGCCCTATCATAAGCCCTCGCGTAGCCCCAGAGAACCTTCCATCTGTTACCATCGCAACGCTTTCTCCTAAGTTCCTGCCTATTATAGCGGCAGTTACGGAAAGCATCTCCCTCATTCCAGGACCGCCCTTGGGGCCTTCATATCTTATTACTACCACATCGCCTGGTTTTACAATGCCTTTTGTCACTCCTGCGAATGCCTCTTCCTCGGAATTAAACACTACAGCCGGACCTTTAAGCTTTGTTATCTTCGCCGCAGCCACCTTTATCACTGCACCGTCAGGTGCAAGGCTTCCCCGAAGTATTCTTATGCCGCCGCGTTTGTTGAACGGTTTTGTTGCGTCTACAACTACGTCATTTTTAACTTCGCCCAATTTTATCGCACCTATGTTCTGTGCCATTGTCTTGCCTGTCACCGTAAGGACGCTCCCGTCAAGTAGTTTTGCCTTCAACAATTTCTTCAGGACTAACGGCACTCCCCCAACTCTGAACAGGTCTTCCATCGTGTGCTCTCCGCCAGGCCTCATGTTGGCTATCTCCGGAACCTTTGCACCTATCCTGTCGAAATCATCGAGTGTCAGTTTTATGTCGGCTTCATGCGCTATTGCCATTAGGTGCATTACAACGTTCGTCGAGCCTCCCATTGCCATCAGCGCGGTTATGGCGTTGCCAAAAGCCTCATACGTCATTATATCTTTAGGCCTCACGTCGTTTTCAAGCAGCTCCATCACAGTTTTCCCAGTTTGATATGCATAGTCGCTTTTTATGCCTTCGGCAGCAGGCGGTGCAGAGCTCCCTGGAAGAGCCATGCCCAATACTTCTGCCATAGCACCCATAGTGTTTGCCGTGAACAAGCCTGCGCATGTACCTATGCCTGGTATCGCGTTGTTCTCAAGCTCCTTAAGCTCGTTTTCGGTCATGCGCTTTCCGGCAAACTGCCCGACGGCCTCGAAAACATCCTCCATCGTAAGCACCTTGCCGTTAAGGTAGCCGTTAAGGTTAGATCCACCGTACAACACTATCGAGGGTATGTTAAGCCTCGCTGACGCCATGAGCATTGCAGGGGTGGTTTTGTCACACCCTGATATTCCTACAAAAGCATCGTATGCATGTGCGTTGATGCTCATCTCAACAGTATTGGCTATTATCTCCCTGCTGACGAGCGAGTACTTCATCCCCTCGTAACCCATGGCTACTCCGTCTATCACAAGCGGCGTAGAAAACATGCGTGGCGTTCCCTTGTTATAATATACGCCCTCTTTTGCCTTCCTGCCCAAATCCATAGTATGCAGGTTGCACGGACCCGCCTCACTCCATGCTACACCAACTCCGATTATTGGCCTGGCCAAATCCGAATCCGAAAGCCCCATCGCTTTCATATACGCCCGGTTGGGTGCCCTGTATGGACCTCTATATAACACTGCGGACCTGCCATCCAGCTTTGGATGGTCTTTTGCTTTTGTTGCATTCATTGCAAGCACCTTATTTTGAGCCGTGCCTTTGGCGCTTTTTCACTGTGGCCGAAGGCTTTGCGAATGTTCCGCCTACGACCCACGCTGGTTCTGACGGGTTGAACGGTTCGATGCCTTTTACCTTGTATTCTTCCATTATGCGTTCGTCTATCGTGATGCCCAATCCTGGACGGCCTTTCGCAAGGCTAAAGCGCCCATTTTCTATGGAATAGCCAGACTTCACGAGCTTCTTTTTCCATGCCGGCCAGAAAGCCTCGAAGCTCTCCTGTATTAGCAGGTTCGGTATGGTATAATCCAAGTTTAATGTAGCTGCCGTTTGAATGGGCCCGAATGCGTTATGGTATGCTACCTCTATGCCGAACGCCTGGGCCATAGCCGCAACGCTCTTGCCCTGCAGCATGCCTCCAAAGTTCGTAATGTCGGGTTGTATCACGTCGACTGCTGAATTCGTCATGTAGTTTAGGAAGAGATTGCTGTTCATAACACGCTCTCCAAGGGCTACAGGTATGCTTACCTCGTTTTTGAAACGCAGAAGACCTTCGAACTGGTCTGGGTGCACAGGCTCTTCGATGAACAGGGGGTTGTACTTTTCCAGTGCATGTCCTGCACGTATTGCGGAATTGGCGTTGAACCTGCCGTGGCATTCTATCATCAGATCCAGCTTCGGGAATGATGAGCGCATAGCTTTTACCACCGATTCTGCATGATCAAGCTGTTCGGCGTTTATGTTGTCATAAGCATCGCGGAAAGGGTCAAACTTCACGCCGGAGAAACCCATTTTTACTACGGCTTTGGCCTTCGCTACGAAATCTTCAGGCGATACGCAATTGTCGTACCATCCGTTTGCGTAAGCCCTAACATCTTCGCGCATTCTGCCGCCGAAAGCATCATAGACAGGCATGCCGTATATTTTGCCCGTTATATCCCACGAAGCTATTTCAAGAGCGCTCAATGCCGCCGTCGACTCCACGGAAACCGGCAAATAAAAGGAGTGCTTGTAAACCTCCATATAATTTTTCTGTATCTCGGTAACCTCCCTGCCTATAAATATCCTTGACATCTCTTTGAGCTCCTCATAAACCGGCAGCGTCATCAGCGTTGTCGGAGCCTCTCCGTAACCTACTGTGCCGTCGCTTGCAACCATTTTTACCACGAGTATCGTGGAACTCCAAGGACTTGATTTTTCGGCACCCATTTCTCCGAGTTCGTATATTTCGATATCCTTTATCGTGGGCATTTTATCACTTTTATTAATGTGTGGAAAAACGTAAATAATCTCCATCACAAAAACATGCGACGTGTTTACATGGTGGGAAAAAAGCGTTTTGATGGCATAATAACTCCGTTGGTGACGCCGTACGCCAATGGCAGGATAAACGCCAAGGATTTGGGTACACTGCTTGAATTTGTCAGGAAAATCGGTGTCAATGGCGTGTTCCCTGCAGGTTCGACAGGCTGTTTTCCGTTCCTTACTGCAAACGAGCACATAGAGCTTATAAAGACCGTGGCAGACAGCATGGACAATAAAATTGCGCTCTTCCCTGGGGTGGGCAGGAACTCCATAACTGAAACGTTCGAGGTGGCTAGAGCAGCATCAAGGCTTGATCCGTACGCCATTGTTCTTGTCACACCGTATTATATACATCTGAACGACAGCTCGCTTTTTGCATACTTCGATAAGGTGGCTTCAGCAGTAGAAGGCGATATAATCCTATATAATATACCGCAATTCACCGGAGAAGCGATAAGCGTACCTGTAGCGCGCAGGCTTGCGGAAAAGCACAAAAACATCATAGGTATAAAGGACAGCAGCGGTGATTTCAGAAGTTTCGTAAATTTTTTGGGAGAGATGCCCGATAATTTCATGGTGTTCCAGGGACAGGACGACTTGCTTCTGCCCTCGCTCATGCTCGGTGCTGCAGGAGGCGTATGTGGTACGACGAACTTCACCAGGCTCGCTGTAGACGTGTTTAACGCGCATAAGAAAGGGGATACAAAACATGCTAGGGCATTGCAGGAAAGGTTAACAAAAGTAATGAATGCCGTCAATTCCGTGCAGTTCCCGGAAGGATACCATCTTATGTTCTACAAGCAAGCTCTCGGAAGGTTTTCTACTAATGCTGTGCCGCCGATAGTTGGGCTTAGCGCTACAGAAGCCAAAGAGTTATATGAAAGGGTGAAGAGACTGCTTTGACGCGCATTCATCGGTTTACGTTTAATGGTGTTGGAATGAAGATGTACATTGACGGGGAATGGGTAAACGGGCATGGTTCTGGAGATGTGGAAAAATATTCGCCTACTGATGGCAAACTCCTATATTCTTTCAAGTCCGCGTCGAAGGACGACGCTGCAGCAGCCATAGATGCGACATACGACGCGTTTCCGAAATGGTCTGAGAAAACTTCCGTAGAGAGGTCAAAGATCATATACAAGGCAAAGGAATTGATAGAAAAGCGCAGGAAGGAACTGGAAAAGATAGTAATTCTGGAAAACGGCAAGATAAATAAGGAAGCAGAGGAGGAAGTCGACGGAGTGCTTGACCAGTTGCAATATTATGCCGAGTTCGCCAGGAAAATAAACGGAGAGATAGTCGAAGGAGAAAATGCACACAGGAAGATATTCCAGTATCTTGTGCCTTATGGCACTGTTGTTGCCATAACGCCTTGGAATTTCCCTGCGGCTATGGTTGCAAGAAAACTGGCGCCTGCATTGCTGGCAGGCAATACTGTAGTGCTGAAACCCAGCAGCGACACTCCAGGAAGTGCCGAATGGCTCGTGAAGAAGTTTGTTGAGGCCGGGCTCCCGAAAGGCGTTCTCAATTTCATAGCCGGCAGGGGCTCAGAGCTCGGCAATTTTCTGGTTTCCCACAAGAAGGTCGCGCTTGTTACTATGACAGGCTCGACATCCACTGGGCAGAGCATAATGGAAAAGGCTTCCTCAAACATGGCAAAGCTCATACTCGAGCTCGGCGGCAAGGCGCCGTTCATGGTATGGAAAGATGCAGACATGGCGAGCGCGCTTAAGACGCTGGCATGGGCTAAGTACTGGAATGCAGGGCAGTCATGCATAGCGGCTGAAAGGCTTTACATACACGAAGACATTTACGACACGTTCATAAGAAAATTTGCTGAACTTTCAAAAAGGCTATCATTAGGTTCTTCGGCCAGCGCAGACATGGGTCCGCTTATAAACGCCGGTGCGCTCAAAGGCATCGAGCAGTCTGTAGACGATGCGGTCAAATCCGGAGCCAAGATAGTGATTGGTGGCAGAAGGCCAAAGCTAAGTGGGAACGTGGCTAATGGATATTATTATGCACCAACAGTCATAAGGGATGCAGGGCAGAAATCAAAGCTTTTTCAAGAAGAAATATTCGGACCTGTTATAGGTGCCATGAAAATATCCTCAAAGGAGGAGATGTTTGAAAAGGCAAATGATTCCAAATACGGGCTGGCATCGTACTTGTTCACAAAGGACCTAAACCTTGCTGAGGAAGCCGCGGAAAGAATAAGGTTTGGTGAACTGTATATCAACATGCCAGGGCCGGAAGCCTCACAGGGGTACCACACCGGCTTCAGGATGACCGGCCAGGCCGGGGAAGGCAGCGTGCACGGGATACGGGAGTATCTCAAACTAAAAAATGTATATATCGATTATTCGGGCAAGGAGCCTAACATACCAACTGTCAAAAAGAAGCTGCTGCGCTAAGCTGCTTTTGGGATTAAAAAAGAAAAAGGAAAGAGGGGAATAAAAGTCTCAATGTGATTTTTGCATAAAAATAAATAAAAACCCAAGATAATTTTCAAAGCGAAATAAAAAGCGAAGTATTACAGAAAGCATATAAATATTCGAAAAAGATAATTCCAGTATGTCAAGGTACGACAAGACGAAGTCCGACATGCTTAAGCTTATAAGCCAGCGCAAGGATACGCTAAGCGAGATAAGCTCGGAGCTCGGTTTTTATTTCGGCGTTAACCCGAACGGCACATTGAGCGCATATTCCTGGGGTATACCCAATGCATGGAACAACAAGGGCTTTGCCCTGGCCCTGCAATATTCGATGCCGTTCAATTACAATGCCGCTACAGGTTCGTCGCAAGGCCATACGCTGCGCAATATAATTAACGGAGGTGCCTATAAGATTGTCGTATTCACGTCAAACGGCATAATGGTTTACACAAGAAACAGCTCGGCTGTTCATTGCGGGGATTGATTGCATGGCTTTGAAATCTGGTGAAACTGTAATACGCTTCGAAAATGTAAAGAAGATATACACCAATAAATCCGGCCTTGCCTATGTTGCCTTAAACGGGGTAAGCTTCGAAATAAAAAGAGGTGAATTCGTTGCAGTGATGGGTCCATCAGGATCAGGCAAAACTACTATTCTGGATTTGATGGGCACGCTCGACACCCCAACCAGCGGCACTATAACGATAGTCGGAAAAAAGGCTAGCGAAATGAACGGCTCGGAGCTCGCGGACCTGAGGAACGAGGAAATAGGCTTTGTTTTTCAGTCATACAACCTCGTGTCATACCTCTCTGCAATACAAAATGTAATGCTTCCAACTATGGTATCAAGAAAACGGGACAGCGAAGTCATGAAAAACGCAGTGAAGCTGATGACCGAAGTCGGCCTGGGAGAAAAGCTCGAGAAAAAGCCCAATGAGCTGAGCGGCGGTGAGCAGCAGCGCGTTGCAGTGGTCAGGGCGCTGGTCAACAACCCGAAAGTGCTTCTTGCAGACGAACCTACGGGAAACCTGGATACAAAGTCTGCAATTGCGGTGTTGCAGATACTGACAAGGATTAACAGGGATTTCGGGACTACGATTGTTTTAAGCACCCACGATCCCGAAGTCGGCATATTCGCAAAAAGGCGTATATTCATAAGAGACGGGCTTCTGACAAACGAGAACATGATGGCAAAGCTCAGCGATACGAAGAAGCTTTAGTCAGCATTTGTCTCGTTGCCCATTAAGAACAATCAAATATAATATTTAGGTGCTATGAATGAAAAAATATATTTTAATTGCTGCAATGGGTTTTATGCTGCTGTTGTACATGTCCGGGATATCGGAGGCTGCATTTACTGATGTGTCGTGCACCCCGAACGCCGTAACAAACTTCAACATAATAGGGGTAAAATGGGGCCTGCCAGCGCAGCAGAACCAGACATCGCAGATAAGCTCGGTGTCGGCAGGTCCTGGGCAGAAGAACGTACCGCTTACGATTACGGTAGACAACAATAACAACTGCGAGCTTGTAAACGTGCAGGCGCAGATGCCTCTTGTAAATTACTTCACAGCGCAGAATGGTTCCACCACATATTCTGTCGACAACATAGAAAGCGTCCAACCCTATTCGTTCTTCAATGTGGTATACTATCTTAACATAGCAAACAATACTCCCGTGGGGCCAAACGGGGGAACCTACGAAAAACTGAATCTGTACTGGAACTATACAAACAGCAACGAGGGCTACGAATCGAGCACGCAATTCTTCGTTCCGCTCAGGGGTTCCAATGAACTTTATTTCAATACCACGCAGCAACTGGTTGCAGGCAAGGTAAGCTACATAACATTGAACGTCAGTAATTTGGGCACAGGTTATGCGTATTCAATAAAACCTTCGATAGTTTCTACATCGGAAATAGACCAGGCAGGCCCAGCACAGGCAATAAGCGTGCTTTTGCCGAATTCCACCAAATCTACCAAAGTGCCGATATACGTTTCCCCTTCCGCTGCTTCGACTACCGTTCCGGTTTCGTTTGACATCTCTTACATAAACGCCTACGGTTACAATGAGACAATCCCGGTCACTTTCGACATGTACGCCGTGTCCCCTCCAAACAAGGTTTCGGTAGGGCTGTCTTCCAACGAGATAACCATAGGCAAGCTGCAGAACGATACCCTAGAAATAATAAACAACGGCACAGCCAATATATCGAACGTTTCGCTTTCGCTTACTGCGGCATCTCCGCTTACGATCATCGGCACAAACGGTTACTATTCCACAAATTCTATTGGGGCAGGCCGGAGCTACGGCATCCCGGTAAGCTTGTATGTAACGTCATCCACCAGCGTGGCGACCCTGAACGCACAGCTAAGCTATGTGCTTGACGGGCAGGCTTATTCGGTAAGCAGGTCGCTGAGCCTTCTGGCTCCAGGGTATATTAACATAACAAATACCGGCACATCGCAGCTTCCTGCAGAGGCGTACCCAGGTTCTGTTGTATCTTTAACTGGCACACTGCTGAACACAGGCTCAATTCCGGCAAGCGCGGTCACCATTATAGCGCACGATATAAACGGCATAAACGTTCTCGGGCAAAATTCTACCTTCTTGGGGGACATTCCGGCATATTCTCCGACTGCATTTACTGTTAGTCTGGTATTAAACAAAAGCATAAAGCCAGGCACTTATGCTGTGCCGCTCTCGGTAGAATACATAAACAACCTCAACCAGAAAAAGAGCCAGGAGATAGCGATGCCTCTTGTAGTTTCCGCATCAAACTCAACAGGGGCCGCTCAAGGCGCATATGGATCAACTTCCGCCAAATACAAAAAAGGCTCGTCCGGTGCCATTATCCTTTCCGCGATACTGGTTATCGTAATAGTCGCGCTTGCAGGAATGTTTTATAACAAAAAAAGGCACGCGAAGCCCAAGCGCCAGTCCAAGTAAGCGGTGCGCAGATGAATCCGAAGGATATATTAAAGCTCAGCATACAGGGGATGTCACAGCGAAAGCTTAGGACCGGGCTTACTGTGCTTACGGTCATGAT
This sequence comes from Microcaldota archaeon, assembly GCA_021797495.1. Classification (GTDB taxonomy): domain Archaea; phylum Micrarchaeota; class Micrarchaeia; order Micrarchaeales; family Micrarchaeaceae; genus Micrarchaeum_A. The sequence goes on from JAJZZO010000009.1 coordinate 77,092, forward strand.
AGGCGTAGCCACCATAATCTCGCTAATATCGCTCGTAACTGGCGTAACCGCGAGCATAACGCAATCCCTTGACACCATAGGTCCTACTACAATATACATGTCTGCATTAGGCCCGGACGGCATGTTCACCAACGCGCAGATAAGCGAAATAGAATCGCTTCCGAACGTAAGCTCGGTAATACCAGTGCTCAGATTCAGCGCCAACATAACAACGAGCTCGGGCTCAGAATCAGAGACTGTGCTCGGCATAGAGAATACGAGCCTGCTCCCTGTGCTCGGCAAGATAGACATGGCATCAGGTTCCGTTTATTCGGATTCAGGAGTAGATCAAGCGCTTATAGGCTACAGCGTGGCTTATCCCGGCACCGGCGTTTCATCAGGCATAACGCTTGACCAGCCGCTTTACCTTTCAAATATAAGGACGGCTTCAGGCATAAAGACAACCCCGGTAATACCTACTGGTATACTTGGGGTTTACGGCACCTCGTTCTTTGTAGATCCAGACACGACAATATTCATGCCGCTGACGCAAGCCGAAAGCATCATAGGCAAGTACTCATACAACGTACTTGTAATAAAGGCATCAAGCCTCAACGCAACCTCGTCGCTGAGCACAATGCTGAGCAATATATTCGGCAGCGGCGCAACGGTTCTTTCGGTGCAGAGCCTGACGTCAGTAGTGTCATCGATAACCGGCACGCTCACCATACTTCTCGGGTCGATAGGTGGCATCTCCCTAATCGTGGCAGGTATAGGTATACTAAGCATAATGATGGTTTCCGTATCGGAAAGAACAAAGGAGATAGGCATACTGAAATCCATAGGCTTCAAGCAAAAGGACATAATGGTGCTGTTCCTTTCTGAGGCTGTCATGATAGGGGTGATAGGCGGCATGGTCGGCATGGTTGCCGGCGTGGGAGGTTCATACGTACTCCCTGCTGTGCTATCCCACGGCTCCAGCTTCTCAGGCAACGGCGCAACACCGCCGCATTCAGGCGTTGGAAGCAACACAGGATCCTCCTTTAAGAGAGTTTCAGTCGGCTTCAACCGTTCATCTTCTGCAAACTTCCGCCCCGTAGTGACTCCGCAGACGCTTATCATAGCGTTCGCCATAGCCCTTATAATAAGCATAGCTGCTGGGCTGTACCCTGCATGGAAGGCTTCGAAGGTCGATCCGATAATTGCGTTAAGAAGCGAATAATGTCTTCAAAGCGAAGCCTGGATGCCTGATAGCAAAAATTCTCGTGAATACAAAAGTGAGGCGCATGGACATGGATGTGCAAGCATCAAGAAGCGGCGAAAAATTAAAAAGAATATTGCCAGATACCTTTTAAAAATCCATATAAATGTTCCCACACGGGCAAAGCCGCAGCGAACACGGCTTTCGCAATTTTCGCCTGTACAATATCTACTGCCGGCTTGCTTTCCGTGGTATCCGGCGTGACAAGTCCGGGACCAACAGTATTAAGTGAATAGTTTTCTGCGGTGCAGCGATGTTCATCGGATTGGTCGCTGCCTCAATTCCCAAAGCGCATTAATAAACGCTTCAACGGCAGTTCCAGTCATGCATACTGCTGCACCAACAATCTTTTCGACTCGATACACATTCCCATCATGTATGCCTCTTCCTCCGTGCAGTTAAGCAGGCATTGCAGGTCTACGTATAAACTATCGCCATTCCTCACTACGTAGCTGCTCATCCTTTCCTCTTCGCTGGCCGAGTCGTACATCTCTATGAATTTTTCGTGCCTCTCGTAATTCACATATTTTATGTCCTCTGTCTTCCCATACACCTTCTCGAAACCCTTCCTGAATTTTTTTAAATTTTTTAATGCTTTTTTTCGATCAAATCCATCGTTGTTTTCCCTCATTTGAATCAATATAAAACGCGCCTTTTCTTATATTTACGCCTTATGCCCGTGTTGGAAAGTTGCAATACATAGCGCTCTCTAATAAAAATCCTATTTATACGCCTTTCCAAAGCTTTTTACGGCCAACATACTTTTTCAATGGCTCAAGCGCTTTTTCAAGGCTCTTGTGGCTGAAAGAGTACACAAGCATTACGAATACAGGCAGTGCCACAAAGCCTGCCAAGTGAACGAGGCTTACATTCAGGTACGAATACAGGAACATGATAAATATCGCTACGAACCCCGCCCTGACAATCATATCCATTGGCATCAGCACAAGTTTTTTTCGCATGGGATATTTCGCCTTGCCACTCCCATTAAAATAGTAAAAAAGTTCGAGACCCATAAATACTGCCATGAAAAGGCACATGTCGAACCCTACTATTGAAGTTCCGGTCGCAACCTTGAGCCTTGTATTAGCGAATCTCGAAAAGTACAGGTATGACATGGCGGAAGCGAGGTAGGTCGAGATTAACGCCGAAGAGAATACATACGACATCCTTATGCTGTTTTTTGTCTTTTTGCTCATGTAAGAGAAATAGTATCCAGCTCCTGCGATGAGCAATGCGACGAAAAAGAAATTTGAGGCCAAACTCACGAAAGCTCCCTCTCCAGTCTGAACAAGCAGGCAATTCTCAAGGGGATTGAACGGAGCAGTAATAAACAGGAAAGCGCTGTTGAGCACAGGATGGGCGCATGTACCCTCTAATGCTGAGACCAAGCCGTAAAGCAGCACGAACAGCAGTACATATTCCAGGCTAAGCTGCAGGTTGCTATTTTCCCATCTGTTTTTTGACATTTTATGTCGTTTCTTCACGGAAATATTGAGAGGTAAAACTATAAATATATATAAAAACAAATAATTGCTGAAGTGAATAATTATGAATTTCTCTTATACTTTTTTAGATCCGAGGTTCTTGGAAAACGGCTACGTTTCAAAAGAGTACGCCGCAAGCCTTAGCGTGGAGAAGGCAATATACGATGCGCTTGTTGACGATAAGGATTTTTACAGGGTAGCCGAGGAGATGTATTCAAAAGGCGATACCGCACGGCTTTCTTAAAAACGTCATAAGGTATGAGATAAACAGACAATTTTCAGACATGCTTATGGACAAATATCCCAGCATGAGAACAGACAACAGTGCCGCGTCAAAAAAGGTAGTTTCTCTTTCTGTGGCGTTAGACATGTGCGATTCTGGAGAGATAGACATTGTCAAGTCATATAAAAATGCAGCATCCACTCTTGAGCTCGTGACGAACTTTTATACTGAGCTCATGCGCAAGAGCAATGCGCACGAAAAATCAAAGTGCTGACAAAACATGGACTCAAACGCGCAATAGTTTCGAATCCCTAAGCAGCGCATAGGCGTACTCCGCGATTTCTTCGATTTCCCTGAGCGCTCTCTCCTTTGTTCTTTCCGTATAAGCCCTTGATGTTATAACGATGCTACTGTTGTTGTATATGTACACCTGTATCGATTCATCCGGCATCTCTTCCCTTTCTTCGTCAGTGTATACATAGCCGCTGTTGTTGGCATATTTCCTTATAGCAGCCACTGCGTCAGATGCTTTTCCAGTTTCTACAGGAAACTTATATTTCGTGCGCAATCCATTGCGTTTTTCCACGGTCTCGGAATACTTTTCCAAAGAAAAAGATTTTTCTGTTTGTTTTTGTGGCATTTTCACACCACAAGTAGTTATATGCCAGAAAGATATATAAACAGTACGTAAAGCGCGCCGCTTTTGTGCTTATATGCATTTGCCAACACCTGAAAAGCCTTATATATATGGAAACCCCAAATAATTATTATGTTGCGTTCAAAATCGGACAATCATTCAAATAAATACAGCGCAAGCTTCAACATAAAGCCTTATGAGATTGAAGACATATACATGAGGCTCCCAGCCTTTGTGGATAAGGCTGTAATTATAGGAGGTCGTGCGGTGAATATATACTGTTCTAAGGACAAGCGCCAAACCCATGATATAGATATGGTGGTAAAATTCAGAGACGGGTTGCAGAACGACGACATAAAAAACGAGATTATTAAAAACGGGTTTATGTATGAAACCGGATCTAACGGCAAAATAAAAAAGTTAATAGACAACAAGACAGGGATATCTATAGATGTATACTATTCAAGGTCGATAAACAACATAGAGCTGGAGGACATACTAAATACCGCAAAGACCAGGCATATAGGGTCTGATCTGCAGGTCAATGTTGTACATCCTGCACTGCTAATACTAATGAAGCTTGAGAGTAATAGGTCAAAAGACCAATTGGACGTGAAGAATATTGTTACGACCCTTTACGGTAACGGGGAAACCTTCATAAGGAAAGAGAAAGCCACGCTTTCGCTGTATTTGGACGAGCAGGCAATGCAAAACCTGGAAATCATGCTAAACAAGCTAGCGCTCACCAAGCTATACAGGTAATTTTTTCCTTTGCTCTAAATACCTCTAACTCCGGTTAAAAGTTCAAATAAAGGAATCTGGCATGCTTACGCATGCCGTAAAGCAAAATCAGACCTAATTTTCTAAGCGTGCCGTATTTCTATTATATCTTCTTTACGTTTTTTGCCGCAGGTCCCTTGTCTCCCTGTACAACTTCGTATTCTACACTGTCTCCTACTTCGAGCGCTTGTCCTCCTTCTATGGAAGATATGTTTACATATGCGTCTTTTCCGTCTTCGCCGGTTATGAATCCAAAGCCGCGTGCGGCGTTGAACATCTTCACTTTTCCTTTCATGTTATCACATTTTTTCCTCAATTACTTGGTATATACATTCTATATTTCTTTGCCTTTTCAGCCTGCCGGGCAAATACGGCCAAATACTGGCATAACATGGCACATATCTTACGCGAAACGGTTCAAATTCCGGAGATTGTCCTCAGTATTTCGTCGCACGCGTAATACTGCGGTCTCTTAGAATCCAAAGTTTTGTGCAGGATACCTGCATTCTCAAGCCTTTTTATTATATGAAGAGCCGTGACGTGGGATACATTTAGCCTATTCCTTATGGTCGATGCCTCTATTATCGGCTGTTCAAAAAGTATCTCGAATGCTGCTATTGTCTTTGCAGACCTCCCTTTCTCCAATTTCGCCAACGTCTCTTCGCGAAATTCGAATAGGCGTTCCGCTCGCTTCCTGAAAGCCATCGCCTCCATCTTAATGCCATTCAGGAAGAATTTTATCCAGGATAAATAATCATTTTCCTGGCTTGTTTTCAAAAGTAGGTTGTAATACTCGGACTTGTTTTTTTCAATGTAAGTGCTTATTCCTATAAGCGGGTTTTCCATGAGGTGGTACCTTATCATATAAAGCAGTATCAAAGCCCTGCCTATCCTTCCATTTCCGTCGGAAAAAGGATGTATGGCTTCGAATTTGTAGTGCATTATGGCTATTTTTGTAAGTGCGTTCTCGTTGCTTGTACGCATGTATTCGAAAAGGTTTTCTAAATGCTCTTTTATCAAAGACGGTTCGGGTGGCACATAGGTCGCATCTCTTATGTCGTGCAATGGGGCTGATACTATCCAGTTCTGCTGGCTCCTAAGCTTTCCTGCCTCAAGCTTCCTGTTGCCGTCTACGCCGTCCATTAATATCGAATGCAGCTTAAGGGCCATTTCTATGTCTATCTCACGGCCATTCTTCAACATTTCTATGCCTGAGCTTATTGCCGAATAGTTATTCAGCACTTCCAAGGCATCCCTGTTCCGTGGCCTGCCTGCATTTAACTCAGCAACAAGCACCTCAGACAGTGTGCTCGTGGTGCCCTCTATCCTGGAGCTGTACACTGCTTCGTTCTTCTGCGCTAGCCATACTGTCCCGATTATCTCCCTCTGTTGTTTTGAAGCTGCACTGCTAAGCTTTCCTACTTCTAAGCTGGCTTCAGCCAACAAGTTTATCGCCTCTTTATCCAGTAAAATTTCGACAGGCAACATGGAAGGTACAAAACAGTTTACATCTCCATACGATTCCAATCGCATGAACGAGCCCGCAGGCTTTGTAAAAGCGTTAACATCCATAAAAACACCGTCTTTAGTATAATTTAAAACGTAAAACTTTAAATTAACATACTATAATTAAAGAAAACATACCTAAAGTTAAATTACACAGCTTATAATTAAACTTTCAGAACCTAAACTTTAATTATTATATATAAGCGTAAGATCCCAAATACTTGTATAAACTGCATTATACAAAGCCAGCCTATGTGGTTGTGTATCCAGCAGTCCCGTGTTTCAGCGAATCGACAATCTGGGATATAAACTTCTCCGCAGCGCTTTTTATCATGCTGCCGCCCATCGTGGCCGCTATGCCTCCAACGTTGACATCGGCATCCCACGACAGGATCGAAGAATCCTCGCCCTTGGCCTCTATGTCGAACTTCGAAAGGAAGTCTATCGAAGTTCCCGCGCCGCTGCCGCTTCCCTTAAGCTCGACATGGCTGCCGTTTTCCTCGCGCGTCTTGGCGAGCTTTACGTTGAATCTGCCCTTTATGAAGGAATAGCCTACCATCACGCTCATCTTTACCCCATCGCCCTCTTTCTCGAAGCTTTGGATCCCAGGGATGAGCTTCGCAATCTTTTCCGGGTCCTTAAGTATCTCGAACGCCTTTGCCTTTGGCATGCCTATCTCGGCGCTTCCCTGCAATTTCATAAAACCACCAGAAAGATTCTGATATCCTAAGAATAAATACAACTCAAGAAACTTCATATACAAAAATAAAGGGCGGTTTTTGCTTTGCTTAAATAAATTTATGCCTAAATAACCAATGGGTTAGTTTGGGTGTGTTTTCATGCTTCCGAAAAATTTTGATTACTATTCTCCCAAGGACGTCGAAGAGGCATTGGAGCTTCTCTCGAAAAGCGGGGATTCCAAGCTCCTTGCCGGAGGCCAGTCTCTGATACCCATGATGAAGCTCAGGCTCGCATCCCCTGGCACTATAATAGATTTGTCAAGGGTAAAGGGGCTTTCAGGTATATCACATTCAAGGGCTTCTGTAAAAATCGGCTCCATGGAACGGATTGCAGAATTGGCTGCAAGCAAGGAGATAGCCTCAAGCCTTCCGGCACTTCACGATGCCTCTTTGTCTATTGCTGATGTGCAGGTTAGGGACATGGGTACCATAGGCGGCAACGTCGCCAATGCAGACCCAAGCAACGACATGCCCGTGGTTGTGCTCGCTTATAATGCAAAGATGCACGTGCTTTCCAAAAAAGGCCCCAGAATTGAGGATGCGGATTCCTTCTTTACTGGTCCATACTCTACAAAGGTAAATGCCGATGAGATACTCACTGCGATAGAGTTTCCCATAAGCGCAGCAAGGCACGGGAGTGCATACTCCCGCCTGGAAAGGAGGGTGGGGGACTATGCGCTTGCCGCATGCGCGGCATACGTGGAACTGGACAGCAGCGGCAAATGCTCCAATGCGCGCATATCCGTATCTGGCATAAGTGGAAGCGCGTTAAGGCTCCCTGAAGCTGAAGCGGAGCTTGTCGGGAAGCTCCCCTCGAAAGCTGCGATAAGTGCGGCATCCGATAAGGCTCGCCAGTTTGCAAATATCGAGGACAGCTATTACGCTTCTGCAGAGATAAAGCGCCTCGCGACCATGCACGTGGTCGGCGAATCCCTGGAAGCCGCGTTCAAACGCGCCAAAAAATAACATTGCGGTGTTTAGATGAATGAGGTAAACGTTGACATAAAGATAAATGGGAAGCATTTCTCGGCCAAGGCTGAGCCCAGGCAGCTCCTGGTGCATTTTATAAGGGAAACTGCCGGTTTAACCGGAACGCACATAGGCTGCGATACCAGCAACTGCGGTGCGTGCACAGTGCTTTTGGACGGAAAGCCAGTAAAGTCATGCACTGTATTTTCGGTGCAGGCGTCCGGCCACGAGGTTGAAACTATAGAAGGCATTTCAAAGGCCTCTTCAATGACAGAATTGCAGAAGGCATTCATAGAAGAAGCAGGCCTGCAATGCGGGTTCTGTACGCCTGGCATGATAATGGAGGCGCATTATGTGCTGGAAAACAACCCTGACGCGAGCGAGCTAGAAATAAGGCGCGGCATAGACGGAAACCTCTGCAGGTGCACGGGCTATGTCGGCATAATGAACGCCATAAAGAAAGTGCAGAAATCGAACAAGTGAGTTTCATGGAAAGGCTTGAACGTTTTGTGAGGGGCATGGGCCAGTATGTTGACGACATAAAGGTGGATAAGCCTTTATATATGGCTGTCGTGAGGAGCCCATACGCCAGGGCCAGGATAAATGCCGTAAAGGGCGCGATGCTTTCGGGCAACGAGCTGAACGCCAGCTTAGCATCAGTAGGCGAGGGTGCTGGAGGAGCATCGGCAAATCCAGCAGCGCATCCGATACTGGCAAGAGGCTATGCCAATTACGTGGGTCAGCCTGTCGCTGCCATGTTCAGCGACGACAGGTACAAGGCCGAGGATTTGCTTGAAAGCGTGGAAGTCGATTACGAGCTTTTGAAACCTGTTGTAAGCCCTGAAGAAGCGATAAGCTTTGAACCGATACACAGCGGCATGAAAAGCAACGTAATAAGCGATAAATTTGTGGGGAACGATTTCGATATCAAAGCCGATATAGTTTTAGAAGACAGGCTGGAGAACCACAGGATAGCTACGAACGCAATAGAGACGCGCGGGATACTGGCGGATTATACCTACGGAAGATTGATCGTGCACGTATCCACGCAATCGGTTTTCAGCATAAAAAGGGGCCTCTGCGGAACGCTGAACCTTCCCGAAGATAAGGTGCGCGTCATACAAGCCGATACCGGAGGCGGCTTCGGATTGAAGGGAGGCCTGCAGCCCGAGCATGTCATAGCAGCTTACGCCGCTATGAAATACAAAAGGCCGGTCAAGTGGATAGAGACAAGGATGGAGCACCTGATGGCTGCCAACCAGGGCAGGGGTGCCATAGGCAAAATGAAGCTTTACGCTAATAGGTCCGGCAGGATATTGGGCATAAAGGGCACTATAATAGTCGATGCTGGGGCATATGCCGAAGGCCTTTCTGGATTCGCCCCAGGCTTCATAGCCCACCAGCTTACCGAGCAATACGCCATAGAAAACGGTTACGTGCGCGCAATGAGCGTGCTTACCAACAAGGCTCCTTATGGTCCATACAGGGGTGCCGGAAGGCCCGAAGCGGCTTTCTTCATGGAGCGCATGGTCGACATGCTTGCAGATGAGCTCCATATGGACGATGCCGAGATACGCCTGCTCAACGCCGCGGAAAAGCCGTTCACATCGCCGTTCGGCATGCATATAGATGCTTCGAAGCCTTTCATGGAAAAGGCGCTCAAGCTTCTCGGATACTCCGGCGCCAAAAAACGCAAGGCGGGGCTGGGTTTCTTCGTTCTTGTTCCCGGGGCCGCGCCAGGCGAGGGTGTGCGTCTGCAGGTAAAAGGGGGAAAGCTCCACGTCTGGCTTGGCAGTAACCAGCACGGCCAGGGGCATGATTTCTTCATAAAAAAACTGGTGAAAGAGGAGCTCGGCGTTTCCGATAAGGATCTGATGATAGAGGTTCCCGATACCGATCTTATAAAATCAGGCATAGGGACATGGGGCAGCAGGTCCGCTATGGTCGGCGGTTCCGCATTGGTCGATGCCGCACGCCACGTGAAAGAGCAGGTAAAAGCCAAGAACGGCAAATACTCGCAGAAGCTGCTTCTCGAGGGCGATTACGATTACTCGGAATTCTATAAGTTCGACGGCGAGATAAACTCGTTCGGGGCGAACCTTGCAATAGCCGGCGTCGGTCCTGCCAATGGGATAAGGGCCTTGGAAGTCAGGGCTTGCTACGATGTTGGCAGGGCGTTGAGCAAGGAGATGGTAAAAGCGCAGATTGAAGGGGGCATAATACAGGGGGCAGGGCAGTTCATGGGCGAAGAGATAGCATACAACGAGGACGGGCAGCTACTCACCTCCAGCATATCGAACGCAGGAGTGGTGAGAGCCACAAAGGCGCCAAAATGCGTAGTAAAGATACTCGAAACACATTCAACGCTGCCGGACAAGGCCCGCGGGTTGGGCGAAGCCCCAACCATAGGTACTCCGATAGCGTTGGTGCGCTCGCTTGAGCATAAAACCGGCAAGAGGATAAAAACAACTCCCGTAAGGCCTGAAGACCTGCTTTGATCAAAACGCCGATGCGGACAAAAGCGCACGCGCTCGTCATTATCCATGTTTAAGCCTCAAATACAACAGTAAACCTAAAACCCTGCAATATCACGTTTTTGATTTACGTTTCAGCACGGTGTCCAATAAATAGGCTCGCTTACCTATAAAGGCACAAGCGCTTTTGCTCTCTTAAAAAGCCTTGGTTCGCATAGCCGTTCATACATACTCAGTTTTTCGATTTTCACACTGTTTACCAAAGCGCGAAGGTCTTCGGCATTCAGCTTAATTCCGTAATATAGCGTGTCTATCAAGACCTTTTCCGGAGTGGATACTGGAACGTAAATATTGTTTTTAAATATGTATTCGTAGCCGAAAAACATAGCAGAAGATATCCTCTTTATAAGCACGTTCTCCCCCATGATTTTTCTCGTACCCGGGAGCGCTTTTGTAGTTGTTATTATCGTCGGGTTTGCCATCTGGCTCCATATGCCATGCAGCGTCATGGCATAACCCAGCCCGTAATAGAACGGTGAGAAGGCGAATCCTACTACATCTATGGAATCAGAGTATGTATAGACGCCCCTCGCAAGCCTATTTATTTTTCCCTTGGCTTTGAGGGTATGCAAAAACAGCTTAACGTAATCTTCAGATGCTCCGTTCTTTACAAGGAACATCTTTGCGTCTGCGCTCGTGAATGTCGTCACCGCCGAGAAGAAACTCTCGAAATCATCTGCGTACTTCATCGAGCCACCTTTTAAGGTAATCAACTATTCTATCATACGTCAGCGACGAATCGCCCTTGTAAATAAGCGTGCTCAGTATCGCAGGATCTGAAGGCGACTTTATCTTATCCAAGAATTTTCCCAAGCTGTCCCTTACGTAATAATCATTTCTGTCAACGAAATTCGTCAGGTGGAATATGTCGTACATATCCCTTACATATCTCCTTCCGGCATACGCTTCCATCTTCCTTACCAATAGCTCCTCAGGCCTGAACGTATACACTACGCGGTACATTCCGTTCACTGTCTCATATTGCTTCGCTATGCTAGAGCCGTACATATCAACGACTTTCGAATCCAAAGATACATCACAAACGCCGTCCGAAAGCTTTATCCTGAACTTATCGTCAGGGTCTCTCCATTTTACGCTTAAACCATGGCGTCCGAAGTCAACCTTTTCAAAATCTATGTCTCTGCTCAAGTATATATCTATATCTTCAGAGAACCTGTTACCTGAATAGCATCTCCAAATCGCTGTTCCGCCATACAATACTGCATGCGGGTCTATTACATCGTATATGAAGTTCACTAAACGATCCTGCAGCTTAGCAACGCATAATCTTTGCCCGTGGAGGCATGCCTCTATAGGTTCTTGCATCAAATCAATCTTAGTTATATAAAAATATAACTTTCATTTATTTAAATCTTTGTCTGACCTAACATAAAACATTATTTGTAACTAATGCGTTGCGTTTACAGCCCGTCCATCTTCCTCGCAATCTGCAGAAGCAGGTCGAGAATCAGCCCGGAAATAACCGAAAGGAAGCCTATGGTAACAAGCATGAACGCTATGAGCGCACGGCCTATCTCCGTAAGCACCCCTGTGTTCAGATAGTTGATTATTACAAGAACGCCAAGGATAAGCCCGGCAAGCATTAGCAATGTGCCTATAACCCCGAATATGAGCAGCGGCGAGTAGTCCCTCGCCGATCTTACTATGTGCCCTGACACTCCGAGCCCGTACAGGAGCTTGGACTTGGCAAGCTTAGATTCGGTGCCGTTCGGTCTCGGGTAATACTTTATTGGCATGTCGGTTATATTTTTAAATCCAGCCTTGGATACCTCCAATACGAAGAATAATGTCCCTGCCCTGTATGGAAGCACGCCGCTTATCGCTTCAAAGGCTTCCCTTTTCATGGCGAATATGCCGGAAAGCGCATCGTGTATGCCTATCTTGTGCACTGTATTATAGATTTTCGTTATGCTGTTGTTTCCGAACGAGATATATTTGTTCATGGCTCTTGTTCTTTTCCCGTTGAGCCTGTTTCCCAGCGCCATGTCAGCCTTGCCCTGCCTGACAAGGTTTACGACCTTTACCAAATCCTCGGGATCGTAAGTGCCGTCGGGATCGATGGTGGCCACTATTTTTCCCTTCGTGCTCCTAAAACCCTCCATGAGCGCATTTTCGTATCCCTTGCTCTGCTGCTCTACGAGCTTTATCCTTTTTTCCCTGAGCTTTTTCCTGTATTCGGCCCCGCTCCGGTCTATGACTACTATCTCGCAGCCAGGCATCAGTGCTTTTATGCTGTCTATCACAGCAAACGCGCCGCTTTCCTCTATCGTAGGCAGCACAACGCTTACGTCATTCCACTTCAATGAATGCACCTATATGTTTATGAATTAACAAGCAATCCGCTAAATATCTTTCCAACCGCTGCATTTTCAAGCGCCATAATATTACGGTCTACCGCCAGCCCTTATTCTTTCTAATATCCTTATGTAGTATTTCTCTATATTCGATGTGTAATACCTTTCAAGATTCTTCCTGTTCTTTATGCGGGCACCGCCCCTGTCGCCTTTAATTGTGTCCTCTAAGATCTTCGGCAGTTCCTTCTCATCTGCAACTGTGCACATCTCTTTCACCTCTTTCGGTATCGGCGTATAAGACGGTAGCAATACTGGTGTACCGAGCGCTATGCTCTCTATAGTTATCTCGCTGAGTCCTTCGCGTTCGCTCATCTGCAGCATAGCGGAAGAGCTTTTTATGGCCTTGTAAAGTGCCCTTTTGCTCTTGAAAGGCTCCCTTATTTTTATCCTCTTGTCCAGTCCATATTTATGTATCGTCATTTCCAATGCCTCTTTTTCCGGACCCCTTCCTATGATCGAGGCTCTTGCGTCCGGTACCCTTTCTATGACCTTGGACATTATTTCTATGAACTTGTCAAGCCTCTTCTCTTTTATCAGCCTGCCGGATGTTATTATTTGCTTAGACTTCTTCACAGTATGCATGCTGCTTATAAGTTTCTTGTCGAGGAACGGCGAAAGGACCTCTATCCTATGTTTGCTTATCCCAAGCTTGAGCAGCTCGTTCTCTGTGGCTGTGGAATTGGCTATGTAAAAGTCCGCATTTTGGAGCGCTTTTAGGTTATACCTATACGCAAGGCTTCCCTTCAGCCTTCCAGTATATCCATTCCAGTATTCCCTGTTCCATACCTCCGCAACATCAAGGATGAGCTTTGCTTTGTTGAGCCTGCAGTAAAGCTTCACTATGGGTATATGCATTACAGGGAACAGGTTCGCCTGTACTACATCGAATTTGTATCCGAACATGTTTTTCAGTCCAAGGGAAAACCGTGCAGCCTCTTTGGTTGACCTTCTTCCGTTTGTATAAAACGAATCTTCATTTGCATCAGGAAAGGCATGGTAGTGTATTCCCCCTTTTACGAACTCCTTTTCCATGCCATTGAAGCGCATGCAGAACATATGCACTTCATTGCTTTTTGCCAGCTCTTTCGCTTCCTCGTATTCTATGGATTCCATGCCTCCTTTGACCCACGGGTAGACCACATCAGACACGAATGCGATTTTCATAAGACCAATAATTAATCGAATTCAGCTTATAAAATGTTTTCTATTCTGCTTTCTTTCCACTCATATACGCCAATTACTACAGTCACGCCAAGCGCTATGAAGCTTATGGCCCTTCGTTTATGGTTATACATCTATAAAGTATCTATAAAGATATTAGTTATTATTTTTATAGTTAAGTGCTTACGCCAACTTATAGTATGCGCCCTTGCTTATTGTCGAGGCGAAAGTTATATATATCTATTAATAGCATATTAATATGGTGTTAATATGGTTAAAGCTTTGGTAACTATAAGCGAACATGCAAATAGGGTAATTAACGTGGTAAAGGCGGAATACGGGCTAAAAGACAAATCTCAAGCCATAGATAAGATGGCTGAAGAATACGAAGCCCTGATTTTTGAGCCTAGAGTAAAGCCTTCATACCGGACAAAGCTTAAGAAAATCGAAAAGGAGCGCACACTGAAGATAGGGACAATTGAGGATTTCAAGGAAATGTACAATATAAAATAAGTGTGGTTAAATGCCTGCTTATACTCTAGAGAAAAAGGAGGGCATAGATAAAATCCTCTCCAAATTGATGAAAAGGAACCCTAAGCAGTTGGAAATTATTTACAAGAAGCTAGAGCAAATATTAGAAGATCCGTACCGATTCAAACCTCTGAGAAACGACATGAAGGATTATAGGGAAGTGCACATCGATAAACACTTTGTATTGGTCTATTCTATAGACGAGAGTAGGAAAATTGTAATACTCCAAGACTATGACCATCACAATAACATATTCGGGTAGTTTTAACTGTTCTGAGAACTCTTGCGTTGGCGACGGTTATCTCCCCGCCCTTTCCGTCCATCCATAAACTCCAATTGCAACGGTAATCTCAAACGCTACGAACGACACTGCCAATGCGAGCCAAGCAATAGTCTGCGGCGTGTAATAAAGCGTAATTGTATAGTTGCCGGTCTTATTCATGTACAAAACAAGACAAGGCTGCTGTATGTTGATTCGCGTTGCGGGCCTGTAGTACATTTTTAGAATTCGAATTTGTATAGGAATATATAAATAGATATATGTAAATATATGTAACTATGGAAACCACTACAGTGTTATTAAAGAAAAGTACAAAAAGGCGGATCGATGCGCTTAAATTGAATCCTAAGGAATCAATAGACTCTGTGATAGACAGGCTTGCCAATATGGCAATCGACAGTGAACCACTCTCAAAGGAGGAAATTGACGGAATCAGAAGAAGCTTAAAAGACATAGAAGCAGGAAGAGTGCATAAGATGAGAACCATAGCTATGAAAATGGGTCTGAAATGATGGTCTAATGGCGTACGATATTGAGATATCAGAAAACGCCGCACGCTCTTTTAAGAAATTGAATAAGCAACTTGCGCAAAGGATATACACAAGATTAAGAGAGATAGCGAACTCTGATAACCCGTTCATACATGTGAAAAGGCTTACAGGTGTGGCCCTTTTCAGTTTGCGGGTAGGAAACTATAGAGTGATAATGGATATAAAGAAGAACAGCTTAATAATACTCGTTCTCAGAGTTGGACACCGTAGGAACGTTTATAAAGAGGTATGAATTTCCTTGACTAGAAATGGTTGGCTGCTTTGTATTGTTGCATGCCTACCCACTCACTCAGTAGTAACCTCCTTCCACCCATAAACCCCTATTGCAACAGTAGCCCCAAGCGCCATTGGGCTTATTGCCCGCGCTTGCCTAAATAAACCTCTTTGCACATGCTATGGTCTTCCTTCAGGTGCAACTATCAGCTCAACGAAATCCGTAATGGTCAAGCTTTTCCTCAATCCAATCAGACGCCTTTTTATACGATACGCGTATGCCGTTTATCAGCTCTTCTCCAGAGTAGCCCATTGTAACAATCTCTGCTTCCCCCAGATTAAGCCTATTGGCGCAGTCCAGGAGTGCAGACACCTCTCTGCTCCTGGTCTTCTCATCTTCAACTGAGTACGCAACCTGTACTATTTCATACTTGCGCTTGTCTTTCATGACGAAGTCAACTTCTTTGTTATTTTCGTACCAGTAATAAAAATGGAAATCCTTTTCGTGCCTTGATATCATGTAGAGCATTGACGCAATCGCGTTTTCAAGCAGCCTTCCGCGGATCTCTATCGGGTTTACGCCCAGCATGGAAGGGAAAGCGTTGTCTGTTGAATATACCTTTTTCGGGCTATTATCTTGCGCTTTTATTGAAAATGAGAATCTGTCCACAAAGAATATAAGATACGATTTACCCAAATAATGCGAAAAATTGTATGCAGTTTTTACCGAGAGCTTCAGGAACTTTGATACGCTGTTGAACGTTATCCTTGAACCCACGCTTGTTATGTAAAACTTCGCCAGTCTTATAAGTTCGTCCTGTTTCTGTATCCTGAACCGTTGTATCACGTCTTTCAGTATTATCGTGTTGAAATAGTTGCTTGCGATATCCTCCTTGCTTGCCGATAGCGCTATAGCTGGAAAGCCGCCCTCCGCAATAAATCTGCCTGCGTTCCCATCCGCCCCGGCAAATTTTTGGTACTCTAAAAGATTCAAAGTATGCACGTAAACAACCACCTGCCTCCCAGAAAGCAGCGTCGAATATTCTGAATCGAGAAGCTTGGACGAAGAGCCAGTTACTATGAATTTGGCCTCACCTTTTTCTGACAGCCCTCTGACGAATCTTTCCCATCCATCTACCTCTTGCGCCTCGTCCACTATGACTATGCTGCTTTTGTCCGGGTTAAAATTTTCCTTATAAACATCGTACATTTTTAGCAATGACGCATAGCTCCTATCAATCAGGCGTTCGTCTTCCAAATTGATTATCAGGATACGGTTTTTTGGGAAACCCTTTTCTATAAGGCTTTTTGCCACCTGCCTTGCTATGAACGATTTTCCCGCACGCCTTATGCCAGTCTCGATCACTATGCTTATTTCAGACTCATTGAGCAGTGCAGCTATCCTTTCAGAATAGAACCTCCTTGGTATTCCTGTTTCGATGTCGTGCTCCCAGAAATTCCATGATTTTAATATATTCAGAGCCAGCAGTTTCTCCATAATTATATATATGTATTACACATTTAAAAATATTTGTATTGTATTACAAATAATCATTAATTTGTAACGTTCAACCTTTATTCCTCTCCTTCCACCCATAAACCCCTATCGCAACAGTCACGCCCAGCGCCATGAAGCTTACAGCCCATGCGATCCATGCGTCAATCCTATCTAATGCAAGCGTTGCTGCGCAAGATGCTTATCGATTCATATCGGTTTTAGCAAAAGCCCAACAGCTATTTTTTCATTAGTTACGCTATATGTATCTTCCACAAACATGCTAAGTGAAAAGTTGTGCCCTTTTTCAATCCTATATGCACCACCGACCATACCGTTATGATAGACAGACAGAGGTATTGCGTCCCCTTTTCCGTCTACTTCAAACGTTAGGTGCAGACCCTCGGTTTTCATAGAGGGTACCAATATGCTCGCTTCATAATTATCCTTAGTATATATGTGTTTTTGCCCCATGCTTCCTATCACATCTCCCATCTCTATAAACGTGTATAAGCTGCCATAAACTGTTTTGCCTTTATTTGAACGAATGCCTTCTTGCGCCGTGTCGAATTCGACCTTGAAACTCAATACATTTTTTAAATAGGCTTCAATCCTGCCGTACATGGAGTTAAAGCCCTCCGGACTTGAGATGCTGTCAACGCCTTTAGAGGCATACACAATGTTTCTTATTTCCTGCTTCCATACGTCCGCTCCAAGACTGCGCACCCTTTTCAAAAAGGCATCAATGCTCAAATCATGCATTCCGTATAACGCCATCTTTTTTTCAACCAGGTTATAAAAAAGGTCAAACTTTTTCCTTATTAAGAAATCAAAGTCGTATGTGTCGCGTGCCTTTCGTCTGGTCATTACGGCCCTGAACTTCTCTGCAAGTATCTCCTGTGGATTCATTGAATTCACGGTGTAAGGCATAAGTTCGGGATAAATTGGAGTCACAAGCTTGCGTATGCTATCTAACAAAATACCTTCCCTTCCACTGAAATCTAAGCGGATAGTGGCAACAGAGCGCTCGTCATTGGTAGACCTGTATACGGGCCCGCGTATCTTAAAGGTTGATGAAACACTGTTATTCTGCTGTGCCTCTTCGATTACGAATTGGCTTTCGGCGCCGTACATTCTCATTCTGTCTGCCACCTTGCCGAGTATGGCAGCTATGGCATCTTTACCAAGAGCCGTAGTGAAGTCCAAATCGATGCTAAACCTGTCAATGCCGTAGAGTTTTTGCAACGCTGTGCCGCCTTTAAACACCAATCCATTGGAGTTGGGCAGGGAGTACATGGCCCCGAGCAGCATGTGCTGCAGATAATCCGTCTCTGTTTGCTGCAGGTTCCTGAATCCTACTCTTTTCATGTATTCGACAAGCCCTTCTTTATCCAACATTATATCACAGTTTGATATTTATTCCGGAACGTTTTGCTGCGACTTCAAGCCTCTTGAGCAGGGCATTGGAACCCATGCGCCTTGCGTATCCTATAAGCCTATCTGCGTCAATTTTACCGCTTATGAGTGCATCATCTATATATGATTCTGGGCAATACCCTGGCATATGCAGCGCATCGGCTACTGCCTTCTCCGGCGACGCGATATATGCAAAACCTTTTCCGCTTTCCTCCCTTGCAAATCCGAACATTCTCTCGGGTTTCACCTTTACCATCCTGATTGCATATGTGCCTTCTGGTATCTTTAGTATTATTTTCCTGCTCATTATGGGGTTTATCACAATTATCTCATTTGGCATTTGGTCAACCAATGCCCTATAATACAGCGCTGCAGCCATGCTCATATATGATGGCTTAACGATGTTGGTTGCGACTTCCGCATATCCGCTTGATGGCATTGCGTACGTTCCCTTTTTGATTAGGATAAGCTTTCCCTTCTTGATGTTCCTGCTTACAAACAGGGATGCATAAGCCCGCTTGCAGTTGAGGATCCTCTGCGCATCATCCAGTGAAAATACCTGGGTCCTTGACGCTCCTAGCACCTTAACGAAATCCTCATAATTCATCTATTCCACCATGCCAAGAACCTTTCGCCATGCAAACCTCACTGGTCTATATTGTTTCATTTCATTATCATTTATGATAATGAACAGAAATATATGCGCATAAAGGTTATATAAACCTTCGCGTTGCCGACTTTATGATACGCAAGTATAAAACCACTTATATTTAAAAGCAATAGCCCATGCATTACCTTATCGGAACCTTTGCCTTCCCTCTCTCCTTCCACCCATAAACCCCTATCGCAACAGTCACGCCCAGCGCCATGAACGACACGGCCCATGCGATCCAAACATCAGTTTGCAGCGTGTAGTAAAGCGTTACAGTGTAGTTTCCGGTTCCTGTTCAGATACCATGCATTGGCAAAGCCATCGTGTCATAGCGTCAACTGAACAGCTTTCATATAATTTATTGCTGAAAACCTATGGATAAATTTGTATGGCAATGTCATATATCTACTATTGCCTTACTATCAAACAGCAGCGCCTCGTCCATATTTTCCAACTCAAAACCGCTTTTGGAGAAGATAACGAACCGTACTTGTCGTCCTGTTTTGTTTAGGGCATTCGCCGATTCCTTCAGGTGCGCTAGAATCTTTGGTCCAACACGCAATTCCGACCATTTGCATTCACCTATGTAAAGCGTCTTTTCTGTTTCGACTATTAGATCTATCTCCCTCTGCTCGAACTTTCCTGAATCTACTTTTACATTCCCCCACCATTTGCCCGAGCGGAGCACATTCTCCCCTCTTTTTTCGAGAAACGCTATCAGAACATCCTTGCATAATAACTCAAATCTACGGCTAATAAATCTGTTTAATTCTTCCCTTGCTGGAATCGCATGTTTTCCATAGACGTTCGAGAACCAGAACGAGAGCGTGTTGTCGCTTATAAAATACAGCCCCTTCTTGCTTCTCATAGGGTTTTGCCCGAACGGCACTACCCTATATACAAGCTTGAAATCGCTCTGCAATTTTTTGACGTATTTTGCCAGAGTGGTTTGTGTTATGCCTACACTCTGCGATATCTCATTCATCGCGACATGCCCCGAATGTATCGCTTCAAGGACTGCATAGTATTTTGCATACGCATTCCCGAATTCCTGTCTCAGGATATTCTCGCCCTCTTCATGCAATTGTGCCCCCGCATCGAAGAATAGAGCGCTAATCGCGTCGGACCAATCTTTCCTTCCGAGCTTTTCCAGCAGCATGTAGTAATAAGGCACTCCTCCGAAAACACAGTAATATTTTATCTGCTCCTTTGGATCATCTATTCCCATATCCTTTAAAATTTTTACAACTGTGCCGAATTGCAGTTCTCTGAGATTTAAGGTAGCAGTAGCACGATTGAATAACGGCGCCCTTTTTCGGGTAGTAAGCTTGTCCATCATGCTCGCATATGACCCTGAAATTACCAACATTACCTCTTTTTGCTCCTTATATTTATCCCAGAGCATTTGCAGTTCATATGGTATCGCTTTGCCTGCACTCAATACGTTGGGGAATTCGTCAAGGAATATGAATTTTGTATTATTTACAAACAGGTATTCCATTGCGCCTTTGAACGACTCAAAAGATGGGGAGTATCCAGTCTTTGCCCGTATCTCCTCCTCCATGTCCTCTGCTATTTGCTTCTCCTCTTTTGGCACTATCATTATTTTTATGCTTTTCTTGCCTCTGGAGAATTCATCCACGAGCCTGCTCTTTCCTACGCGCCTCCTGCCATTCACCACAATCATATCAGATCCGTGCCTCGAGTATGCGTCTTCGAGGACTTTAATCTCTTCATCTCTATCATAAAACTTCACATAATCACATATCCCATTTTAGGATAATCTTATTTTAGGATAATAATATTTAAAAGCTTTTGTGGTGTCTGTTCTTCTTCCTCTCCTTCCATCCATAAACCCCTATCGCAACGTAAACACCGAGAGTGATGAAGCTTAGTCCATGACTGGTATACGGTCAGTCTGGATGTTTATCTGACGGTGCTGTCTCCTGACAAGCGCTTGAACGCATCCATTACCTGCTTCTCAACGCCGGGGAAGTCCTGCAGGGTGCGTTGCCACACCAGCGGCTCCAGCTGCTTCCATGTTTTGCCAGCTGCGGCAATGTAATCGGGAAGCGCCTTCATAATATCCGCAGGCATTTCTGCTTCCCTGAGTTTTAGGCTTATCAAGCTGCTGTTCAATGGAACGTTCTTGCCAAGAAGGAAATGTATGTCATAAAGATCCCTCTCCCTGTGCCGCCTCCTTGGTGAGAGCAGCGCCCTCACTTTCTCAGAGAGCACCTCCTCCAGGTCCATCAGCAGGGCTATATAAGCATGCACATCCATGTATATCGGGTTGCGTTGCATTGCGTTCGCTTTCCTAGCCAGCCTTGCGGTTGTGTTTATCTCTATTTCTATATGCTGCCTTGTGTCGGCCCTATGGTGCGCTATGTACCTGGGCCCATCTATTACAAACTCTGCCATGTATGTGCCGAATTTGTTCATTGAGGAAGGCAGCACCTCGGCATCGTAACCCATCTCTGCCTTCAGCCTTGCCACTGCCTTGCCAATTATCCTATCTAATTTATCTTTTGTCACGTCTGCGTTTGCCGCAGTGAAATCCAGGTCAGACGAGAAACGGCCAAGACTGTAGAATTTTGAGAGCGCAGTGCCGCCCTTGAATACAAGGAAGTCCGAATCCCTATATATGCTCTCAAGAAGTATATCCTGCAGGTAGTCCTTTTCGACCTGGTGCGGCTCTACGAATACTGCATAGGCAAGAAGGCTCTTTTCATCAATCATGAGCTATCCCCCACTTCCTTTCCATAGCCGATGCGCTTGCAGTCAATTTCCTGTACATGCGCGATCTCCTCTTGTAAAGCTGGCGTGCCTCTTCTTGATAGCCATTTTCATCAAGGAGCAGGCCTGCCCTGCTTATCACCGTGCCGCTGCCGCTTCTCAATGCGTATGCCGCAACCTTTTTTGCATTTATGCTCTTGTTGTTCTCCATTGCCTCAGCCGCATAACTCTCCATCCTGAAATAGAGGCAGTCTATTATAGCCTTTTCCGGTTCGGCTATGAAGCCTGCACCATTCTTGACGTAGCCGTAGAACATCCCGGCAACCGCTTTTTTGAAGACTATTATATAACCATTTATATTCTTAATCTCCCTGTGTTGCCTGGAAGATATCACGTATATGAACTTTGGCATCTGCGTTGTCATGTTGTAGTAAGCAAGGGCTGATGAGAGGCTGACATACGAAGGCACCATTATGTTAGAAGCTATATCGTATTCAGAGGCGTCGCCGCTGTAGTATAATCCCTTCTCAGCCCTTTTTACGGCACGGTCGCGGGCCAGAAATTTAGAGGCGTATGCCTTGCTCTTGCCTATGATTTTGGCTGCATCGTTCACTGTAAATACAATTATGCGTCTGTCCGACAAAAATTCATTGAAATCTGTTGTTTTCACATGCATATATATTGCGGCAAGATTTAAATATGTTTATATGTATATATTACCTATTTATAGGCTAAATTGAATTATAAATATAGTTGCCGTGACTACCATAGACCAATATTGGAACCTCTACAATCTTTACAAGGCACAAGGATTTGCCAAGCGCGCTGAAGCTTATGGCTCATGCAACCCATGCGCCCTACTTCAACGCCTTCTCTATCGCTTCTAGGTCAAAAAGGAGCACATTATCCTTTTTCCCCATCTCCTTCATCTCGTCAGTAAAGCCAGACTTGCTGAACAGTGCGTAATGCTCCTTCCTCTCTTCGTTGTGCCACTGGACAATCGCCGCTTTACGCTTCAACTCAGTATAGATTCCAATCCCGATAGGATTTACCGTCCACTTGCACTCTGCAAATAGTATGTTATTTGTGTCTTCATTAAGCGCTACAACATCGATCTCCTCCTGGTTCTCATTGCTTCTTCTTGAAGCGTCTGTGCCCCACCATCTGCCGAGCTTTGTAAACGCCAATCCCAATCTTCCTGATCTGCTGAGAAATGCTATCATCTCCGCTGCAAAACGTTCGAACATCATGCTGGCAAAGGAATCAAACCCTTGCTCCACTGCAGACACTACTGCGTCTGCGCCTTCCAAGGACAGCTTTTCTGTATTCCTCTTAACATATCTTGACCAGAAAAGCGTGTAGTTGTCCTTTATTTCATAAACCCCTCCTTTCGACTTCCTTTTGGCATCTTTTGTTACCGGGAGCAATTTTTCAACAACCCCTACCGCAAGAAGCAGGTTGAGGTATCTTATCACATTGCTTGCAGGTATTGCAAGCTTGGATGCTATTTCGCTGGGCCTGTTTACGCCGTTTGCTATGTAATCTATTATGTCTATGTAAGTTCCGGTGTTCCTGGCCTCTTCCGAGAGTATTACACTCATCTCATCGATGAACGTGCTGCCCTTGCTGAATATGCGCTCCAGTATCTCGTTGAAGCTTTTGCTTCCGTCTACATATGCGTAATACGCCGGAACGCCCCCGAATATGAAGTACGTCTTCAAAGCGTCAATAAACTCAAGATTCTTGGCAAGTTTCATCGCATGCTCTATACCCAAAGGCCTTAGCCTTAGCACAGCAGTATTCCTCTGGTATAACGGAGAGGCCTGGTTTAATACCTCCTTTTGCATTATGCTTATGCTGGAGCCGCATAATATAAGCATCACATTGCTCTCCTTAAGATAAAGCTCCCAACCTTTCTGGAATATTGAGGGCATCGCCTTGTCGATCCTGGCGATATGCGGGAATTCATCTATGGCTATGACTAGCCTGCTCTTCAGTTCCGCTTTGCTTATCCTTAGGAACAGCGATTCCCAGTCTACCGAGCCGAAACGCACCAATTCCTCATCGCCAAGCCTCATTCCCACAAGGTTGGAAAAACTCCTGAGCTGTTTTGCACTGCCCCCTTCCGTAGCAAGGTAATATGCGCTGCTGTCAACGCCCTTCAAGAACTGTTTTATGAGCTCCGTCTTGCCTAGCCTTCTCCTGCCATATAAAACCACGAAAGAGGCATTCTTGGATTCATACGCGTACTTAAGCGCCTTTAGCTCTTCAATCCTATCTACAAATTCCATGTTATCATTTTATGATTATCAATATATGATAATGATATTTTGATAACAAAATTTAAAAGGCTTTCCGGATTCGGTGTTTACCTGTGTTTTCTCCCTTTCCACCCATAAACCCCTATCGCTGCAGTAGCTCCAAGCGCCATGAACGACATTGCCCACGCTTGCCTACAGATTCAATACAAGAGCCCAAACAGGAACAGCGGTATGTTATTGCCTGTGAATGATAGCCCATCAACCGCCAGGAAGTCGGCAGATTGGTAATCTCTTTTGCCTGTACCTCCTACTTCAACTATCTTATCCCTGAACATGAAATCCGGGGTCTTTTCCCCCCTGTTCGTCTTGAAATAACATTTGGGCTCTGCATGGTTTACAAAGAACTCTTCCCTCATTGCACCTATGTCTGTTTTTACCCCTGTACTGCTGTTCAATGCGCTCCTGAACGGCGTCCTGAAAAATATCTTTGGCTCCTTTCTGAAGTTGCCCTTGCACGGATAGAGCTGCATTAATATGCCTATCTTAGAGAGGCTGTCTATAAACTTTATGGATGTGGTCTTGCTTATCCCGAGATAGCTGGCAACATTCGAATAGCTGGCTTCGTAGGGCCCGGATGAAGCCACCTCATAAAGCAGCTTGTAGATGTTGTTTATTGCGTTTGTATCTATCTCCCTTAAGCTTGCGAGGTCTACCGTTATCATCTTGTCGAGCGTATTCATTACCGTCTTCGGATATTCGGCTTCAATCCCCTCGTAGAGCACACCGCCGTATTTATAATATTCGCCCAGAAAAGTTGCCCACTTAGAATGCTTTGTCGCGAGCTTTTCCCTTGTATCGCCATTGAA
Source organism: Microcaldota archaeon (assembly GCA_021797495.1). Lineage (GTDB taxonomy): Archaea > Micrarchaeota > Micrarchaeia > Micrarchaeales > Micrarchaeaceae > Micrarchaeum_A. Next base: position 101,745 of record JAJZZO010000009.1, read on the forward strand.
CAGTTCTTCCGCTTTGACCGGCCCTATACGTGTGCCTTTCTTTATGTTAAGGTATTCCCTAAACGATGCGGGTCTTAGTTCATGCATTATCGCGCGCCTGCTGATGTCCGTACCTTTCTGTATCTCAATCGAAGAGGATCCGGTAAATAATACCTTTGCATTTCCCTCGTCATAAAGCGTCTTTAGGTCTGAAGCCCACCCTACCCTTGTATGTATTTCGTCTATGAATACATCCTGATAACCCCTGTCTGCTGCATAATTTACGATATCGTAGATGTCATACTTGAGCAGATATTTTGCATCGGCAGATATATACAGTGGTTTTTCTCTTAGCGCTGCAAGCTGCAGCATCATCACAGTCTTGCCTATTCCCCTGATCCCATAAATCCCATGATAAAATTTGTCCGAAGCGGATTTCAGCGAATCGAATAAATACCTGTGACTTGCAAATTGCTTCACTGCAGCTATCTGTTTACTGCTGTTTACGGCAATCTTGGAAAACGTTTCATCGTCCATAATGAACATATTACAGGCTCAAGTAAAATATAAATACATTTCGTTCACATTGCTGGACTAAATGCAAGCATTTCGTTCATTGTATTAATGTTATAGGCACTTCTCGCCTCAAAGACGCTTTGCTTTCTTTCTCCCCTTCCATCCGTAAACCCCTATCGCTGCAGTAGCTCCAAGCGCCGCGGAATCATAAACGCTACTTTACTTTTTTAACGAAAAGACCTTAATTTCAGAATCAGGTTTTTGTATTTTTGGACTTCATAAGTTCTTAAGCGATATATGTAAAGGCTTTGAATAATCCGAATGCACATATTCTGGCTTACTATCTCCTCTTATACTAACTAAAGCAAGCATCTTGCGTACTGTAACAGTTTTATTGCGTTCTAAAACCTTTTTTTCAAATATCGCTTTGCGCTTAGCATACTCGTGTGCAAAAGATCTGCTTGCAAAATCCACATCTGAGAAATCAAAAATCACGGTGTCGGACTTGATGTTTCTTGCATATCTAAAAAGCTTCTCGGCAGCCTCTCTGGTAGCTAAGCTTTTGGCTATTAAACTACTTAGTTTTATCACATTTTCATTTGTGCTCATAAATAATCATCCTTGTAAAAGTCTACGGGATTTATTGGCATATGCAACCTTAAAGATACGAGCGTACCGCCAAGTTTCAAAGAATCACTCAAACTATATACCATATCTTCTTTTAAGTATTTATCTGTTCCGTTTATGTAAAGGGCCCCGTTTCCAGAAACAATCAGTATATCTCCATTCATATCTTTTATTATCTTGCAGATGCTTGGCAGCCCGTGCCCTCTACCTCCTCCTTCCTTTGTGGAAATGCCCTCTGTCGCCTTTTTTATATATTCTACATCTTTTAAATCCTTCAAAATGCCTTTTTGTTTGAATGTTCCAGGTATAGTTATCCCATTATCAAGGAAAGCCGCTTCAAAAAATCCCTTATTCATGTAATGTTGGGCTGTAAAAAATGATTTACTGCATTTTGAATGCTCATCTATATTCGCTACAACCTCGCCGAATATGTACTTGATGTCATTTTGCACCGCGGTTCTCTCTTCGAATTTGCCACTAAAGGCAATTTTATAGATATGTTCCATATACGAATCATCCATTCTTTTCGCTTCAATTACAGGCATAGAAGACCCTGAAGTGCTTATGCTGGATGGATTGCATATGAACTTAAAATAATCAGTGATATTCCCTTTAGATGGATATACAAAATTTGATACGTTCATCGATACTATAAATTCCCTGAGTAGAAGCGTCAGGCTCGGGTAAAACCATCTCAGATTTGCCAGGTTTAATTTCCCGTTTTTAAAATAATTATCTCTATATTTGCAATACTCTAAATATTCTTTTAACATTTGAGGGTAAACCATTTAACCGCGCTTAAAAATATTATTCTTAGTTCTCTCCTTCCACCCATAAACCCCTATTGCAACAGTCACGCCTAGCGCTATGAACGACACGACCCACGCTATCCACGCATCGGTCTGCAAGGTATAATACAGAGTAATGGTGTAGTTCCCGGTTCTGTTCATGTACCACGCGTTGGCAAACCCGTTCACTGCAATATGGTCAGATTGATTGACCTCGGTTCCATTGCTGTAGAATGCATGCCAGTACTTGCTATATGTTTCTCGGAATACCAAATAAAATGGATCCCTCGCATTTTGTATTTCTATAGTAACGCGTGTTGGGCTATCTTTTACAAATGTAATATTTACAGTATGAAAATTAAGTAGGGGAGTAGCATTTATAGTCGTGCTATCATTATACAATCCATTGACCTCGGTGCTAAATACTGAGTTATTTTTTAAGTCAAAAGCATTGCTTCCGATTATTGAAAATATGCCATCAATTGATATATTACCTGCATTTTTGATATTTGAAGTGTATATTAATGGAACAGCTTTAGTATTAATATATAAGGATGAATTGCCAAATTTTTTAACAAAAGTTATATTATCTGAATTGTTCAAGTTTGCATATATTGTATTAAAGCTAAATGGATCACCATAATTTAGATCTGCCTTACTTGTTTGTACCGCACTACCTTGAACTACAATATAACGTATACCTAAAACCCCAAGCATGCTTGATATATAATTAGTATTTTTGATTTTCGAAGTGTCTATACCAGTCCCAATATTATCATAATAAAACTTTGTTATAGGATAAAATATCTCAGTTTGTTTTACATACCCTCCAGTAAAAACCGGTGCGTTTATCAAATATGAGTATATGTCTGTGCCAGTATACCAAGAAGCTAGGAACTGGAATCCAGAAGCGGCCGGTAAGGTGGCAACGCTATAGTTTCCTATGTTTGAATTAACATAGTTGCTTAAATTATATACGTGCCTTGGTATGTTTACGTAATAGGAGTAATGTGTGTATGGCTGTATATCATTAATATAAATTCCTGGGATCGTCATGGATATTGCCATAATTATTATTAAAGCCACAAACAAATTTTTGTTAACTCTTTCGATAAAATAACCAATACCTATCGCAAATAACACTGCAAATATGAACCCCAATATCGGAACGAATTCGCCGCCGTACCTAGCAGCGTACAATGCAATGAAATCATGCAGTATGGGTTTGTATATGCTCCCAAACGGCATTGCAATTGTATTATAAAAGAATGTTATAACTAAAAACGAAATTAAGAGTACCAGCACTATATTGGTTTTAACTTTTCCGTTCGGGCGTTTTATTGTAAAAATACTAGAAATTGCAATTATGAAAACAAGTATACTTACAATCATATACTGGTTATTATTTACATTAAACATAATAGTAGTAATTATATTTGGATATCCAAACGAATACTGTTGTGCAGAATTAATAAAACTATAATAATCATTAGAAATGGGGTTTTTACTTAATAAATATGCCCCTGCTATCATGCTGGTATTTATTAATAACGCAAGGGTTAATGCCAAAAACATTAAGAAAAATAATCGTATCCTTTTACTTTTCTTATTATAAAGTATAAATAAAACCAGTAAAACGGTTCCAATAAATATAAAGTTTTGTATTAAATATAAAAACCCGCCAAATGCAAAAAATGTGGAAAGCAACAATATAAAAATAGCCAATGAAGGTATTGATTTTATGTTATAATCTTTTGATTCTATAAATTTTATCATAAAAAGAAAGGCCCAAGGGAGAAATGCTATATCAGTCATATTGGCCCCGGTTATGGAGTATAAGACTAAGAAACCAACAAACGATAGCAAGGTACGTATTTTATTCTCATAATCTGAAAGCAGTTCGTATAAAAGTATAAAACAGCCCAGCCCTCCTATTGCTGAAAATATAAAATTAGACAATTCCGAAGCTAAAATCCCATTAGAAATACTTGGAATTAACAGCAGCATATCATAAATTAAATTATATACTGAAGATATTGATTGGCTTATTACTCCCGTATAAATATTATTTTCGTAGATAAACATACTATTTTGCACATCAGCAAAAAACTTATTAAATGGTGAGGTAACGCCGATAAAAGGCGTGTCTTCGTGGACATATACGCTATTCTTGAACATCCACAACGGTTGTAAGATAGATAGTAATATTATTGCCCCTATAACTATATAAAAAAGAGCGTGATGTTTGTTATCGAACATTATTCTTACCTGAGTCTGCAATATTTAAATTGATTTATGTGAATAAACAATATAAATTAATGTGGCAATATGAAACTTTTAATAATATCCCAAACGAAGCCTTATAAAGGCAGCGGTACTGGTTTGACCGAGTATGCATATCAGCTAGAAATGCATATAAAGGCACTATTGGGAAGAAGGGACAGTATAAAAGAGCTATATGCTTTAGATCAGTCTAAAAGAAACAACATAAGCGGTTTAGTCTATGCTAATACTGGCTTCAAAAAGAAAATCGCAGCAGTACCTAAAGATAAGTATGATATAATCCATATAACAGACCACGAGATAGGATTCGTTGCCAAGATACTAAAAAAGTCGGGAAATAAGGCCAAAATAGTAACAACGATACACGATCTTTCCAGGTTTGAGGAAGGCCTCCATAAGGGGCTAATCCAAAAAGCATACAACAAGCTGGTACAAAGAAACATAAAAGACGCGATAAAATACTCGGATTTTATTTTATGTAATTCCTCTCAAACATATAATACAATAATAGAGAGATTTGGAAAGAGAAAGAACATGAAGGTAGTGCTACACGGTACAAACGATAGTATAATAAGAGCAAAATTGCGGGTTAGACATAAAGGAGAAATATTTACTGTAGGTTATATGGGAGCCTTAATGAAGCATAAAAATGTGATGTTCATTCTTGAGGCAGCAAAACTGTTAAAAAATAATCAATACAAGTTTGTGATATACGGCACAGGCGTAGATAAGAACGTGCTTAAAGCTTTCAAGAACAGATATAATCTTTCAAATGTTGACTTTATGGGATATTTGGACGAAAATAAGAAAGTCGAAGCATATGACAGCTTTGACGCTTTTGTCTTTCCAAGCTTATACGAAGGATTGGGCTACCCAATCCTCGAGGCCCAGGCCCGCGGTCTTCCTGTGATAATATATAAACATGGAAAGATTCCAAATGAAGTAAGAAAATACTGCTTTGAGGCAGAGAGCCCTGAGCACATGGCACAGATAATAGAAGACCTTAAGGAAAACGGATACAACGAAAAGCAAAGGAAGAAGGCAACAGAATATGCGAGGAGCTTCACGTGGAACAGATGTGCTAGGGAAACATTGAGCACATACAAATCATTAAGTAAAAATAAGTAGTGACATTATATGAAATCTCTAAAGGTGGCTTTGGTAGAAGCAAAAACATCATTTCAAAATTATAACACTTCTAAGACAGGATTTTATGGTTACGTATACTATTTATTTAAGAATTTGTCTAAATATAATAGCAATATCGAAAAAGTTGGGATAGAAATAAATTCGACTTTTGGAAAGGGCTTTTCGATAATGTTTGATTCTATTGTAAGAGATTTTAGCAAATATAACATAGTCCATAATCTTGATCTTAACCCGTTCTTCCCATTGCGAAAAGGTAATTCCATAATAATAAGTACAGTTCATGATCTCGCTTTTATATTCGATAAAAAAAGTAATGAGGATGTGAGCCATACTTTAAAAGATCTAGTCTGGTCAAAATTAGTAACTAGATTAGGTCTTTATAGTACTCTAAAATCTAATTACTTAATAGCTGTTTCAACGTTAACTAAAAACGACTTAATAAAACTAGGTTATGATAAAGATAAGATATTCGTAGTCAACCATGGCCTAGATGAGAGCTTTTCATCACCAGTCAAAATCAAAAAGAAAACGGATAAGTTTATCATAGGTTACTTAGGTGCAATGCGCACTAGAAAAAACCCTGAATTTTTTATAAACGCTTTTAATAAACTACATGATGATGGTTATGAGATGAATGTATGGGGTAAATTAGGATATAACCGCGAAAAAATAATTAAGATGTCAAAAGGTAACAAAAAGATAAAGTTTATGGGCTTTGCACCCGAAAATAAAAAAATCAGCATATATGATTCATTTAACTGCTTCGTCTTCCCATCGCATTATGAGGGTTTCGGAATACCGATCCTCGAAGCCCAGGCCCGCGGCCTCCCCGTGATAATCTATAAATACGGGAAAATACCTAAAGAAGTGAGAAAGTATTGCTTTGAGGCGGAAAATCCAGAGCACATGGCACAGATAATAAATAGTATAAGGATAAATGGATATAATGAGAAGCAACAGAAGAAGGCAACAGAGTATGCAAGAAGCTTTACATGGGAAAGATGCGCAAAAGGTACTCTGGATGTTTATAGGATGGTGCTAAAATGAATGTTGCTTTACTTGGGATAACAGGAAATTTTACTCAGAATTCAGGCGCAGGTATACAAAGGTATATGTTCGAATTATATAATCATCTAAAGAATTCATACATGAATATAGATAAGATAGAATTCAGACCTATTCCACTAATTGGTAGCGGTATGTCATTTGCATTGCATACCATATTCGAAAATTTTAATAAATATGATATTTTACATAATCTTATGCCTGTTCCTTTCCTAAAACCAAAGTTGTTTAGGGAGAGTATTCTTATAACAACCGCACACGACTTTCAACCGTTATTGTACCCTCAATTCACCTTTGACCATGGAACCACATTAAAAGACAAATTCTGGTTAAAACTTGTTGTTAAACCTGGATTTAAGAGTACCTTAAACTCTGACTACCTAATTGTAATTTCCTCGCAGACAAAGGAAGAAGCCATAGAGTTAGGCTTTGATAAAACCAGAATATTTATAGCAAGTCTTGGTTTAGATGGTCGTTTTACAAATGCCAAAGTCGAGAATCACGTCAAAATAAAAAGTTTCAAAGTCGGATATATGGGCGCATTAAGACTAAGGAAAAATATTAAATTTGCAATTGAGGCAGCAAATCAAATCAATGATAAAAAAATAGAGTTTGAATTTTGGGGCAAGAAAGAATATGAATATAAATATCTGATTTCGCAGACTAAAAACAATAATATAAAGTTCATGAGCTTTGCACCAGAAGATAAATTAGTTCAAATATACGATTCTTTTGACGCTTTCGTATTTCCAAGCTTTCATGAAGGCGAAGGGCTTCCGATCCTCGAAGCCCAGGCCCGCGGCCTCCCCGTGATAATCTATAAATACGGAAAGATTCCCAAGGAAGTAAGAAAGTATTGCTTTGAGGCAGAGAGCCCAGAGCACATGGCACAGATAATAGAGCACATAAAGGAAAACGGATACAACGAAAAGCAAAGGAAGAAGGCAACGGAATATGCAAGAAGCTTTACATGGGAGAAGTGTGCAAAAGAGACGTTGGAAGTTTATAAAAAGTTAAAGTAATAATAAACAAAAAAAAATCAGATACTGGTTTTATATATGCAGAAAAATAAACTATTGTTATATGGGACTACTTTCAACGTAGAGAAGTATTTGCCAGCAGTAATGCAATCACTTGAATTTCTCAAACCGCTTGAATACGAGCTATTCGTAGTAGATAACTACTCAAAGGACAATACTTATGATATATTAAAGTCATACCATTTCGTGCATATAATCCAAGCTAAATGCAGTAGGGGTAAAGGTAGGAACTTGGCTCTCGGTATGCTATTGGAAATAGCAAAGGAAAATTTCCCAATTAAATATATGGATTTTGATAATGTATTTACGCCACAATCAGCCGAGATAATAAAGAGGGACATAAAGAATTTGAAGGATAATGTAATATATGCTTCTGGAATAAGCACACGCAATACAAACGAGCATCTTGAATGGAAAGACCTAAACGCAGGAGAAGACTGGGAAAGATGGGCAAGGGCTAAAAGCAGAGGCATTAAAGTAATTCCAGATAATGATATATTCAAAAATCCAGAAAGATATAGCAAGCCGATAGAGGTAGCAAATGAGCATAGATACGCAAAGGGATTAAGTTATTATATAAGGATATTTAATTATGAAGTAGATAATATAAGAGGCAGGGGAGGGAATAAATACTCTTTTTTGAAATACATAAAAGAGGGTCTTGCAAGAAGATTGATGTTTGAAATAGCTTATCCAATAGCGAAACTAAAAGGCATATATAAATACAGCGAGAAAGACAACGAGCAGTATGTACGGGGATATTAAATGGATAGATTAAATATGTTATATACGAGCAACAATGAGCAAGATTTAATTAAGTTTTACAATTCCTTTAATAATAAAGACGAATTAATAATATGGCTAAAGCAAAGGCGTATGCAAGAACATAGCATAAAAATATTTAATGAGGATAAACCGAAAGATTTAGTTGCAGTAATACTTACAAAAGACATTAATTCAAAATTTGCTTTGAGAATAAGAGAGCTGTTTAATGACATTCCAATAATATTCAACGACACGAAATCAGATATATGGAATTTTGCTCAATCCGTAAATTATGCTTATAAAATTGCTATAAAACAATTTAATCCAAAATGGATTATAATATGTAACGATGATATAGCCGAAGCTGAGCCAATACAAAAATTAAAGCAACAGCTTGATAAAGTAGTAGATAAAGAGTTAGTGCTTGTCAAGCATAATCATTCAAACACTATTCATTTTGCAAAACCCTCACTTATAAGAAAAGCTCTAATGAAAATGGGCAAAATGGATAAAGAGATTACAGAAATATATAGTAAATTAAATGTTGAAATAATGCCGATACCAAATAAAAGAAAAATAGATATATTGATGTATAAATCTGTATCGGAGAAATTTGAGAACAGCAGTGATTTCTATATAATAAATAGAACATTCGGAGTTCCTTATGATGATACATTCTTAAATGAAGCAGAAGATGTTGATTTATCCTTTAGATTAAAGAATAATATAACACAGATAAATTATACTATAAAATGTATCGGTGGGGGGAAGTTTGGGAACAGATAGACTCCGTCGGCTTAAATCCATAGCAAGCTTAGTGTATTTAAATGAGAAGATACGAAAAGGAGAATATAAAGATGTGAGGTAATCTAATGTTTGATATAAAAAAATAAATAACTATTCAATCATGTATAAATTTGATGGGCGTTGCCATGACGATTAGAAAGACCTGTATTGTGTGCGGAGAAGAAAAGCTTTATCAGGCGTTAGACCTTGGTTTGATGCCCAGTTCCAATGACCTTCCCAAAAAGGACGCTTTGAACTTGGTAAAAGAATATGAATTAAGGTATTATATGTGTCCGAAATGTGGCCTCTTCCAGTTGCTAGAAGTCGCGGACCGATTAGATCTGTTTGACAATTATTTGTATCTGACTGGGGTCAACAGGGAATTAGTGGCACACTTTAAGGAACTCTACGAAAACATTGGAACGCAGGATTCAAAAAAGGATTTTGCAGTGGTTGTTGGGTCGAATGACGGCACAGAAGTTTCGTTGCTCAAAGAGTACGGAAAATTCAAAAATGTAATTGGGGTAGAGCCAGCAAAAAATATTGCAAATATGGCAAATTCTGCAGGCAGAACTACAATAAATGATTTTTTCAGCCTAAAAACCAGCCAAAAAATAGTCGAGGAATATGGAAAGGCCGACTTGGTGGTTGCGAATAACGTTTTCGCGCACATACCTGACCCGCGCGACATGCTTGAAGGGATGAAAAACCTGATAAATGAGGATGGGAGAATAATAATAGAGGTCCATTGGCTGAAGAGCATCGTTGAAGAGCTTGAGATAGAGACTTTGTATGCGGAGCACTACTATGTCTGGACAGTAAAAGCAATGAACGTTCTTTCCAAGCAGCTGGGGATGAAGATAATCGAAGTTTTATACATGCCAAAACAGCATGGCGGATCGTTAAGATTCACTTTCGCTTATTCTGGTACAAACGACTTGGCCTTGATGGAAAACGAGAAGAATGCAGGTCTATACGAAAAGTCCACCATGGAATTGCTCCAGAAACGCGCCGAAGACCGTAAAAATAAACTTAAATATCTGATTAGAGAAATAAACAAGCAGGGCAAGAGGGTATCGATTTGGTCGGTACCGGCAAAGGTCCCAACTCTTATAAACTACTGTGGATTTACAGACAAAGACATAGGCTGCGCCTATGAAGTCGCAGAAAGCAAGATAGGCCGGTATATACCAAAAGCCAACATACCAATAAAAGAAGAAAGTTTGATAGAGGAGGACAAACCAGATTATCTGATAATTGGTGCGTGGAACTACATGGACTTCGCCATAAAAAAACTCAAATGGTTTACCGATTCAGGCGGCAAGCTGATAAACCCCCTAACTGCGGAAATACTATAAAAAGTGAACACATGAAGATACTTGTAACAGGTGTGAAAGGGTTTCTTGGTACAAATGTGGCTGAGTACTACCTAAAAAATACTGATTATGATGTAGTTGGCATAGGAAACAATCTATCCAAACAAAAGGAGTATCGCGTTATTTCAGATTTAGAAAGGTTAGGGGGAGATAGGTTCGCTTACAAGCCATGCAATCTCACGAATGACGTTCGTTTAAAGAGTGTACTGGACAAAGAGAACCCAGATGTCATAATAAATTGCGCTTCACAATCAGAGGTCAATAAAAGTTTTGAACAGCCATACGAATTCTTAAAGGCAAACTTAGAGGGCGTGTTCAACCTGCTCGAGTGGCTTAGATATACAAACGCAGGAACGAGATTCGTACAGCTTAGCACCGAAGCGGTTTTTGGAGATGGTTTGAAATCTAAACAGAGCGAGGAAGGTGTGCTCAGCCCGCTGAATCCGTATGCCGCGAGCAAGGCGGCTTCAGAGCACTATATAAACGCGTACAATTTCTGCTTTGGGTTGAACACTGTAATAGTAAGACCTGTGAATAATTTTGGACCTTACCAAAACCCTAACAAGCTGATTGCAAAAGCCATCATAAATTGTATAAAAAATATACCGTTTAAGATGCACGGCGAAGAGGACCCGAACAAAAGGTTTTGGCTGTATGCGGCGGACACAGTAATGGCGATAGATTATATAATCAAGCATGGTGGTTCAGGTACATACAACCTCACTACAGAGGAAGGCTTCACAGCTGAAGAGGCTGTAAGGAAGATACTTGAAATAGCAGGAACACTAGATCTACTGTCAACTGAATATTCTGAGGTTAGGAGAAAGGACTCGGAGCATTATCAAATGTCAGGTTCAAAGATAAAGAACCTGGGTTGGTCCCCTAAATATTCGTTTGAGGACGGAATAAAGAATACCATAGACTGGTTTAGGAATAACGCGTTCTGGTACAACGAGCAAGAGGTGGAAATTTGAAGATACTTATCACTGGGGTAAATGGGTTTATAGCAACCAACATGGTAGAGTATTATCTCAGCAACACGAACCACCAGGTTATTGGCCTTTCAAAGGTTACACATGCAACTTATGCAAACAAACCGCTACTTGAGCTAGCAAAAACAAATAAGAACTTCAGGTATTTGCAGTGCGATATCACCGATATAAATAAACTATTCAGCATATTGAAAACAGAGAATCCGGATCAGATCATACATCTTGCTGCCGAAGCGGACGTCAGCCGCAGTTTTGAGTATCCGACCGACTTTTTACATACCAACGTGTATGGCACATTTAATCTATTGGAATGGGTGCGCGAGAACAAGGTTAGGATGCTGCATTTTAGCACGGATGAGGTTTTTGGAGAACCGGATCATAGAAGCAGGGAGGAAGAGCGTTTGCATCCAAAGAATCCATATTCTGCAAGTAAAGCGTCTGCCGAGGAGTTTATTCGTGCGTACAACCACGCATTTGATACCGAAGTGCAGGTAGTAAGGCCCGTCAATAATTTTGGGCCTTATCAAGGCACTAACAGGTTAATAGCAAAAACCATACTCAGATGCCTGTCAAACGAACCTTTCTATCTGTTTGCCGAAACCCAGAAACACAAACGCTGGTGGATATATACTGAGGATACATGCAGGGCTGTAGATTTCATTATAAAGAATGGAGACAAACAGGGGATATACAACATAACATCAGAGATAGAATTGGGTGTAGAGGAAACCGTCTTCAAAATTTTAGATATATTTGGGAAGAGGGATTTGTTCAAAGGTTATACTGAGGTAAGACCCAAAGATGATGAGAATTATGCCCTAGATGGTAAAAAACTTAGGGACCTTGGATGGACACCAAAATACTCGTTTGAAGAAGGTATGGAAAAAACAATAGATTGGTATACCAAAAATATGGCATGGTTTGAGAAGAGATAACTTTTGCTTTGTTGATGTTATGAAAGTTCTTCACTTAGTGTAGTATTCGTTTATCAGCTCCAGGACCTTGTCTAGGCTTATCCTCGCCTCGAATCACGACGCGGGGTTCCCTTTTGCTGTGTCTGCCAGCGTCTCCATCACGTAGTTCTTCATCGGCACCCTTCTACTCTGGGCTCTATACTTGTGCTCAGCACCACGTTTATCTTGCCTGGCAAGCGCGCTGCATGTCGTGGTTGCCTGCAAACACGAAGTTCCTGCCCTTGAAATAGGGGTAACTGCCGTATCTGCCATTTCTAAGCTACAGGTTCTTGGGGAAGTCCATAATGGTCTTGAATATGCTGCCATCGGGACTCAGGCCTTCGATTTGCTCTTCAACGGTGCATCTGCGCCCTTTGTCATCTCTCCGAGCCTGAGGAGCGTCTGATAGCGTTCAACGTTTTCGGAGCTGTGTTCGATATGGAACCGCCTAAAGAACGAATCATCCCTCATTGATATTATGCTATAGAACATGCCGATGTCCGGAACCTCCTGGCTTATGGTTGCGAGATACTTCATGCGCGGCAGGATCCTCGTATGGAACGCGTAGCTGAGAATTGGGGCTTTGCCACCGAGCACCATATCAGCCACTTCGGCGCGGCTGACCCCGAAATGCCTCTCCAGCCAATCTAGCCTCCTTTCCAAGGACTTCTCAGAATAGCTCGCGATCTGCGGAAACTTCTCCACTAGTGCGGAGAACATCGCCATGTCCACCCCCAGTGCGGCGCGCTTCCTCTCAAGATTCTCTTTCGATAGCCCGACTATGCCCGGCAGCGTCTGCACCACTCCGGCGAACACGCTAATGCTGAAGCCGAAATAGTTCCTTCCTTTCTCCAGGTTGTCCAAGGAAGGAGCCACCACGGCTGGTGATTTGATAATCAGCTTTGTAAACTCTTCCATGCTGAGATTCAGGTATCTGCGCTTTGATTCCATGCTGTCGACAGAATAGCTGATCAACTGAGGGAATCTCAGGATGGCTTTCACGAATTCCTCCCTACATACGCCCAGATAACCGCGGGTCTCTTCCAGGTGGGCCTCTGAGAGGCCCAGTATGTTGGGGAACCGGCTTACCAGCCCTGCAAAGTCGGGAAGCGAAAGGCCCAGATAGTTGCGCCTGTCCTCCAGATATTCCGAGGAGAAGTTCGCGGCTTGAGGGAACTTGCGGAGAATCGCGGAGAATTCCTTCCCATCCATGCCGAAGTAGGTGCGCACTGCTTCCAGTTTTTCTATCGATAAGCTGATAAAGTTGGGGCCATTCCGCAGCATGGTCGAGAACGCGCCCTTGTCGAGCATCAGATATGCGCGCCTCCGTTCTATGGAATCTTCCGAGGCGCCGAGGCAATTCGAGCCTTTCAGCAGTACGGCGACGAACTCATCCTTCTCCATGCCCATCGCTTGCCTCTTCTTCTCCATCGTGCCTATCGACGCGGTTGCAACGTGCTGGTCGGCGCGGAACATCTTCGCATACTCCTCTCTGCTGACACCAAGGTATGAGCGCTTTGATTCGAGGTTGTCGATGGATACGCAGACCGCTGTGGGCGTCCTGAGCGCCAACCTGACGAAGTCCTCCTTCGTGAAGCCCAGGTATGCCCTTTTAGCCTCCAGATTCTCCAGGGACAGGCCAATTATGTTCGGAAACCTGTTGATAAGCTTCACGAGACCGGCAGCGTCAAGACCGAAGTACTCGCGCTTTGATTCGAGGTTGCTCTCGCTCACCATGACCACGCCAGGCCATCTAGATATCATCCTGCCGAGCAACTCCATACTGACACCAAGGTACTCCCTTCTCCTCTCGAAGCTCTCTGGGCCAAAGTTCAGGATGTGGGGCCATCTGTGCACCGCGCCCCTTGCCTTGATGAGAGGGACGCCCGCATCCCTGAGATATAGTATCACTGATATTGCCGTCTTCAGGTCGGTCTTCATTCTGGCTTCTTGGATGTGCCACCCGTTCCCATAGAAAGAGGCAAGCAATTCCGGGACCGCATCGGATATCTTTGTCCCTGAGTTGGAGTTCCGCCTTGCCAGCCTCTGTCTGTCCAGCCTTTCAGCCGTGGAAATGAGTTCTGCAGTGCTGTTGCCGCTCTTGTAAGCATCAACAAGCTTCTCAGCTAGCTGCGCTATTCCGTGTTCCATAGGGGCGATTGTATCTACCCAAATATATATGTGTTTCGCACTCATGTTCTGAGAGAGAATTTAGTCCTTTCCGAAGGCGAACTCTGGCCTTGCCGCTGCCAAAAAGGCTCTCCTCAGAGCGCCGGGCGTCTCAAGGCCGGGATGAAGATGGAATTCGACAGGTGAGACAGAGCTACGGCCGGAGACTGTGAACGCTTCGTGGAGGTGTTCAAGCTGTGACGCCGCGCCCCTTTTTTGACTGGAGAAAAGGATGTTTACCAAAATATTGGAGGGGAATAGGGTTCGAATATTTACGCAGACAGGCTCAAAACCTGCCCTCGAAGAGCGTTTCCCATCGTTGC
>JAJZZO010000014.1 GCA_021797495.1 Microcaldota archaeon
TACGTGATGCGATGGCAAAGGATGTGGTATGCGGAATGTCTGTGGATGAGAAGAGTGCGCTGAGCCTTGTATACAATGGCAGGAAGTATTACTTCTGCAGCAAGGCGTGCAAGGAAAAGTTCGAGAAGGATTCGGAGAAATATTCTGCCAGTGCGTAAGCAAGATAATCTGCAGTGCCCTGGTATTAAAGTGTAGTTATAGGGCATGCGCGAATACAGAGGAGTGGGTTTATACAAGGATTTGCTGGTAAAGTACCGGGTCTTGCGCGGCGCGCTTGAATTGCTTAAACTGTTTTGATGTGCTGAACATGGCCAACGATCCCATATGCGGAATGTACGTTGATGAGGGCAGCGACAGCATAACTGCTTACAGGAACGATATCAGGTATTATTTTTGCAGCAACTCCTGCAAGCTGAAGTTCGAGCGCCCGGAAAAGGAGTTCAGGGCTCTCAGGCGCTCCCTGCTCATAGCGTGGCCCATATCCATTGCTGTGCTGGTCATGACGTACGTGATCCATTTCCAGTATTACCTGTTCGCGATGCTTGTGCTCTCGGGCATAGTCCAGTTCTATCCTGGGCTGAAGTTTTACAAGGGGCTCGTAGATGCAATCAGGAACAGGGGAACGAACATGGACATGCTCATAGCCATAGGCACCACGGCAGCATGGCTGTACAGCGCTGCCATAGTGCTGGTACCGCAGATAAGCGCAGTGCACAACGTGTATTTCGATTCCTCATCGCTTATAATAGCGCTTATACTGAGCGGGGACTACCTGCAGCACTTAGCGGAGAAGAACGCCACTTCGGCACTGGACAAGCTGCTCAAGCTCCAGCCTAGCGTAGTGCACAGGATAAACGGAAACGGCATCAGCGACATAGATGCCAAAGATATAGCAGTGGGGGATAAGCTCCTTGTCAAGCCCGGAGAAAGGATACCAGCTGACGGCGTTGTATTGGAGGGAGAGAGCGAGGTCGACGAATCGGCTATAAGCGGGGAGAGCATGCCTGTGCTGAAAGGGAAGGGCGACAAGCTCATAGGCGCCACGGTTAACGGAGCGGGATCCATAACAATGCTTGTAGAGCATGCGGGAGCTGACTCTACGCTTTCAAAGATAATAGCCATAGTAGAAGCTGCAGCATCGAAAAGGGTAAAGATACAGAAGCTTGCGGATACCGTGTCGGCATATTTCGTGCCTTTGGTCATAGGGATAGCCATAGCCTCGAGCCTCGGATGGTTTTTCCTGGGCTCCTCTGGGCTGAGCGTGGCAGTGCTTGTTTTCGTAAGCGTTGTGATAATTGCGTGCCCCTGCGCATTCGGCATAGCAACGCCTGCGGCATTGTTAGTGGGTTCGGGAAAGGCCTCGGAGAACGGGATACTCATCAAAAGTGGAGAAGTGGTAGAGCTTGCAGGAAAGATAAAAGCGATAATACTGGATAAGACAGGGACTATAACAGTGGGAAAGCCTTCAGTTACAGACATAATACCAGAAGCCACGGCATCGGAGGAAGAGCTGCTTTACTATGCAGCTTCAGCAGAGCTTAAGTCAGAGCATCCAATAGCTAAAGCCGTGCTGAAGCGCGCCTACGACTCAGGGATAAAGCCAGATATGCCATCGTCGTTCTCGTATTCCACTGGCATGGGCATCTCAGCAGTTGTTAAGGGCAAAAAGGTAACGATAGGCAACGAGAAGATGCTCCTTGATTCGGACATTGCAGGAGACAAGGCCCTAGCTAAAATCCTTGATGAAGGCACGGGCGCTGCGGTTTACGTTGGAGTCGATGGAAGGGTGATTGGATATATAGTGGTTTCAGACAGCGTAAGGAAAGAGACAAAGGACACCGTATCCGAGCTAAAGGCGCTGGGCATAGAGGTATGGATGGTCACCGGAGACAACGACAAGGTGGCAAGGCACGTAGCTATGGAGGTGGGCATAAACAACGTAATTTCTGGGGCCTCGCCGGCAGACAAGGCGGAAGCGGTTAAGAGGCTGCAGTCAAGGGGCGTTAAAGTGGCGGTCATCGGGGATGGCATAAACGACGCGCCCGCATTGTCGCAGGCTGACATAGGCATAGCCATAGGAGCTGGCACAGACATAGCCATGGAATCAGGGCAGGTGGTATTGATGAAGAGCGACCTGCGCGACGTTCTTAAGCTCTTCAAGCTTTCGGCCAAGACCATAGCCAAGATAAAGCAGAACCTGGCATGGGCATTCGGCTACAACATATTGCTGCTGCCTATAGCGGCAGGAGCCCTGGTTCCCTTCGCGGGGCTGTCGGTATATGAGTCCCTGCCGATACTATCGGCGTTCGCCATGGCTATGAGCTCCACGATAGTGGTAAGCAATTCGTTGCTGCTCAAAAGAACAAGGCTCTGACTAAATTTTGGTTTAACTGCTTGCTTTTTAGTGATTTTTTATTTATCCAATTATTATTAGTATCTTGTGTAGGATAATTGCAGTTATAGCTAAAAGATTTTACAAATTTTTGATATTGCGGGGTATGTAAATGCACCATAATAATAAAAAAAAGAAAACGGATAAAAATTATACCGTTTTATACGTTATTGCCTTCCTTGTAATTTTAGCATCATCTTTAGCGTTATACTATTTTTCTTCCCCAGGGATATTCATATCATTTGACGATGATATCTATGCATATTCTGTCGTGCAGCTTTCGGTGTTAAATTCAATATCTTGGGGCGAATCTGCTTTTGGATTTGCAATTATGACTGCTCCGTTCTACTTTTTACTGGACCATTCTTTAGAATCATTTACAATCGTATGTTTTATTGCAGATTCAATAACATTATTCTGCCTGTTTTTTATAGGGTGGAAAGTTTACAAAACGCCAGTAGCGGGACTTTTTGCTATGGCATTATATGCGTTTAATCCCATAGTAGTTACGTTTGCTTTGAGGTATCTGCCAGATCCATTCATTACAATGACTGATGCAATAGGATTGGCAATTGCATTATTTGCAGTAAAGCGCAGAACTTATTGGATGCTATCGCTTAGTGGAATAGCCGTAGGTGCAGGATTATTCTTCGGCAACCAAGCAGTTTTTAGTATTTTGGCTTTTTCCTTTTTCGCTTTTATGCTAATTTATATAAACAGAAATAATGTTACAAAACCCAAATATAATCATATATTCCTGAAATCTGCTGCATTCTTAGTTATGGGATTCTTAGTAATGTCGATAATTTATTTTGGTCAAGAGGCTATCATGTATGGAAATCCGTTGCACAGCATAAACGGGGAATCTGCTTATTACTCGGTCAGAAGCTCGCAAAATTTTCCAACTTATCTTTATTATTTTTATTTAATGTTCCCGGTAAAATATACAAATGGATTTCCCTACATAGGAAATAGTGGTATATTACCTTATTCGAATATGTCAATCCTTATTCTGGTTTTTATTGCTTCTTCATTATTTGTGATTTTAAAGTCAGATAAGAAGGGCAGAGATCAGGTTCTCCCATATTTATTATTTATAATTGTGTTTTATCTGGTTTTGTCTTTTATCCCTGAAGGATTATTCTCAGGTAACTTCACGTTGGGTGTCCAAGATGTAAGTAGAGTCTTTCTTCCAGCCATAATGTTTATTGCTATGGGTTCAGCGCTTTTTATAACAAAAATAAATAATAGAAAATTAGGATTACTTATCGTTTTCATTGTAATGGCGGTATATATTGCGGCATCAACTAGCAGCTACGTTAGTATAGCTTCAATATACCATAATAGTGAAAATTATCAATGGAATGTAACACTTTCAGTAATAAAGAATTTTGGGTCTCTTAATATAAGGAATTATACCCTGAATGAAAATTATTCTGGAGAAGGATACCTGCTATGTATGGGCTTGAAGTATCTACCATATAACTGTGCTGGAATCTCACTGCCGCAACATAAAATAAATTGCAATTTTGAGAATATGTTAGTGGTTTATCAAGGTACGAAACCAGAGTATTTGTGTGGTAAAAGCCTCAAAGGTTATAATGTAACTTACTATTATAACAGCACATATAACTACAGCGTTTACATAAAAAGGCAGAGCTGACCCCATCCCTAAAATCAGTAGATCTGGATATTTACCCAATATGCATAGGTTAAAGGCATTAGCTAACTCCTTCCCTGTCTACATTGCCGCATCTTATGCATGTATACATCACCAATGGCGCTTCGTCTCCGTAGACTATGCCGTGGTAGTACATCACGCATTTGTCATAGCCGCACTTGCTGCATTCGTGCTCCGCCAGGCCCAGTATCTCGGTTTTGTTGCCACAGGCATTGCACACGTAAAAGGGCTTGCCATCCTCTTCGGCGAAGTGCATGTTGGTGCCGCATTTCGGGCATATGTTAGAGGTTGCCATGCAACTGATACTTTGCAGTATAACATATTTATCGTTTTTGATTCCTGCGTTGGTGTATTATCCCGAAATAAGGTCCTCTCAGGGCTTATAACTTAAAGTAATAACCACTATGGGCTTTATTTATAATCTGCCTTCTGTTTATAGATTCCAGTGAGAGCTTTAAATCGCTTTTTCTTCCGATTATTATTTTTTTCCTCTGCTTTCTGTTTATTTACGTGGTTAGTTATCCACAATAACGAACCAATAAAGAAAACAAAACCCCAAATCTCCGAATACTGCACCAACAACGTATAAACAAATCGACCAAATTATGATATAAATGATTCCGAATGCAAAGTTCCTTAGAGGTGTAGGATACGACGCTACAGATATGTACGAAGAACTGCATTACGACAACGTAAAACCTGTAATTGCAATAAACGGAAGAGGTTTCTACAAGTCATCAATACCAAAAGATCCCGAATACGGAAAGAGATTGGTAGTGGAAAGGATATTCTCCTGTCTTAAAGAGGTATTCGAACTGTCGAAGAACAGGTTTGCAGGAATGAAAAAGGTGATGACGCACATTTATTCCTGCCTTATTGCGTACCTGGTTAAATATCTTTGAAATCGGTGTGGTGGTGGGTATAATAAGAAACGATAAAAGGGTGTTTGAATGATATAGGTATAAAGGTCAACTTCCTAGAAATGCTGTCTTTTGTGTAGCGAAAGAACACCGGACGAATGCCACAGAAGATTGATTGCCGATATGATGAAAGAACGATGGCCGCAGCTAGAAATTATACACCTAGTAGACAAAACTAAAAAACTATGATAGACTTATGGCTCAATAGGTTTGGTAAATATGGAGAAGCTAGTTAATTCTAAATGTGTTATAATAGATAGGCTTGGCAGGGAGATGAAAGCTCTGCATTCTGCTAGTGTGACCGTATTATACATAGAGATGCTGCGCTCATCTTTGATGGTCACAGGTTAACGTTCAAGATGATTTCGCCGGCACAATGCTGTGTAACCCTAGCAATGGCATAATCTTGATAGATCCTGTCATCGCTATGCCACTACAGGCGGGCCTAGTACTCATCACAATCGAAAAGCGGGTAAAAAAGAACGCTAACTGGCTGGATTTCGGCAACGCAGCCAAGGGATAGCTCTTATTTTTTAAGCTTGCTAAACTCCGCCCAGCTCATCATTCTGGCGCTCCCAATCCCGTTGGCTATTTCATCTAACAATATCATGCTGAATCTGTTTATGTGACCGGAACCGGCAATTGCCAGTACTACATCGTTTTTTCGTAAGGAGCGGAGACACGCAGCCATCATATGCCTGTCCCTGTTAGCGTCCCAATAGCTCACAAATTCGTTTATCCTGTATTTCTTGTACGGGTGTATATAGGGCTGTGGGTCCTTTAGGTTGACTACAAGCTTGGAATGCATTCCGCTTTTTACGTACCTGTCGGTCATCTTTCGGAGTATCCTATCTATGGTGTCAGCCAGCGACCTGCCCTTGTACTTTTTGTGGATCCCTAGTATTTCGGGTGAAATCCCTGATAGTTCGGAGTTCTTGTCCAACAGGATGTTCAAGATTCTGTGAATCGTTAAATCATATATGTCGTCTCTGGTCAGCGCTCTGTTTTTTCTAGTCCAGAATTTTGCCATTGAATGATACCAGAAAAGGAAATACACGAAAAGGGCCAATTCTGCATCGTCGATTTTGCCGAGCCTGATAAGTTCACCGATATTCTCTTTGGTTTCCAGATCCATGCCCCTGTACGTCGCGTCGTAGCGTTTTGCAAAATTGATCATCCATTCAGACTCCATCCACTTGGACCTGGGCTTGACCAGCAACTTGTCCAGCTCCTTGGCGTTGAGCGATTCCGGCAGCTCGACTAGCACAGAGCCAGGTCTGGTTTTCTTGAACGCAGTATCAAGAAACTTCACAAACTCGGCTTTCCTTTTGGGGCCAAGGTCACCGACATGCAGCCCCGCGATGAAAACCAGCGTCTTCCTGCTTGTCAGGTATACCATTGTGTTATTGTAATAATCGTCAGCACTGTACCTGCGCTTTGCCCTATCCTGCTGCGGCTCGTACTTGTTGATGTAGTAATCGGATAACGAGTCAAGCGTGACCATTGTCATCACCAGCATCTTTGAAAAGGGTATAATATAAACGCTTCTGGTACTCTTTGAGCTTGTGGTCGTTTTGTATCGGCTGGTTGATAAAGGAAAGGATATCTGCCTTGCCCTTTATGTTGAGTATCTCACATAGGTCTTCAATAAGTTTATTGCCGTGGCTTGGTCCACCACGCATTTCGGTCTTGTGTGTCTGGCCTCTCGGCTTTTGGGCGACCGCCGCCAATATAACCTCTTTCAATTCCTTCGCTACCTCCTTGTACTCAAACTGTTTTGGTAGCTTCGACACCCATGGACTGTTACTCTGCAATAGGTCTACGCATGCGTTGCCGAATTCCTTTAAGTTCACCATGGCGTAGGAGTTCCAATCATATAACGGCTCGTCAAAGAAGTCTACCGGAACCAGGTTCTCAGGGCGTACGTATTCGTTGAACGCAATCCAGTTGGGAACGAGGACCGGCACAGAGCAGGACAGGGCCTCGAGTACTGAGCGCCCTGATGTCTCGAAGTAGCTTGTTGCACATGTGGCAAATAGGTCGGCTGCGCTGTACAAGTAGGGCATTTCTCTTTCTTCAAAAGACCCTATAATGACGTTTTCGTCATCGATATATCTCTTTAGAGCGTTCATGTAATCGTTATCTAAGGTCTTGCATGAGATTATCAGTTTAGAATCTGGGATAGCCTTTTTGATTTCGTTATATACATGCAACAGGGCACCCATGTTCTTGTCGCGCGCGAACCTGCCGGTGTATAGGATTATCTTAGTTTCAGGCAAGTTTAGCTTGTGCCTGGAGAGCTCCTTGTCGTACTGCCTGTACTGATCAGTGTCAACTCCGTAAGTAGCTAGGACACGGGTTTCGGCTCCCAGCATAGAGCTATAGATGCCTGCAGGGAGAGTTTACTTCTTGCTGGCAAATTCCTTCTTGCTTACCTTCCTGTGCAGCAGTATGTCGTACTTGTAGCACCTGCTGCTGCAGTAGTAGTTTATCTTCCCAGTCCTGAAGACATAGGCGGTGCCGGTGCCTTTGGCGATTTCCTTTGAGCAATAAGAGCATTTCATTCAAAAACCTTACTTTACCTTTATCTCCCTTGCTTCCCTGCTCGTGTCCGGGAGCCTTATTACGTCTCCTTTCTTTATCGGGCCGATTTCGTTCCTTCTTATTATCCTGCCCTTGTCCTTGCCTTCAAGGATCCTGCAGGTTACCTGATAGACCTCCCCATACATGCCGGTCTTTACCTTGTTGTTTATCTCCACTACCTCCGCGAGGAAGCCTGAGAACTGCGGCGTAGGCTTTGACGGCGCAGAAGGCGCCGATTGTGCTGGCGTGTGGGGTGCAGGTTTATCTTCCATTTATACCATTCCTTTTAAACATTGTTTAGGGGATTATTCCTCTTTCTTTTCCTCTTTGGCCTCTTCTTTAGGAGCCTCTTTCTTTTCCTCCTTGTGCTCGGGCTCCTTGTGCTCTTCATGCTTGGGCTCTTCTTTCTTTTCCTTATGTTCCTCTTTGTGCTCTTCCTTGTGCTCGGGCTTTGCCTCCTGCGAAGGAGCCTTTGCCTTTTGCGATGTGCCCGTAGTCTTGGAGATTATGTCCTTTATGGCCTGTGATGCGCCTCCCTGCGATTCAACCGCTATTGCCGCGCACTGCACGTTCATGCCTATGGACTTGCCGAGCTCGAGCTTGCTTGGAACATACGAATAGGGAATCTTTTTCTGCTCGCAGAGCTGCGGTATGTGCATCGCAATCTCCTCGGGCTCTATGTCCTCGGCCATTACAACGAATGTGGCTGCGCCGCGCTCGACGCTTTTCGTCACTTCGTTGATGCCCTTCTTGAGCTTTCCTGACTGTTTTGCCATCTGCAGGGCTTCGTATGTCTTTGAAGCCAGATCTTTAGATACTTCGAACTTCACGTAAGATTTTGCCATTTAAAACACCGTCGGTTTACACTTCATCCAGTATATGAAGAGTCTGTAGTATTATTCTGCATATAATCTTATTTAAAGCTTTCTGAAGGCTTTTTATAGCGGTCGTGCCTCAGCAAAGCCGAAAGCCTTTTTGCAGCCGGGAGGTAAACGTTATCGTAAAGCTTTGACTCAATTTTGTACAGCAGAGGTATTGCTATTGCCAGCGCCGCGACAGGTATGATTATATTGATATCGTTCATGTAAGCAATAAGTGGTTGCGGCGCTACTGCGCTGCCCATAAAGTGCTCGCTCAGGTATGTAGCTTCGAGCGAAGCGTTGACAGGCTTCATTATAAGCTCCGCAGGCACGAGCTCGGCCAGCGTTATGTCCATTATCGCGAGCTTTTCGATGGCTGTGTGTTTCCTAGCTTTAAGCATGGAAGAAAAGGGGCGTGCCTTATATATAAGCATTTCCATTCCTTAACTTTATTTTTTAATTCCTATCTGTATTTGCCCGATTGGAATGTAGCTCGGACTACCTTTAGGAGACTCGGAATAGTTTATCCATAAAAGCCCATAGAACTGCGTTCCTGGCGTGAATGTTACTGAAGTATTGCCTTGATAGCATTGAATACCTGAAACTAGCACAGAGGCATTGTTTGGAATTGTACTGTTATGGCTGTTTGTAATGCCGCTGTATTTAGCTTTGGTATAATTAATTGATGGTATTCCACCTAGGCATGCAAACGCAGCATTATATATAGTAGTGTTGGGCATGTCTTGAATTACAACTACAGATATCAGACCATTTTCGGTGTACGTGACGTTTTGAGAGCACCTAATTATTGATTCTGATGATATACATTTCTGCGTGTTCAATGTAACAAATTTACCGCCGCCGCTAAATGGGTTTGCAATAGACCCGAAGAAAGAACCTACAACAATTATGGCAATTAGAATTATTAGAAGGTAAAACAGCAGCTTTATCCGATTTCTTTGCTTAGGGTTAAGTATAGGGCGTCTCACAATTTTCTGCATTGTCAAATACTGCACCTATTTCATAGCAATATTGCATTATAGGTATTATAGTTTTTGGCTTCAGCGTACTCTACTTTTATCTGTCGTGTTCGGTAGGGTTCAATTGGGTAAATTTTACGCGCATTGACTCAGCACTAGTCATATTCCGCTAACCCTTTTAATGCCAAGCGTTATCCTTCCAACTTCGTCATAGAAATGCTGCCCGTTCGGGGATAATGTATATGTGACCCATAAAGTTCCGTCAAAATAAAGCCCACCGTTTGATATTGCGGATTCGGATATCGGCAGCACGTTTTCATAGCATGTTACATTGATTGTTACCGGAACTCCTTCCCGCATCATATTGTTACTTACAACATAGCCATTTCTAGTCATTGTGCTATTATAGCGCAGGTTGGTAGTATTCTCTCCGGCCGCAATACAAGCGAATTCCACATTGTAAAGCGTCTGGTTCGTAATATTCTGCGTTGCCTCAACCGAAATCCGCCCGTTCCCAATGTATCTGATGTTCTGCCCACATTTTATTACAGTGTAGCTGTTGTTGCTGCAGGCCTGACCTATATTGAAATGCATACCGAAGATGTTGGTATTCCAGTATGCCAAAATAAAAAGCAGAAGAGGTACTATAATAATGATAAAAATCGTTAATACCACAAGTTTCTTGACCTTGTTTCCTTGCTTGTTATCATCCATCGTTTCAGACCCACCGTAATTATTTATTTTAGCCTTTTCTGCTCATTTATTATTTTAACGCAAATATTTAAATGTTTATCTTAGGTTAAATTTTATACTGCAGTATATGGAGCTTAATCCTAACGTTCCTATTAGAGCTATGAGAAGACCTTCGCGGCCGGATCCGGTTAGGGTTTGGGATAAATGTACTGCATGCGAACGAATAGTGAATAAACACAAAAAGGGCAAGTAGCATCATCAATACTGTGTGTTTTATCATGCAAACACTCATCTAAGGTGTATCTCTATCAATGCCGCTGGGATATAATTCTTTTGACCAAGCTCTGGTGATGAATAGTCCATCCATAAAGTGCCATAAAACGTTGTATTCTGTCCTATTGCTACAGGCACACCAGTGCTGTTATAGCACTGAATATTTGATACTCGAACAGTTACATTGTAAGGCATTGAGTTATTATATCCGTTTATGATCCCACTATATTTCGCTTTTGTGTAATTGACCGGGGTAGTTCCTCCAAGACATGAAAATTTAACGTTATAAATTGTAAGGTTTGGAAATATGTGTTGGGAGAGCATTACTGAAATCTGTCCGGTATTGCTATACGAAACGTTTTGCGAGCACGTAGTGAAGCCGGAACCTGGCAAACACACATAACCTACCGGGGTTCCAGGGTGAAAAATAGAAATCCCAAGATTCTATACAAAGAAAAAGGAAAATAATCCGAAAAGCCCCAGCATTATTACAATTGGCACCCAGTTGGGCGTTCTTGACGTCCTGTCTGCCGCAGTTTTAGTTATTTTTGGCAAATCCTGCACCTCTAAATCCCTATAACTACCTTATTACTTGTATCTTATTTCTACCTATCATACCACTCCTCTCCACCCGACCACACCATAATCACGAATGTCAATGTATTTAAGATTTTCTTTTAGTAAAAGTTTTAGTGATTATGTAAAACCATCTGTGTGTAGAAAACTCATGCTGCGCTTACATTTGACCTCTCTGTGGTTACATTTGGCTTTAAGACTGTCGCTACAGTCATGTTGAACACGGTACCGTTTCTATAATACCCAACGGCATATACAATCCCAGGATATGATACGCCTGATGAGTTAAATTCCAGCATGAACGCCTTGACATTCGAAAGGTTTAATGGTTTCCCAGTCGGAGCATTCAAAGCAGGCATTACTACTTCCGGACCACTATACGGGCTAAAATAGAATGTAGCATTTTTTATCCCACTATTAATATTAAAGAATTCAATGTATAATGTACCATTATAAACAATAGCATTACACTTAGATAACTGACTAATGCAAGGGCCGGCAAACGTCACCTGTGACGGAATTACGAAACTATAGTACCACACCGCTGCTGTAATTACGAGAGATCCGACTATTACTATGATTATTGCATAATTGATCTAAGATTTTTTATTTCTACCCATCACGCCACTCCTCTCTACTAAACCACACCCTAGGTGCCAGTTTCACTGACGTTTGGTTTTGCTATTATCGCTGCAGTTTCGTTGAATTTTGTGTTGTTATTGTAATAACCGCCAATTATATCCACGTATCCGTTTACGTTATAACTGTAATTGTTTGGAAAGTAATCCGGCGGACCTGAAAGGTTGAATGCCACTGTAAATGTTTTGGTATTTGATAGATTTAATGGCTTACCTTGAGGAGTATTTATTGATATTATTGCATTGTTAAAACTGTCGGTTATCCCTCCATTAGCTTGACTCGTAGAAGGTAAAAAGTAGAACGTCGCGTTTTTTATTTTAGGATTGACATTAAAGAATTTTACGTATAATGTGTTGTTATAAACTACTGCATTGCACTTGGACAGTGGGCCGAAGCAGGAGCCATAAACATGCCCTTCTGATGGGACGACAAAGCCATAGTACCACGCCACAGACGCGATTACGAAGGCTATGGCGGCCGCTATGAGTATAACGTTGTTGACCCTGGACTTTTTGTTGCTGCTTCGGCCCACTTAATTAACCCATGCACCATACAAACCACGAATATTTAACATTTTTTATGGATTAGGGTCCTGCGCTATAGTATATGCACGCTTTATGATAGGGACGATACGCTTATGATTGATGGCCAACCGTAATAATTCGCATCTCTGGCAATAGTCGCCGCATTGTTGTAGTTTTGCATATCTGTCGCTACTGCCTCAACTAAAATGTTACGACGTAAGAAACGGTACCCTAATTCTGTTAAAATTATTACCTAAAGGGCATGCATGCAACGGCACTGTTATGGTCAGGTATACGATGCTGAAAAACGCTTCGACAGGGAGCACAGGTTCCAATCCATGGATTGCTGTGAACGCTGCCGCTTGGAAGTTAACCGCTGCTTAAACGCAGGCTTATGACAAGAACTGGTCAGGAGTTGGCGGCTCGGGGTTCTGTCCCTTGCGCTGCCTTATCTCGCGCACCACCTTGTTCTGCAGCTCTGTCGGAAGCTTCTCGTAGCCTGCGAATTCTGTGTACCATATGGCCCTTCCTTGGGTCAGGCCTCGCAGGTCGTTTGAAAAGCCCTTTAGCGTTTCCGCTACCGGCATCTTCGCTATTATCGATACCTGTTCGTTCTCCTGCGTGACGCTGACAACCTGCCCGCGCTTGCTCTGCACGAACGTTATCACGCTTGACATGTATTCCTGGGGTATGTTTATTGTGAAATTCTGCTTTGGCTCGTAAAGCATGACCCCTGCAGTGAGCATTCCGGCGTATATCGCGTTCCTTATTGCGGGTATTATCTGCGCCGGACCCCTGTGAACAGGGTCCTCGTGTATGGAAGCGTCTACAACGCTGACAAGCACGCCTGAGCATCTTTCCCTTGCCAATGGGCCGTCCTTTACCGCTTCCCTGAATCCGTCGATAAGCAATTCCATGACCTCGTTCATGTACTGCACTCCGTGTGTAACGTCCGCAAGCATGCATTTGTTCGATATGTCCTCGACGTTCTTCGCTACGAGCCTGTCGAGCCCTGCCGCGACCATTGCCTCTATCGCTGCCTGTCCCTTGGGCTTGCCTTCTCTTATAGTACCCTCGTCTATTGCGTTCTGTACGCTGTCGGGCAAAGGCTCTACGGTAACGTAGAACTTGGTGTGCTTGTTGGGAGTTTTCCCTTCTATCGGGCCTGCTTTGCCTGTTATGGTTTCCCTGTATATGACTATCGGAGGGCTTGTTATTATCGGGATTTTAAACTCGTCCCTGAGCTTTGTCTCTATGACCTCCAGATGGAGCTCGCCCATTCCGCTTACAAGGTGCTCCCCTGTCTGCTGGTTAATCTCCGTTATTATTGTAGGATCCTGCTTCGAGAGCTCCCTCAATGCCTCTATGAGCTTTGTGGTATCCCTTGAATCCTTTGCCTCTACAGCTTTCGTAACTACCGGCTTTGAGTAGTGCGTTATCTGTTCGAACGGGTCGATTAGGCCCGTGCTAAGCGTGTCGCCTATGCTGACGTCTTTCAATCCTATGAGCGCAGCTATGTTTCCTGCAGGTATGGCTTCCACCGAAACCCTGTCCGGGCCCATGTATATGCCAACCTGCTGTATTTTTTGAGTATTTGCCAGACCTGATATATGCAACTCTGTGCCCTTCTTTGCAACGCCGGAGAATACCCTTCCCACAGGGACCTCGCCGCTGTGAGGGTCGTAGACCATGTTGAATACCACTATGTTTGTATTCGCGCTTGCGTCGGTGTTAAGCATCGCCTTGCCGTCTTCCGAGTTCAAATCCCCGTGCCATATCTGGGGTATCCTGTATCTCTGCGCAACGTGCGGGCTCGGAAGGTGCTCTATCATCATTATTAACGTAGATTCGTCTATAGGCGCAACTTCCTGGAGCTTCTTCTCGTCTCCAGCAGCGGTAAGAGCGAATATGTCCTTGAACGTGACCTTGTATTTGTCCATTATCGGCTTTGAAATGGCCCACTTCTTTGCGGCAGAGCCGAAAGCGACGCTGCCATTTTCAACGCTTACCTGCCATTTGTCGGCGAACTCTTCCGGTGCAAAACGCGTTATGAGCTTGTTTATGTCGTTTATGAGCTTGAGCAGCCTTTCGAACGTCTGCTCTGGGGTAAGCCTAAGTTCGGTAAGAAGCCTGTCGACCTTGTTGACGAAAAGCACTGGCTTCGCTTTCTCCTTCAGCGCCTGCCTTAGGACTGTTTCTGTCTGCGGCATCACGCCTTCCACGGGATCTACAACGAGCACCACTCCGTCAACTGCGCGCATTGACCTTGTGACGTGCCCTCCGAAATCCACGTGCCCAGGTGTGTCTATGAGGTTGATTATGTAGTCCTTGTCGCTGTACGTGAAACCTAATGAGATGTTTGCGGATTTTATCGTCATCCTCCTGTCCTTTTCTATGGCTTCGTAGTTAGTGTACAGAACGTCCCCTGCGACAGACTTGGATATGAGGCCCGCCCTTGCGAGCAGCGAATCTGTGAGAGTGGTCTTTCCGTGGTGGACGTGCGCTATTATGGCTACGTTCCTTATGTTGTCCAGATCGCTCATTATCTTCGTTATCTCCTCTACTACGTACTCTTTTCTTACCATTATAAAACACCGATCACTTCGCGCTCCTTGCCATGCGCTCTATCTCGTTCTTCCTCTTGAGAGCGTAGCTGTTTATGTCGTTGTTCGCAGCGAGTATCATCTCGTTGGCAAGAGCCTCGGATATGCTCTTCTTGTTGTTGAACGCGCCGATTATCGAAG
This sequence comes from Microcaldota archaeon, assembly GCA_021797495.1. Classification (GTDB taxonomy): domain Archaea; phylum Micrarchaeota; class Micrarchaeia; order Micrarchaeales; family Micrarchaeaceae; genus Micrarchaeum_A. The sequence goes on from JAJZZO010000014.1 coordinate 14,866, forward strand.
CCGTAGATATGTTCCTCAGTGCTGTGTCGAGCCTTCTGCTGGCGCTTATGTCCACTGGTATGTTGGAAACAGTGCCTCCCTGCCTTATCCTTGTTGTGTCCTCTATGGGAGCGCTGTTTTCAAGCGCCCTTATGAACACGGCCAGAGGATTCTGCTTCGTCTGCTCGTTGACCATGTCAAAGGCATTCTCCACTATGTGCATCACCTTGAGCTTCTTGCCCTGGAGCCTTCCTTCTGTTCTTATGACGCGGCCGCCCACCTTCTTTCCGGTGCCTCCGCGCATCAGCGCGTTTTCAAGCCTTTCGACTATGTTTATGTTTGCTTTGGAGAACATCTTCGAGCTCGTGCGCCTGTACGACGAGGGGAACTCCTCGGGCCTTAGGTTCACGTAGTTCTTAAGGCTCAGGTCCAGCACTTCCACATCGTAGCTATACTTGTTGAAAAGCTTGTGCTCCGTGCTGCCCGAAGAGGCGCTTACGGCCTTGCGCTTCGGCGCTGCCTTTCTTGTTGGCCTCTTCTGCTCCCTCTTCTGCTCGGTTTTAGTCTCTTCTGCCATTAAAATCATCTCTTAGGCTTCTCCTTCTTGCCCTTTATTATCTGGACCATGTTGGCCCCGTTTACCTCAACTACCTTGTACTTCATTCCGGGTATGCAGCCCATCTGGCCCCTTTGCGAGCCTCCGAGGCCCTCTATCGTAACCTCGTCGTGTTCGTCTATGTAGTTGACTGCGCCGTCCCCGGGAACGAAAGCCCCGACGACCTTGCCGTTCTTTATGAGCTGTACCCTGACGCACTTTATCTGTCCGGAGTGCGGCTGCTTCTGCTCGACTGCGAACTTCTGCAGAACTAAGCCCTTTGCCCTTGGCACTGTGCCCATCGGGTCGTATTTCTGCTTGAGCTTAAGCTTCTTCCTTTTCAGCCATTTCTTCAGCATCCTCTGGTGCTTCCTTTGCTTTACAAGTTTTCTAGCGGCAAATTCTCCATTAGGCAAATTATCCCCTTATTATTGTTTATCCTTTTTAAGTATGTTAGAGTTTCCTGCTTCTATGACAGATACAGCTGAGACAGAGAAAGGCTTGCCGCAAACAGCTCCCAATTCTATCGGGTTGCCCTCGAATACCTCCATCGGCACGTTTGCGACCTTTGCCATGTGCGCTATGTCCTGCATCGTGCTCTCCTTGTTCCTTGACGCGACAACTATGAGCTTCGCCTTAGCGTCCCTTATGGACCTTATAACCTCGTTCAAGCCTAATGCGGTGACACCGCTGTCTACTGCTAGCCTGATATCGTTCGATAAATCTGCCATTGAAACCAACTTTTATACGTATGATTGACGGTAAGTACCTGGCACAGTTAGAAACCTATAGGTACTACTGCTGCATTAGTATAGCAGTATATTTTAAATTGGAAAGATATATATAAACTATCGTTGTTTTGCAGCTGCAAAGTGCACAGGGCCGGTAATGCGCGTGCTGCGGCGCGGAAGCAATAACAAACTGTGATATCCTCTCACCTGTAAACGGCGTGGGATTGTTTTCTTTCGTAAGGGAGGGAATGAAAACAAGCGAAAGGCATTTATAATTTAATCTGAGTATAATAAACGTCCGCAAGGACTTTCCCTACGGAACGTAGGGGAGACGCTCGAAGAGGAAAATGCCTCTGTATTCCGCATTTGGAAGCAAGCATTACTGATGAAACGAGAAGCTCCAAACAGACCGACAGGCAGATAGAAGCCTTGTCCGTAAGTGCGGGGTAGTTCATATAGATTGCAGAGACAACTAAATACACTTAATTTTGCATATGTGTTTAATATGGAAGCTAAGGAGTCATATGACATAATAGTAGCAGGAGCAGGCATGGCCGGCAATCTTGCCGCGGCTATAGCGGCTAAGAAAGGGCACAGCGTATTGCTGCTTGACAGGAATGATCCTGAGAACGTTGGAAGGAAGAACAACTGGGGATGGACATGCGGCGATGCGGTAGCAGGGTCGCACCTGGATTTCATAACGGCAAAGACAGGAATATCTTTCTCCAAGCCCGAGCTCGACGTGAAAGTCGATGGAGTTTACGCGCTCTCGCCCGACCTGGAAGCAAAATACCTTTTCGACGGCGTAGGCTATGTTTTAGACAGGCCAGAATTCGAAAGGAAGCTTAGGGACATAGCGGTAAAAAGCGGCGTGCACTACGTGACAAACTTTGAAGTCGAAGGCCCGGTAATAGAAGACAACAAGGTAGCCGGCATATTCGGAAAGGACAAGGACAAGAACCATACCATTTACAAGTCAAAGGTAGTCATAGACGCACTTGGAATATCAACAGTGCTAAGAAGGCGACTCCCGGATAACAAGTTCGTTGAAAAGAACGTAGACATAGACGACATAGAGTCAACTGGCAGGTACATAATAGAGTTCGAACTCGACCACGAGGACGAGAGATATTATGACCCGAAAAACGCGCTTATACACCTAAACCAGGAGATGGCGCCTGGTGGCTACGGCTGGGTTTTCCCGAAAAGCGGCAACAAGATGAATATAGGCTTGGGCGTGCAGAAGCGCAGCCTTGACATCAGGAACAAAGCACTTAACAGGAACGACACCCTGCAAAGCTTAATAGACCAGTATATCGCCTGGAACCCAGTAATAAAGAAGGAATACAAGCTTTTCACCAAGGACAACAACGGCAAGGGCATATGGTCCGTTGCTGTAAGGAGGCAGATGGAGAGCTTGGTATACGACGGTTACATGGGCGCAGGAGACAGCATGGTAATGCCCAACCCAATAAGCGCCGGAGGCATAGGCCCGGCACTTGTATCTGGGATACTGGCAGGGGAAAACGCAGCAAAGGCTGTAGAAGCCAACGATACGAGCGTCAAGGGATTGTGGCAGTACAACGTAGACTTCAACAAGGAATACGGATACAAAACTGCAGGATTGGAAGTATTTAGAATATATATGCAGTCGCTCAACAACGACGTGCTCAACTACGGGATAAAGAACTTCCTGAACGTGAAGGAGGCCAACCAGCTTGCGCTTGGCATGATGCCAGAGCTAAGCCTAAGCACGAAATTCTCCATGGTGCTTAAGGGCGCCAAGAACATAAGCGCCTTCAGGGAACTGCTTTATGCTGTTAACAAGATGAAGGAGCTGAACGCTATTTACTCCCAGTACCCGGAAAGCCCGGACGCATTCGAGGCGTGGCGCAAGAGGGTGGAAAAGAGCATGCATGAGGCCAAGGAGAGGTTCAAGCCGAACCCGATATGAACGGTGTGCGTATGCGCGAATATACAAAATTTGAGAAAGCCAGGGTTATAGGAGCTAGGGCGCTTCAGTTGGCGCACGGAGCACCGCCCCTGATAAAGGTGCCTGAGGGCATTACAGAACCGTTGGATCTGGCAGAAAGGGAGTTCGAGAAAGGCGTAATACCGATAACGATAATCAGGGACTGATTCTGTCCCTTTTTTTCCTGCTCTTTTTGCTTTTCGCGGTCATATCCGAGCTTAGGCTTTTTACCTTGCCCATGAACATGCCGCCTATTGAATATATATCGGCATTTTGGTAGTCGAAAAGATTGTTCCGAAATAGGGGGCTTATGTTCTCTTTGTCCGGCATTTCATAGCCCACTGGAGACCCGAGTATCAGCGGGTTGAACGCTGGCAGCACTATCATGCTTTCGGCTTTAGGTGAAACATAAAACTCACGGATTTTTTTCTTTACCCCTTTCGCGATGAGCCACGCCTTCTCGGAAAATACTCCACCGTTCTCGTCTGTTATGCGTACGGCTATGTGGTTGTGCCCAGTTATTATAACGCGTTTTTGCATAGCCTCCTTTGACGGCCATTTGTTCCCGTGCATGAGCGCGTAGTTCCCTATAAGGATCTCGTCGGAAAGCTTGCTGCCGAGTATCTCTTCCATGTGGCCGTCGTGGTTGCCCCTTATCAACTTGAGCTCGAATCCAGATAAGGAATCCATGAAGCGCCTGATGTCGCGCTGCTCCCATGATTCCGGGTACATTATGCTGTCCTTTATGTCTCCAAGCATTATTATGCCGGTAGCGGAAAAGGTTTTGGCCAGAGCCGCGATCTTGTCCGACATGTTCTTCCATAATTCGTAGACCCTTACTCCTTTGTCGTTAAGTCTTCTTTCGGCACCTATGTGAATGTCTCCGACCACAAGCCACGTTGAGCCCGCTTCGCTGATAAGCATGGCTGGCTCTCCGTATATGAAGCGCATGCCTTCAAACCGCAATTTTTCCGTCGTAGAATCCACTTTACGCTGAAGTATCAGCCCAGTATGATTGGGCACAGAAATATTATTATAGGTAGAAACAAAAGGCTGTGTATGGCAGGAGCGTCACCATACATAGGCAGCATTTACGGCATACCCGTTGAGCTGCACTGGACATTCATAATAATGATGTTGCTAGCGCTTGCCATAAGCTTCAACCTTTTCCTTATATTCGTACTTCTCTTCATCTGCGTGTTCCTGCACGAGCTTGCGCATTCTGTTACAGCCATAAGGAACAACATAAGCGTAAAGAAGATAGTGCTGTATCCCCTTGGCGGTGGCTCAATAATAGACCTCGATGATATCCCGCCGAAACTGGAGTTCAGGATTGCGATTGCAGGACCCGTGTCGAGCTTCCTGTTGGGCTTTATATTCGGGATCATGGTTATATTCATACCCGCAGGCACCGTAAAACTTTTCGTGCAGTTGCTGTTCGTGCTCAACATACTACTTGCGGTATTCAACATACTCCCATGGTTCCCGCTCGACGGCGGAAGGGTTCTCAGGAGCTACCTCGAGAAGAAAAGGGATTTCCTGAGCGCAACAAAGCTTACGGTAAACATAAGCAACGTGATAATAGTGCTGTTCATAATAAGCACTGTGGCGTTTGTAGCCGTAGAGAACGGCTATTCGCTGCTTTACAAGGAATTCATAGTGCTTTGGGACGTGTTCATAGCGGTATTTCTTTACGGCGGCGCGAAGGCCGAGCTCCAGGGAGCTTACGTGAAGGAATACACTAGGGGCGTGAAGCTAAGAGCCGCGCTGAGCAACAACTACATAATGCTGAAGGGCAGACCCACAATACACGACATCTATTCGTCGATAATGAAAAGCCACAAGCACATAATATTGTTCAGGGAAAACGGCAAGATTTACGTGATATCGCGCATACCTCAGAATATGCTGGCCAGCCAGAAGGTGCAGAACATCGAAATAGGCAAGATGAGCATGGCGTTGCAGGAGTTCGAAGAGAGCGAGCAGATATACTCCGTTTACAGCAAGATGCAGAGCGACGGGATAGGCATAGCTGCCGTGCTCAGGAAGGGAAAGTTTGTAGGCATAGTGCAGATGCAGCACCTGGAATCGCTCATATCGCTGCACATGGCCCATGTTAAAGGAAACTCTAAAAACATTAATAACTAAGAGTTATCAGGCGACGGTGCAGGCGATGCTTTATCTTGACAAGCTTATCATACACAACTTCAAATCCTTCAGGAACGCCACAGTGCGGTTCAGCAAAGGGTTCAACTGCATAGTGGGCCCGAACGGCTCCGGCAAGTCGAACATTTGCGACTCCCTGCTTTTTGCCCTTGGCGAGGGCTCGTTGAGAAGGATGAGAGCAACATCCACATCCCAGCTTGTAAGCGAGGTGGGCCTTTCAAGGAAGGAAAAGGAGGGAAGGAAAGCTTACGTCAGCATGGTTTTCGGCGGAGACAGCGAAGTCACCGTCACAAGGATAATAAAACCGAACGGGAAAATCGCGTACAAGCTGAACGGCAACAGGATGACCAGGCAGGAAGTACTGGACTACCTCAGGTCGAACAACTGCATGGTGAGCGACACCAACACCATAACGCAAGGGGAGATAGTAAAGATGCTCGAGTTCAACCCTAAAGAGAGGAGGGAGCTTATAGACATCGCGTCGGGCATAAGGGAATTCGACGACAAGAAGGAGGCGTCGCAGAAGGAATTGCAGGCAGTGGAGGAAAAGATAACGAATACAAAAGTCCTGCTCAACGAAAGGCTCGGTTTTCTCGACGAATTGAAAAAGGAGAAAGAGGCAGCGGAGAAGTACGCCGCCGTGAGCTCCAGGCTGAAAAGCGCCAATTACACGATATTGTACAGGAGGAGCGAGAGCATAAAGGGCGAGCTCAAGCTGATAATAGAGAAATTGGCGCAATCGGAGGAAAGCTCGAGATCTATAGGCGCCAGGATACTGGAACTTGATGCGGTATCGGAGAAGCTGGCATCGCAGAGGAATGAAAAGGCAAAAATGCTTAATGAAAAATCTTCGGCGCTTAATGATTCGAATAGGAAGCTGGAAGAGGTTAAAAGGAACATCGCAGTAGCGGAATCGGAAACGAATTCCATTTCCGCGTATCTGGAAACCGCGAAAAGCGAGATAGCGGCGTTGAAAGAAGAGAGTAAAAAGCAGGCAGAGAAGCTCGACGACAACAAGGCGAAGCTCCCGGCTGTTGAACAGGAGATAGCAAAACTCAAGAAGGAGCTTGAAGCGTACAGGACGCCAGCAAGTTCCGAAGAAAGCAAGAACGAGATGGATGCTTATGAGAAGAGCATGAAGCTCTTCGAATCGCTTTCCCTGGAATTGGAAACGGAGAACAAGCGATACATGAGCGCAAAAATGAGGATATCCGAAGTGGAATCGCAAAGGAAATCGTTCGAAACCGAGATAGAGAAACTGTCAAAATCCATATCGGAGTATAAAAAATCCGAACAGGAGACAGCCTCTGCATCGAACAGGGGCAATCGCGAGCTTTCGGAAGCGAGGAACGAGCTCGATAAGCTCAAGGCAAGGAAGAAAGCCCTGGAAACGGAGCTGCAGCAGATTTCGGAAAGGAGGATATCGCTAAGGGAATCCATAGCGACATACGGCAGCGACACCAACAGGGCGGGAAAAATATTATCGGAGAAATTGAGGAGCGGATTTTACGGAAGGGCGGTGGAGCTGTGCAGGTACGACGAAAGGTACGCGGAGGCCGTCAATGCAGCAGCAGGGGCGAGGCTCAGCTATTTCGTGGTCGACAGTGTCGACGTGGCAGATAAGGCGGTAAAGATACTTAGGGAAAACAAGCTCGGAAGGGCGTCGTTCATACCCTTAGACATAATAAGCTACACGGAGACGAGAAAAATAGAAGAGGGAGACCCGCTGATAGATTACGTCGAATACGAGGCGAAGTTTGCTGCAGCGTTCAAATTCATTTTATCCAACACATACCTGGTCGGCGACATAAGGTCGGTTGCCAAGGGGAGCAGGCACAGGTTTGTGACTATGGAAGGAGAGCTCTTGGAGCAGTCTGGAGTAGTATCCGGAGGTTTTTCAAAGAGCTTCAATTACGCCAAGGCTGTTGCGGAGCTTAAAAGCCTGGAGGCCAACGAAAAAAGCATACGGGAAGAGATCGACAGCCTGCAGGCGCTTGAAGAGGACGCAAGGCAGAGATTCGGAAAGGCGGAGACGCTTGTGATGAGTTCGTCTATGGAACTTGAGGGCATGCGCGTCAAGCTGAAAGGGCTTGAGGAGGAGAAGGAATCATTAACGCGCCAGTTGAAAAGCTTGGAGGATAGCATAAAGGGCGATTCCGACGAATACGCAAACGCCGAGAACAGAATCTCAGAGCTTGAGAAAAAACTCGCAGAGGCGAAAAAGGAGAGCTCAGAAAGGTACAGCAAGATAAGCAGCAGGTTCGGAACGCAGGATGCGGGGAAATCCAAGGAGAAAGAGAACAAGGCTAAGGAATACTCCGAAACGCTTGAGAAAAGAATGATGGAAAGAGCTGCTATTGGAAAGGAGAACGAATTGCTTTCGGTAAGACTGCTTGAGCTTAAAAGAGAGATTGACGACAAGGAGCTTGCGGTAAAGAAAAACGGCGAGAAAAGGGCAGAGCTCGAAGAACAGCTGAAGTCGCTTAGAAAAAGCGCTGCAGAGCTTGAAGAGGGCATAAAGGCGCACGATAAAAAATCCGCAGGAATATACGAAGAGATAAAGAAAATAGAGGACGAGATAGCAAAGAACGGCTACGAGAAAGGCAGGCTGTCCAGCGAGAAGGACAGGATGGAAAGGGATGCGATAGGCATGCAGGCCACAAAGGCGCAGCTCCAGACAAGGCTGTCGGACATAATGGCTGAGCTTAGCGGCTACGAGGAGCATGAGCTTTTGGAGGGCGATATTGAGACCCTGGAAAAGGAGCTCTACAAGCTAAAAGCAGAGATAGAAAGCATGGGAAGCGTAAACATGCGCGCACCTGAGATGTACAGCGAAAAGAGCAAGGACGTCGAAGGAGTGCAGGAAAAGATAATGACATTGGAGAACGAGAGGAATTCCATACTGTCCATGATAGACCAGCTGGAGTCCAGGAAGCTCGAGGTTTTCAACGACACCTTCAACAAGGTAAACCAGAAATTCAAGTCGCTTTACCAGTCGGTGTTCCCGGGAGGAGAGGGTTCAGTAATCTTGGACAGCCCGAGAAACCCGTTCAATTCCGGACTGGGATTCGACATAAAGGAGGGGAAGAGCACAAAACGCACGGAGAGGCTTTCCGGAGGCGAAAAATCCATGGTCATGCTGATACTCATATTCTCGATACAGATGTGCAGGCCTCTTGCATTTTACATATTTGACGAGATAGACGTGGCGCTGGACAAGGAGAACTCGAAAAAACTGTCGGCGCTCATAAAACAGCTGAGCTCCAACTCCCAGTTCGTGGTTGTAAGCCACAACGATACCCTGATATCTTATGCAGATACCGCGATAGGTGTGGCTAAAAAGGACAGCGAGTCCAGAGTATATGGAGTGGAAATCGTAAGCGCCCACGAAAGCGCAAAGTGATAATGTTGCAGAAACGAAAAAATGCGAAGAACGCGAAAACCGCAAAAAAGGAAGGCAAAGGCAATAAGGATAATTTAAAGGTGTGGCCGCTTTATCTGATGATAGCTGTTGCATTAATTCTTTATGTTGTACTGCAGCGGATAAGGGTGCTTGCCATAGTGCTTGGCGTAGTCATATTTTTCCTTATAATAATAGCGATAGTGCTTGAGGTAATAGGAGGAGGCAATGACATAGGGTACAAGAAAAGCATAGCCGAGATAGTAGTTGCGGTGGTGGCGGTTATACTCTTTTGGTATGGCCTACAGTTTTTCCTTGGCACAAGCAGCCCGATAGACGTGGTGCCGAGCTGCAGCATGCTCCCGTATCTACATAGGGGTGATATGATATTCCTGCACGGCGTTTCTTCGGTATCGCAGATAAAAGCGCCGGTAGTAGATGTGACATCCAGCCAGATGGCCAAGATGCTTTCAAGCCCGAATTCGGAATCTCTGAGCTGCATAGCATACAGGACGAATTCCACCGGAACGTACATAAGGCAGACGCTTGCGCCTGGATATACAGTAGGGCTTATAGAAGACATCAACGGGGTTTACAGGCTTGTAAGCAGGTCGGAACAGCAAAGCAACCTTGTACAGTATTCATGCGGGACTAAGGAGGTTAGGCTTTCCAGCGGGCAGATACTCAACGAGGCTTATACCACCAGCATAACAATAAACAACAAAACCATAACAGGGGACAGGAACAACAGCATAATAGTGTACTCGACAAAGCCAGGGGATCTCTTTTATAGCGAGGGAGATTCGTACATAGTGCACAGGGCATACGCGGTGCTTAACGACAGCGGGAATTATTACATATTGACAAAGGGAGACAACAACCCGGGGCTTGACATACAGTACGGAAACTATCCGCCCAACATGACTGACGTAGCTGGCAAGGTCATAGGAGCAGTCCCGTACCTGGGTTACCTGAAGCTCATAATAAGCGGAGACTTGGTAGTACCGCAGGGATGCAACTCCACAGTATTGCACTGATGGGCAACCATTATTAATTTTCTATACAATATCCAACAGTAAGGGTGGATGTATGGAGGAATACCATAGGATAATTAACAAGATCCTTGAAGAGGGCTAATGGAAGAGCAATCGCACAGGGGTGCGTACGCTTGCGATTGCTGGTGCGATATTCGAACATGATATGGGAAACGGATTCCCGCTGCTCACCACCAAGAAAATGCCCTTCAGGAACATAGCGTCTGAGCTCGAATTTTTCATAAAAGGCCTGACAGACAAGCACTGGCTACAGGAAAGGAACAACCATATATGGGATGAATGGGCAAACCCGGAGAAGGCGTAATACGGGCATTCCGAAGAGGCCAAAAAGAAAATGGTTGACGAGCCTGACCTTGGGCCTGTTTATGGGTTCCAATGGAGGCATTTCAACGCAGAATATTCAGGCCACAAGTCGGATTACGCCAGAAGAGGCGTAGACCAGCTGGCCGAAGTTGTAAAAAAGCTGAAGACGGACCCGAACGACCGCAGGATGATAGTCTCGGCGTGGAACCCGCAGCAGCTTGGGATGATGGCGCTGCCGCCGTGCCACTACGCCTTCCAGGTGACGGTGATAGAAAGGAAGCTTAATCTGCTGTGGAACCAACGCTCTGTGGACACTATGCTCGGCCTGCCATTCAATATTGCAAGCTACGCGCTGCTTCTGCACCTTCTTGCCAAGGAATCGGGGTTCGATGAGGGCAAGCTCGTCGGTTTCCTCGGTGATGTACACATCTACGAGAACCATATTGACGGGGCAAAAGAGCAACTCTCGCGCGATCCCAGGAAATACAAGCTGCCGACCATAAGGACAGACGGCTTTAACAGCATCTTTGACTGGGATTCAAGCATGACAAAGATAGAAGATTGCCAGAGTTATCCTGCCATAAAATTCGACATCGCTGTTTGAATGGAACTGCACATAATAGTGGCTATGACCGAGGATTACGTAATAGGCAAGGATGGCGGCATACCCTGACGCATAAAGCAGGACATGGAGCTTTTTAAGAAACTGACAATGAGCTATACCTTGAAGTTCTTTTCTTTCTCGTAAGCCCATGGTCTACGCTTTGTGAAGAATAGATTGCAGCTCTTGTAACTGGTGCCATGAAATGTTCATGAATACCTTGCTTGAGAGATTCGGAAAGCCCATGGACTCCCATTACAGAAGAACCACTTTCGGGATTCCTGAACTGTACTATGTCGTCTATGCAGGAATGTGCAGGGGGTGAGATTTGAACTCACGAAGGCGCTAGGCCACAGGATCTTAAGTCCTGCGCGTTTTTCTGTGGCTTGACCTTGAACCAGACCAGACTCTGCCACCCCTGCAGCATAGGTGAAAAATTCAGGCGTACATTGACGGGCCTGCTTCGTCGTTTGCCGCTTTGTAGCTCTCGTGCGACTCCCTGTTCTTTTTTATCACTTCCTTGACTTTCGCTTCTATGGCCTTTGCCTCTTTCTCAAGCTCCGTTATGTCGATCTCGAGATTGAGCAGCTTATTGAGCGATTTTATCGCTAGCTCGGCGTATTTAGGGTCTACCAGCCTTTGGTCGACCTGTATGAGCAGATTTATGTCGTGCAGCTTTTCCGAAGTCGAATTTATCATCAGCAATGCGCTTATGCCTGTGGCAACGCCTTCGCTTATTATGTTTATGTCTGCTTTCTTAAGCTCCGAAGCCATGGACGGATCGGATATTACAGCATATATCGTTTCCGCTTTGGCTTCTTCCTCTTTCTGCTTTTCCGAATCCGAATCCTCCAAAGCGGTTGTAGGGTTCGGGCTCGGCATCCCGCCTATCGAAATTATTTCCTTTATCTTGTTTTCCTTGATAAACTCTGAAACCTTTTTTGCCATTATATACGTCATTTCTGGAGGTATCGCAAATTCGGCGAATATTGCCACGAGTTTATATTTCGACGAGAAATAAATGCGAACAGGATGCATAGGTATTGAATTATGTATCGATACCAGCGGCGGGAAAGCCTGGCTTTCGAAATAGCCGTAGTATTCCATCTTGAGCTTTTCTATTATGTAGCTTAGTGCCATAGGCCCGACAAGGCCAACACCAGGAAAACCCTCTATAAGGGTATAACCTTCAAGTTTCTTATCAGACATGACTTTTATATCTAGCATTAAACCACTGGTTTATTTATTGATGCACAAGCTTATAATAATTTGGACGATTGGGACGTTATTGACGTTATGTGCATGTTGGCCTGAGTCTGATTTTCGCGATTTTAAGCAAAATCGCAAATTTCACGAGGGAGTTACGAGGAGAAATCTGCAATAGTTATTTAAATTTAACTATGAAATTAGTATCGGTGAATAAGATGCCACAGAAAGTAAGTAACGAGAGAATAGATAGAGACGACGGATACCTCTATTATCTTGGCAAGGACGGATACGTTTGGAAGACCCCAATGAAGATGAACACAAGGGGAAGGAAAGCCAAGGTAGGGAGTGAAAGAGTAAGCAGGGAAGAAGGGTTCCTTTATTACATAGACGGAAAAGGCTATGTTGTAAGGACAAAAATGAACAGGGGCGGAAGAGCACGCGGTTCGGGCGCCAAGAGAAAAGCAGCACGCTCAAAGAAACCGGCAAGGAAATCCATGAAGAAAAAGTCCGCAAAGAGCTCTGCGAAGAGGAGAAGGAGATAAGTCATCTCCTTTTTTCAGGCCTTTCTATCTTTATTTCCGTAAGCTTAGTTACGGAATTCTTTTTTACAAATCCGGAGTGCAGCTCTATGACGTACATGGATTTGCGCTCCGGATAATAGGTTTTGCACGAGATTATGCCTTTGCACGGCGGCAGCGCCTCCTTTATCGTAACTATGTTTTTTCCTGAATCCAGCCAGATTATGTCTATCGGAAACTTCATGCTTTTCATCCATATACCGAGCATCGATTCCCCATGGAATGTGAAAAGCATGCATTCGTCTTCGGCAATATTTTCCCTGTACATTAGGCCTATTGCCCGTTTTATGAAAGAGTCAGCCATTATGGCTTTGAGCCTGACATTGCCTATGTACACGGTGCAGCTCGCATACGAAAGCCTTTTCCTTATGAAGTTTAACATATGCTAACCCGTTACGGAAAAGCTTTGTTCCCTCATGAACTGCTCTAGATAAAACTTGCTTCCGGTGCCCTTGCCCGTGAGGCTGCTTCCCTTCCAGCCCACAAATGTGTGCATGCCAACCACTGCCCCGGTTGTGGCGCTTATGGCTCTGTTTACATAAACCGTGCCAGCTTCTATGTGCTTCTCGAATTCACGTATCTCGGCCTTGTTCTTGCTGTACATGCCCGCAGTGAGCCCGTATTCCACATCGTTTGCAAGTTTTATTGCCTCTCCGAAATCCTTGAAACTTTCCACGGTTATAAACGGCAGAAAAAGTTCCTTGTGTACCAGCTCATGGTCGTGCCTTATCTCGACTATGACGGGTTCCACGTAGAAACCGTCCATATCGTTGTTTACGCGGGCACCTCCGTATAGCAGCCTTCCTGCGGATTTCGCCTTGGAAACTGATTCTACGTATCTTGCATATGCGCCTTCGCTTATCAGCGGTCCCATATAGTTGCCTTTTACTATCGGGTTACCGATTTTGAGCTCTCTGGTGCGCTCTATCAGCTTGCTTAGGAAAACCTCTTTTATAGATTCATGGACGTAGACCCTGGAAAGCGCACTGCATTTCTGGCCCGCGAAACCAAAAGCCGCGCTTACAGTTCCCTCAACTGCTTCATCTATGTCGGCATGCTTTGATATGATGACTGGGTTTTTGCCGCCCATCTCGACAACAAACACTTTTTGGGCGTTATGCGCGTACGAGGTTGCAGCCATGCGCATGCCTGTTTCCCTTGACCCGGTGAATGCAATCCCCGATACCCCGTTATTTACAGCAAGTTCGTCCCCTACCTCCGAGCCCGGGCCAGTGACATAGTTGAATACGCCGTCTGGCATGCCTGCTTCCTTGAAAATTTCGTATATTTTTAATCCCGTCAACATTGACATGTTGTCTGTAGAGGATGGCTTGAATATTACAGTATTTCCAGTTATCATAGCTCCAGTGCTCATCCCGACAGATATCGATATAGGGAAGTTGAATGGCGCTATAACTCCGAAAACACCATAGGGTTTGAGCTTTATCGATATTTTTTCTGGTTTTTCCGCTGGAGCGCCTTGGAAACCTGCTTCGACCTTTACAGCACTTTGACTTATGGAATTTTTGCGCGAATAGCCTTTGTTCCTTTCCATCTCGATTATATAATAGTTTATAAAATCTATCGCCTCGTCTACCTCTCCCACAGATTCATACCTCGATTTGCCGTTTTCATAGCTGAGTATGGCGGCCAGTTCGAACTTTTTTTCACGGAATTTCTCCACCGCTTTCTTGAATATCGAGAGCCTTTCCCTGTAATCTTTTTGGCTCCATGATTCGAATGCCTTCCTTGCTTCCTCGATTGCCATCCTTGAATGCTCCCTTGTGCCCTTTTGGAACTTTCCCACAAGTATGCGCCTGTCTATCGGAGAATGCTCCTCGAGGAGCGCCTGCGCGGTCAACTGCTTGCCCCCGATGTACATAGGCCATGTCTTGCCGAATGCGGCCAATGAGTTTTTAGCAGCTTGGTCGAAAAGCGAATCGAATTCCTGTTCCTTTCCGCTTTCGACCATTTTTCTGTATGTGAACTCGTTTGAAAATGCGCTTGTTGCCACTTAAATCACCATAAGTCATATTTTTATAACAAAAACGTTTATACCTTTATATGTGTGCACCGGTATTGTAGCCAGCAACAGCAATTTATTGATAAGGTTTAAATATCATCATAGTTATAACCGAGTTATAATGCATTGCAAATAGGTAGCTATTGCAGCATTAGGTGTTATTATGCCTTCCAATGAAGCTCAGGACGTTATGCAAAAAGAGGATGAATACCTTACTAGGTACGGTTTCAAGACAAAGGACGATTATGAAACGATAATGAAGGGACTTTCCGAGGATACGGTAAGGCAACTGTCCAAAAGCAAGAACGAGCCGGAGTGGATGCTTGAAAAACGGCTTTTAGGATATAGGATATTTAAGGAAAAGCCCGTACCAAAATGGGGGCCGGACCTCAGCGGAATAGACTACGACGATATTTATTATTACCTTAAGCCAAACGCAAAGAAGAGCGATTCATGGGAAAACGTCCCGAAGGACATAAAGGAAACATTTGATAAGCTGGGCATACCAGAAGCTGAAAGAAAGTTTTTTGACGGTGCAGAAGCACAGTTTGATTCAGAAGTTGTGTATCACCACGTTAAGGAAGAACTGAACAAGCTCGGAGTGATATTTACGGACATGGACAATGCCGTTAAAAATTATCCAGAAATAGTTAAAAAATATTTCGGGAACATAATACCCCCGAGCGACAACAAATACGCAGCGCTGAACACCGCAGTGTGGTCTGGCGGCTCCTTTATTTACATCCCGAAAGGAGTAAAGCTTTCAATGCCGCTGCAGGCATACTTCAGGATAAATGCTGAGAAAGCAGGACAGTTTGAGAGGACATTGATAATAGCCGACGAGGGCAGCGAAGTGGTTTATATAGAAGGATGCACCGCCCCGATATACATAAGCTCGTCTTTACACGCAGCTGTTGTGGAGCTTGTTGCACACAAAAACGCCCACATAAGATATGTTACAGTTCAGAATTGGTCTAAGAACGTCTATAACCTGGTGACGCAAAGGGCATATGTCTACGAGAATGGAAATGTGGAGTGGATAGATGCGAACATAGGGAGCAAGGTCAACATGAAATACCCGAGCGTTTTCCTGAAGGAGGAAGGAGCACGCGGAGAAATACTTTCTATAGCAGTAGCTGGAGAAAATCAAACACAGGATTCGGGAGGGAAGGCATACCACCTTGCCCCGAACACAACATCCCAGATAATATCCAAAAGCATCTCAAAGGGCAGTGGTGTTGCCTCTTATCGCGGATTGGTGCATATAGACAAGAACGCAACAAATTCAAAGTCGAGCGTAAAATGCGACGCATTGCTGCTGGACAGGACCGCTAAGACCAATACGTATCCCTACAATGAAGTATACGCCGACGACGCTTTTGTCAGCCATGAGGCAACAGTAGGCAGGCTCGGAGAAGACGAACTTTTTTATATGATGTCCAGAGGCTTGAAAGAGGACGACGCAATAGCCACTGCGGTACTCGGATTCATAGAACCGTTAGTCAAAGTGCTTCCGCTGGAGTATTCTCTGGAGCTGAAACGTTTGATAAAACTGGATACCTCTAACTCCATAGCATAAGGTAATGGAAATGGCGATTAACGAAGAGCATAAGCAAAGCACAGCGGAAAGAGGTTACGGTGCTATCCCATTTGAAACCGATCAACTTTACAAAAAGTATTTTGTAAACGTGGATCTGGAAAGCCTTGAAGCAAACCATACAAAGGATGAACTTCTTTCGGACTATGATGAGAATGTAGTTGAAAGAATCCATAAGAAGACTGGAATAAAGTTCGATGCAGTTATACACAACGGGGTTATTGCAAGAGGTTCCGACATTGTAAAAACAGGCGGGAATGAGCAGAAGAAATCAGTAATGAACAACTTGCCTTCCGATAAATTTTCCGCATTTGCATACGATTTTTGCGTGGAGCCAATATCGATAGAAGTAAAGGAGAATAGCGATGGGATCAATATTCTATTTTTTAATTCAGGGAAAATGCATTCGCCGGCAAGTGTGTCTGTCAGCGTAGGGGAAGGCGTAAAGGCCACAGTGAATGAATATTATTTTTCTAACGATGTATCGGTGAATTCACTAAGCGGCTCTGCACAGTTTTTTGAGATTAAAGACCGTGCAAGGCTGGAATTCAATGAGATACACTGCGAATCAGCCAAAACGATTTCGTTAGTAACGCGGGCGTTTAAGACATATGATGAATCGGTTCTGGACTTCAACGCTTTTTATACCGGTGGCGCTTCAAGCAGGCAAAGGACGGTATTCAGGAACGACGGCGAGAATTCCGTAATAAGAGCAAACGAAGCGATAATTGGCACCAACTCGCAGAAATTTGATTTGAACACGAACCTGACAAACATGAAGGCAAAAAGCAAATGCATTTATGAGGTTAGAGCAGTATTGGCAGATAGTGCAAACGGCATAGTAAAAAGCTTTGCAAAAATTGTGAAAGGAGCTGAAGAAGCTGAATCGCACATAAAAGAGAGAGGGCTCATATACGATAAGGGAGCCAAGATAACGATGATGCCTGATATGTCAATCGACGAAAGTTACGTAAAAGCATCGCATTCCAGCTCAACGTCGCCCATATCGGAAGATGATATATTTTATATTTCAAACAGGGGCATAAGCAAGGATAACGCGAAATTCTTGGTTGGCAGCGGGCTCATATATGAATTGCTGAAGAACATACGCAGCCAGGATGCAAAGGCTTTCAGCATGCTCATGGCAAGGCACAGGCTTGAAACAAGGGAGATTGGCATCCCAGAAGCGCTAGGAAGTTATGGTGTTTGGTATGACTAATAAAAAAACCAGTTATGATTACGTTGCGGATAAGTTCATACCGTTTATCAAGGCGAAAACTGCGGCCGTGCTTTCCAGCAAGTATGGACTTACACAGCAGAGCATATCGAAGATGCTTGGTGTTAGCCAGGCAGAGATCAGCAAATACCTGAAACGCAGTGATTTGGGAAGCTACAGCGCCATTAAGATAAAAAAGAAAGACATAGATGCGTTCGCAAAAAGCGTGATGATGAAAAACGAATATGATGCGCAGAAGGTCATATGCGGGATATGCCCCAAAGGTGCAAATAAGTCATGTTATATAATGATAAAATAGGTGTAAGCGTGTTGCTTGAAATAAGAGATTTGAAAGCTGAAATAGGAGGAAAAAGGATACTTGACGGATTGAACTTAAAGATAAACACCAAGGAATTCCATGTACTAATGGGACCGAACGGCTCGGGAAAAACAACACTTGCCAAAGCGATAATGGGCCACCCAGGCGTTAAGGTGGTTGGTGGAGATATACTGGTAGAAGGGAAATCGATATTAGGCCTAACTCCAGATAAAAGGGCAAAACTGGGCTTGTTCATGCTATTCCAGAATCCATCCGAAATAGACGGAGTAGGATTCGTAAATTTCCTGCGGTCATCGGTAGAATCGATTGGCGAACACACCATAAACACAAAAGAGTTCATGGACAGCATAAAGAATAATGCGGAACAATTGAAATTCGACAAGAACATTGTGGGGAGATCGCTGAACAAAGGATTTTCAGGAGGAGAGAAGAAAAAAGCTGAGATTTTGCAGATGGCGATATTGAAACCTAAGATAGCAATACTTGATGAACCGGATTCTGGTCTTGACGTGGATGCAATAAAGATAGTAGCGGCCAACATAAACAGGATAATTGGCGAGACAGCCCCTGGGCTTTTGGTTATAACGCACTATAGCAGGATATTGGAATATATGAAGCCGGAATACGTGCACGTGATGATTAACGGGAAAATCATAAAGGAGGGTGGGATTTCGTTGATAAAAGAAATAGAAAAAGCAGGATATGATAAAATAGGATGATTGCTTGGCAACATTAGACGTAAATGAAATAAAAAAGGATTTTCCAATCCTTCAGTCTACAAAGGACGGGAAAAGACTTGTATATTTGGATAGTGCCGCAACTTCTCAAAAACCCAATCAGGTAATAGATGCGATAAGCGATTATTACCGCACGTATAATGCCAATATACACAGGGGAATATATCACATAGCTGAAGAGGCTACAGAAGCGTATGAAAATTCGAAAAGGGATGTTGCCAGATTTGTTGGCGCGGAATCTTATGAAGAGATAGTTTATGTTAGGAATACGACCGAAGCAATAAACCTTGTGGCGCTTTCCTGGGGCGAAAAGAACATAAAAGAAGGGGACCATATACTAATATCTGAGATGGAGCACCACAGCAATCTTGTTCCGTGGATATTATTGACCAAGCGAAAGAAGGCAAAGCTTGACTATGTGAAGGTTGGGAAGGATTACAGGTTGGATCGACAAAGCTTAAGCGAAGGATTGGAAAACAACCCGAAACTTTTGGCCATAACCCACTCGTCTAATGTGCTCGGAACAATAAATGACGTTAAAGAGATAACAAAAGAAGCTCACAAACACGGAACTAAAGTTTTGGTGGATGGAGCGCAGTCAGTTCCCCATATGCCGGTAGACATAAACGACATAGGGTGTGAGTTTTATGCATTTTCAGGCCATAAAATGCTCGGGCCCACGGGCATAGGGGTCTTATACGGGAAAAGGGAAGAACTGGAGAACATGCCCCCAATAATCGGAGGCGGAGACATGATAAGGACCGTGGAGTTTTACTCCTGCACCTGGAACGACATACCTTGGAAGTTCGAAGCAGGAACCTCGAATATAGAGGGAGGCATAGGGATGACGCCAGCAATACAATACCTGGAAAATCTCGGTATGAAAAAGGTGTTTGAGCATGAGGCCGCGTTGACAAAATATGCAATTGATGAACTTTCCAAAATAAGCAGCGTTGAGACTTTTGGTCCCGGAATAGATAGAGAAGACCATGCAGGCGTAGTCTCTTTTAATATAAAAGGAGTGCATCCGCACGATGTAGCAAGCATATTCGATAATTACAATGTCGCTATACGCGCGGGGCACCACTGCGCTATGCCGCTTGTAACGCAGCTTTTAGGGCAGAGTGCCGTAGCCAGAATGAGTTTTTATATATATAACGACGAAAACGATATAGACAAAGCAGTAGAAGCAATAAACGAGGTTAAAAGAATATTTAAAGTGAAGTGATTCAATGGGTCTGGATTTATACGCCGAGGATTTAGTCGCAAATTATGAACACCCACACAACAAAAAAAGCATGGCGGACAGCGATTCGCATAGCCACGAATACAATACCACATGCGGAGACGACATAACAGTATATATAAAAGTGAAGGACGGGAAAATAGCCGACGTTAGTTTTGATGGCAGCGGTTGCGCTATAAGCGTAGGTACCGCAAGCAAACTGACTGACGCGATAAAAGGAAAAAGCGTCGAAGAAATCGAAAAGCTTGGGTTTGATTATATAGTGGAGTTGATAGGCATAGACCCAGGTCCGGCAAGAGCAAAATGCGCATCGATATCATTGAAGGCGTTAAAAAAGGCTGTATTTATATACGAGCACAAGAAACCAGATAGTGGAACAGAAAAACTATGAAAGAGTAAATTCTACGCGCTTGTTGTGTGATCCCTTATTTTCGAATTTTGATAGCGATATTGTTCCTACTTCAGCAGTGTTTGCCACGTGCGTGCCGCCATCGAGCTGAAAGTCAAACCCCTCTATGTCTATTATCCTTACGGTGTCTAGTTTTTCCAGCAGCTGAGCTCCGGGAAGTGTGCGCGCTATCCCATCTATCTTCATCGCTTCTTCCTTGGAAAGTTCTTTTGGGACGACTTTATGGCCTTCGTTCACTGTGGCCTGCGAATCGGATATTATGGAATTAAGCATTTCTTTTGTAAAATTCGGTATATCGAAATCCATTCTTGCAGAATTGTCGTATATCTGGCCGCCAGTTATATTTCCGGAATATTTTTTGTACACTATGCCGTCTATGATATGCAACATCGTATGCAAACGCATATGCATGTATCTTTTTTCCCAGTTTAACAGGCAGATTACATCATCGCCTTTCTGCAGTTTTGCAACTTCTGATATTATGTGTACTACATCATCCCCTGATTTCTTCGTTTCTATTACTGCATACTGCACTCCAGCGCCCACTGGTTTCAATATGCCAGTATCGCATGGTTGGCCTCCGCCAGTGGGATAAAATATGGTCTTTTCAAGCGTTACGGAATTGTGCTCCACATTTACGACAGTGGTTTCCAACTCTTTTACGTACGAATCTTTTAGGTAAATTTTTTCGGTCATTTATACCCCGATTTATGTTATTATGAAATATATCATTAACAGCATTATAACAGTTATGGCAAACTTACGTTTTAACCCCTTTTCATGGAATAGTAAACCTCCGATAATTATGGTTATTATTACCGATATGCTATTCCTTAGTGGCGAAGCAAGACTTACATACGTAAGTTGCAATGAAGCGTAATAAAAGATCCTATAAAGCAGACTTAGAAGCGCTATGGAGACTATAATTGTCTTGTTTTTAAATAGGTTCGATATCTCCTCTTTGATTCCGTTATACTTGATTGATATGAATACAGACATGTTTATTGCTATGAAAATTTCAAGGAGTATGAGCATGGCGTACAGATTGACCCCTATTTCCAAAACATACTTCATTAAAATACCGCCGATAGCCATCAGCAGCGTGTTTACCACCAGCAGATAAACGTATTTTTTGGAGTCGAATTGTTTGTATTTACTTTTGTTATTTGGATCCAGGAGCAAGAATGTGGCAATCAGCAGCACGGCAATAGCAGCGTATTGTATAATCGTAAGTTTTTCGTCTAAAAATATGAAAGCAAATATCACAATGAAAAGTTGCGGGAGGGAGCTTAAAACTGGAGAAGATACGGAGATGTTCCCGTGCTTGTATATGCGGGCGTTAAAAAGGTATGTCATCGTAGATAGTAACCCCATTATGTATATTATTACGATATCGACGATGCTCATGTTGAAATTGGCGAATGGAATAAAAACAAGCGATAGGGCCGCGATTACTATTGAAAAGCTTGCACTGAAAGACGTTGCGTGCTGATTCTTTAAGGCATATTTTTCTATTATTGTAGTGGCTCCCATTATTACGGATGAAGCAACTACAAGATAATACCATGCAATCATTCGACCATCATGCTTTGATCTTGAAATTTGAAAACTTTTTAAAAAGCAAATCGTTACCACTGAATAATATCCCATTAATCCCAAGAGAACGTGCACCGGAAACGTTTCCGCTCAAATTGTCTACGAATATAGCCTCTTTTGGTTCTACCTTGTATTTTTTCAATACATATCTGTATATGTTTTTATTTGGTTTCATCATCCCTATGAAGCATGAGGCGATAATCCCGTCAAAACTTTCCTTTTTTAATATTTTCATGGCGGAATTATACCTGCTGAAGTAGATATTAGTAAGTATGACAACTTTGTAGTTTGTTCTTAAGCGCTCTGCGAACTTCAGCAGTTCTTTGTTTAACCTTGCCTTTTTCAAGAAATATTTTTCTGGATTTAGTTTTGATCTCTGTATTCCCAGTTCTTTGGACATTGACTTTAAAAATTTGTTATTTTTTATTTTTCCTTTGTATAATGCTGCATTATATTTACTTGCGACGTTGGAAATCTTTTTTTCCGGTATGGCGTACCTCTTTGATAGGTACGAATAGTAATCTTTATCGTCATAAAGTACCAATACGCCCCCAAGGTCGAATATTATTAATTTTATCACAAAAACACCAGAATTATAGTCCCGGCCGGATTCGAACCGACGTAGCAGGGTCCAAAGCCCTGCGTCCTTGGCCACTAGACGACGGGACTGCAACAGTTGCCTTAGACTAATAATAAAAGTTCATATATTAATAAGATTTGGCAAAATTTACCACGTGCTTTGATTGCTTATCGCAATAGACGCAGTTGCCCTTGACGTCTTTCTGCGCATCGAAGGGCATGTTTGTCGCTTTGGCTCCAGTTTCCTCCTTTATTTTAAGCTCGCAAGGGGTTTCGCCGCACCACTGGGCTTGGGCTACGTTTCCTCCAGAGATGGCCTTCTTTAGCTCTTCGTAGTTATCGACTTTTTTAATCTTTTCCTTTATGGACACAATTGCCTTTGCATAGAGCTCTTTTTGCATCCTATTAAGTTCATCGTTTACCGTTTCACTTATTCCGCTGAAGCCAAAACTTGATTTTTTCATATCGTGCCTTGTAACCAGTACCACGCTTTCCGACTCCATCTCCCTGCCGCCGACTTCTATCCTTATTGGAACCCCCTTAAGTTCCCATTCGTTGAACTTCCAACCTGCGGAATAATCATCCCTGTTGTCAAGGTGAACTCTTGCATTGTCTTTTAGCGCGTCGTAGATCTTTTTTGAATATGCAAGGACCTGTTCCTTATTGTTCTCCTTGTATATTGGGACTATCACCACCTGTACCATAGCTATCCTTGGAGGTATTACCAGACCCCTGTTATCTCCGTGCATCATCACCATGGCTCCGAGTTCTCTGGTTGATATTGCGAAGGTGTTCTGGTAGGCGTATTCAGTTTCGTTGTTCTTGTTTATGAATTTTATATCGAATGCTTTCGCGAAATTCTGGCCGTCGTTATGGAAGTCCGGGCCTTGTATTACATAGCCGTTGGGAAGCAGGTGTTCTATGCTATAACTTGCTTCGCCTCCCGCAAATTTCTCATTCTCGGTCTTCTTTCCGAGTATCCCCGGGAGCGCTAGGTATTCCCGCGTGACCTCTTCATATATGCCTAGTATCTGATCCCTTTCCGCCAGAGCTTCCTCTTCCGTGGCGAATACAGTGTGACCTTCGTTCCATAGAAATTCCCTGCTCCTTAGCAACGGGGTAGGGTGCTTGAACTCCCACCTTATCACGCTGTTCCACTGGTTGAGACGCAATGGTAAATCCCTCCAAGACCTTATCCACCTTGAATAGCTATCGTACATTATCGTTTCGGATGTCGGCCTTATAGCAAGCCTTTCGCTGAGCTTCGATTCGCCTGTTTCGGTAACCCATGCGACTTCCGGGGAAAAACCCGCTATGTGCTCCTTTTCCTTTTCGAAGAACCTTTCAGGTATTAAAAGAGGGAAATACGCATTCTTTATGCCGGCTTTCATGAACATGGCATCCGTTGCCTCCTTGACCGCGTTCCAGCAGAAATAAGCGGAAGGCCTGAATACAACACACCCGGAAACCGCGCTGTAGTCAACGAATTCCGAGTTTATTATGACCTGGGTGTACCATTCGGACATGTCTTCTTCTTTCTTTACGGTTATAGCGCGTTTTTCCTTATCTGCCATCTAAACACCCTGCCTTTCGAACAAAGATTTTAACACTAATTTAAGATGCCCTGCTTCTTTAAGCCTTCTGTACGAATAGGATATCCACTGTTCCCCGAACGGGACGTATACCGACACCTTGTTCTCCTTTTCAAGCTGGACTAGGAGCTTGTTCCTTATGCCTTTGAGCATCGCGTAGGTTACCTTGCGCTTGTATTTTTTGTTCAGTTCCAGGGATTTTTTTACCATCTCGATATCGTGTGTCGCTATGGTGAATTCGGTGTATTGCTCATAAGCTACCTGCATAAGCTTGGAGTAGTTTCTTGTGACCTCTTCCCTGCTTGTGAAGCTCTTTGACTTGCTGGACGAATAGGCACCCTTAACGAGCCTTATTATGCCTCCGACCTTCGCTATCCTCTGTATGTCCGATTCTGTACGCTTTAAGTATGCCTGCATGCATATGCCTATTCCGCCGTTTTGAACTTCGGACAGATACATCTTTATGGTGCTGTCAACGGTCGGTTCCCCCTCCATGTCTAGCCACAGGAATATTGAAGATGTTCTGACCTCTTTTACCAGCTTGGAGTAGTTGGCCATTGCCTCCTGCTCTGATATCGAAAGGCCTATCTGTGTGGGTTTTACTGATATGTCCGCACTGGCGCCGTAATTCTTTATGAATCTTATCAACCTCAAATACACGTCCATTGTGTTGTCTACTGCTGTTTGGTTTGATATGTCCTCCCCCAAATAGTTTATTATGGCCTTTATGCCCTTGTTGTTGAAGCGCTTGGCGCTTTTCATGGCTTCTTCTACCGTCGTGCCAGCTATCCAGCGCCCTGCGAATACGTGTTCCATCAGGTTGTTAAAATTCATAGTATGCACTAATTTTCCAATAGCATTTAGATTGCTTAGAAAAGTTAGTTATATTTTACTGCACACCGTAAACATAGCGTTTGCCACGCAACGCCGATGCCAATGCTGCAATGAACGACATTAAAGCGCCGGCATAGAGCACCACAGCAAGACCGTCATGAAACGGCTTTGATATCAGCGTAGGAAAGAATACCTTACCTGTGACATAGCTTTCATTGGTTTTAGGAAGCGACGCTAGCACTGTCGGATTTATTAGTGATTTCATCGGGTTATAGCCGAGCAGGCCGGCGAATAGCGCGGATGTTGGCGGTAGGGTTGATACCCTCAGAGCTTCGGACTGCGGGATGTTTTGCGCAATAAGGCCTTTATACATCGCTGGCGCCAGATGCACGGATAAACCGACAACAAGAAGCGTGAAGAATATGGCTATGCTGAATATTAGCGATATGTTGGTAAATGTAGCTCTCATCCCAGAAGCGCCGCCACGCTGTTCCGGAGGCACTGAATTCATTATTGCGGTGGTATTTGGAGCGGCGAACAACCCCTGCCCCATACCTATGACAAATATTATTATGGCAAAATATATGTAGGTGAACTGTGCCGGGATCATGGAGAGTGCAATGAACCCTAAGCCGTTTATTATCATGCCTACAGTTGAAAAGAGCCTCGCGCCGTATTTGTCTGAAAGATAACCTGATATCGGACCGAATATGAGGAAACCGAATAATAGGGGCAAAATTAGTATTGCTGCGCGGAAAGGAGTCTGTGAAAACGACACCCCGTGAAGCGGCAACCATATCGCCTGCAGCCATATTATTATCATGAATTGTAGTCCGCCCCTTGCTATGCCGGCGAGCAGCAGGCTTATGTTCCCGAAGGCGAAGGCCCTTATCCTGAATAAGGCAAGCTTGAACATAGGATATTTTGCCTTAAGCTCTACAAATGCGAAAATTATAAGCATCAGCACTCCTGCAATTAAACCGGCTATTACATACGGGCTGCTCCATCCCATCGTGCTGCTGCCGTATGGTATAAGACCGTAGGTCAAAGCCAGCAGTATCAACGTCAAGCCTATCGTAAAGCTCACATTGCCGAGCACATCGAACTTCTGGCCCTTCTTTATGGTGGCCAGTTCGTGGAGCGCGAGATAAGCCCATACAGTGCCGATTATGCCTATAGGAACGTTCACCAGGAATATAAGGTGCCAATCGAAACTTGACAGTATGCCGCCTAAAATCAAGCCCAGTATGCCGCCACCTACCCCTGCTATCTGGTTGAAGCCTATCGCTTTGCCCCTTTCGTTTGACGGGAATGCGTCAGTGAGTATCGCAACGCTGTTTGCAAAAAGGAAGCCGCCGCCAACAGCCTGGACCAACCTCAATAGTATAAGCGAAAGTGCGCCGTTTATGCCAGTTATGTAGAGCGACGATATGTAGAGCCCGATCGACCCTAGAGTAAATATCGCAAACCCTATGTTGTAGAGCTTTACTCTTCCATACATGTCTGATAGCCTGCCTATCGTTACAACTATTACCCCGGATACGAGCATGTAGCCAAGGAGAAGCCACAATAAAAGCGCTATGTTGCTTGCCACTAAAGGGTTTACCCCAAGTCCTGAAAAAACGGCAGGCAGCGATATTATCAGTATTGTTCCGTTTATGGCTGACATCAGCGCTCCGAGAGTAGTATTTGAAAGCGCAATCCACTTATAGTTCTTCCCGTACTTGCTTTCGCGCTTACGCTCTTCCGAGTCCTCTTCTTTGTATTCGGCTAATTTTTTAGAATCGGAAAGCCTTGCCATAAGCATCATTTGCCGAGAGCATAATGTATTGTTTTTAGGTCGTCTTTGGAAAGCGCGTGTTCCGCTACGCTTTTGTTATTTGCAAAAAACTCCAGCACCCCCCTGCGCCTTTCGTCGCCATCTATGGTTTGCTTCAGTATGTCGCCCTTGTTTGTGGAATTGACGTGTTTGCTAGCCGCATCCGCCCAGGAGCTCAGGACCCTGCTATACTCCATAAGCATGGTCAACTCTTCTACTGTTAACACAAATTTTTGCAGCTCTTCAAATTTCTTCGCCTCCTTTTCGGTAAGTTTTTTACCGGAGGTTTTTGCCACATAATCATTGTACTCTTGATGCAGTTTACCGGAATCGTCTATCAGGTTGTTTATCAGATATAACGCATTTTCCACATCAGCGCTCGCTTCGCTGGAAAAAAGCGCATTGCCGTTTACCGCGATATGGCCAGATTCTATTTCCCTGTTAAGTAACTTTATCGCCCTGTCCATGAGCTCTTCACGCATCTTTATTAGAAGATCTTCGCATTCTATCCATGCGGGAATATTGTTCCGCCAGGCAGTATTGCCTCCTTCATTTTGAGATTCTGCATTCATAGTATGCACTGTTAATTTATTATTTATAACATCTAAAATATGATTAAAAAGGTATAAATTATGAAAATAAATTTAATTATAGACAAATACCACAATGACAAGAGGGACAGCATAAAAAGGGCTTTTGCAAAGCACGGATTCAAAATCTCGCCAACGGATTATGAGATGACGCTTTTTGTCGGGGGCGATGGGACTTTCGCAAATGACGCGGTAGATTTTATCGGCAAGCCAGTGCTGTTTCTAAGCAGGCAATGGAAAAAACCCAACGGGAGCGTGAGCTATAATTCGCAAGCCAACATCGACATCAAAAGTTTGGAGTCCATAGCCAAAGCCTTGCTGACCGGAGATTATGAAATTTTGGAACAGCCCGTGCTTGTTGCGAAGTATGATGGGAAAGAGTACGCGTCGATATATGATTTCTTCGTGGAAAGATACGCGACAAAAGAGGCGTTGAGGTATAGGATAACTGTTATTGACGGAAAGACAAGATTGCACGTTTACGGAATATCGAACGGTTTCATAATAACAACGCCGCTTGGTTCAACGGGCTACTACTCTTATCCGGATATCCTGAACGGTAAAAAACCAAAGCGCATAGGGCATGATAGCATAGGCATGGCGCACATACTGCCTGTAAAGATAGAGGATGTTGAAAACGGCAGAGACGTAAAACCGCAGATACGCAGGACGTTCAGCAAAAATGCGATAATACACGTGAATATAGAAAGGGACGTGGGACAGATGCTTTTTGGAATGCAGGGCAGCAGAGGTGTCGGCATAAACTACAGAAAGCCAATCAGCTTAATGGTTGACAAGAAGAAGGTACTTAAAATGGTCATTCTTAAGCTCAAACGTTAGAGCCAGTGATAACCGCCACGCTTTGGCCTTTGGGCTGCAGCAGTTTATAGGCGGCGATTACCGAGACTGAAGCGAGTTCCGCAACAAGGCCGTAATCCCTTAGGAATGTGTACTGTTCCTTTGCCAAAGATGACTCGGTTACGGCCACAGCGGTGCCACTAGTGTTTTTCAGTGCGGAAAGGGCCTGGTCTCCGTACGTAGGGTACCCCACGGCTATGCCATCAGCTTTTGTCATGGGCTTGCAGTATCTTACCTGTGAACCCTTGGAAAACGCAACGACCAACGGTTTGCACATGTCGGACTGGACGCCTATAAGCTTTGGGATATGTTTTATGGATCCCGAATCTTTGAGCTCGCGGAGCGCTTTGTATGTGGCGCTAAGCAAGGTCGCGTTGCCAACAGGCACTATTATATTTTTTATTTCGGGATTGGAGGCGCATATCTCGTATGCTATGCTTTTCTGGCCCTCCTTCCTGTAACAGTAATCGCCGCACAAAAACGAACCGTGCTTTTTTGAATAGTTTATTGCCATTGCCTGCGCCTTTGTGAAGTCCCCATTGACCTTTTCGACGTCCGCATCGCCTACGCTTTTTATGTCCTTTATCTTGTCGCTGTTAGCATCGTCGCTTATGAAGACCTTTGCTTTGAGCCCGTAAAGCTTGGCGTAGTAGCTTATCGAGTATGCCATATTCCCGGTAGACGCGCAGACAACATCCCTGAAACCGTATTCGCGGGCTTTCGCTACCTCTATGGCGGAACCCCTGTCCTTGAATGAGTGTGTGGGATTCATGAATTCCAGCTTTAGGTAAAGACTCTTGCTGCTTGTGGAGCTTATCGACGGTGTGTTACCAAGCCAAAAATGTTTGTAGGAACCCTCAGGCATTACGCTTTCCAGGTCCCAGAACGAGGATATTTTTTCTACTTTAGGTATTTTTTTAGAATATTTTACTTCGAGTATGCCGTCGCATTTTGCACATATCTGGCTGCCGTAATCGCTTTCGTAGCGTTCGCCGCATTGCGTACATTCCAAAAAATACCGCATGCTACCTTCTCATATTTGTTTATGGCCGTTGATTTTTTGCTTCAGATGCTTGTAATCCATTGCACCGAGTTCTGCACGCATCTTCGATTCGTTTAGTTTTATATCGAGTAACGAGCATATGTATACAATGTCGTCCATTGCGCTTTGCAGGCTCGACGTGGCCCCTGGGGAAGGGGTTATATTGAACATTATGTTGTTGCCGCGTATTTTCGAGGCTCCTGTGGTAAGGAACCTCTTGTTTTCATCTATTATCTGCGGCCTTATTCCGCCGACATTTTTATCTAGGTGTATCTTATCTAAAGTTAGCGTGGGCACTATCTTTGAGACCTCGTTTTTAAGGAAAAGGTGCTTGCCTATCAATGGAAGCGGATATACTGCATTCTTCCTCATTATCCTTCTGATGTCCTTGTTAGATATTATATTGAAAAGGCTTTGCATCGTAGGTATGTCGAAATCGAAGGTCTTCAAGTAGTCCATTGCAGTGCCGCTCTTCCTGACTTCCAAAGCTATCGGGAAGCTCACAGTAGGCCCGAACCTTGTTATTCTGGGATTTGTTATATCCGGATCGCCGTGTATGGCCGCAAACGGTATTCCGCCGGCTTGCACCCTGTAAACTTTGCCCCTCAATACCCTCGGGGCTATGTAAAAACCTCCCCCCACTGACAGTATGGATAGGTTCTGGTCGTAACCGAGGTATTTTGCGAAGTACAGGCTATAGGTGCCTGATGCGAAAATCACAAACCTTGCCTTGAAGCTTCCTTTGGGAGTTATAATCTCGTGGCCATCCTCTATGGGATGAACATCGGTGCACGGGCAATTAAAGATGAACTTCACGCCGCTTTTTGAGGCCCTTTCCGAAAAGGACTTTGCAAGCAGTCCGAAATTGACCATGTAGCCCTTATCGGAAAGCAGCGCAGATACTTTTTCGGATGGGTCCCTGCCTTTTATGGTATTCGGCTCTATCTTCTCGAGCTCCATCTTGCCTATTTTTTTGAGTCCCGGAAAAAGCTTGCGCATACCCGGAGAGTATATCTTTTCCAGCCTTTCCGCTTCAGCATCACCCACACCGAGCACCATCTTTTGGACTTTGGATATTATTTTTCCCCTTTCCTTGGCTGACAATCTCGACGTGTATCTGATTACCCTCTCGGCTGCGGCCTTGGTGTGTGATGCCTCTTCCAATGTGTAATTTGTTTCTATGTCGCCGAAATGCAGTGTTTGTGAATTGTTTGTAGAGTCGGAATTTAGAGGGGCGACCTTCCCGTATTTTTCAATCACCAGTATCTTGGCCATAGCCGAATAGCTGGAAGCTATATAGGATAATGCGGTTCCCGTTATGCCTGCGCCTATTATTATGAGGTCATAGTAGTCATCCACTTGCACACCTTGGTTTCAATTTGCTATCTTTTTCAGAACGTAGTTCAGTATGCCTCCAGCCTTGTAGTATTCTAATTCTATTGGTGTGTCGAGCCTGCTTTTAAGCTTTGCGTGTTCCTCCTTGCCTGTCTTTTTGCTGAAATATTTCATAGTTATCTCGCTACGTGGTGCCATACCTGCTTCGAGAGCTATGCAAACCGGCTTCGAATAATCTATCGCAAGCGTGTTATAGTCCTCGCCAGGCATGAATTCCAACGGAAGAACGCCCATGCCTACAAGATTACTTCTGTGTATCCTTTCGAAGCTTTTCGCTATCACCGCTTTCACCCCAATCAGGCTTGGCCCCTTTGCCGCCCAGTCCCTGGAGCTTCCGGAGCCGTATTCGCTCAAGGCCATGACCACAGTAGGCGTACCTTTTTCCTTGTATTTCATCGCAGCGTCATAAATCGCCATCTCCTTGTTTTCCGGGATATATATAGTATAACCGCCCTCCTTGCCGTTAAGCATCATGTTCTTTATGCGATTGTTTGCAAACGTGCCGCGCATCATTACCTCGTGATTTCCCCTCCTCGAGCCGTATGTGTTGAAATCCTGCTGCTTCACGCCCTTTTCCAAAAGGTATCTCCCGGCTGGACTGTCGGCACCTATCGCACCCGCAGGTGATATGTGGTCTGTTGATATCGAATCGCCGAAAAGCGCAAGCACCGCGGCGTTTTCTATGCTTTTTATTTCGTCATTTCTGCTTTCGAGCCCTTCGAAAAATGGAGGCAGCCTTATGTAGGTGCTGTCCTGCTCCCACACATAAACCTTGCCGGATGGGCTTTCTAGCTTGTTCCAGTAGGGGTTCACGTTGTATATGTTCGCACCGTATTCATTGTCGAACATTTTCACGCTTATGGCATTGTGCATTGTTTCTGCAATTTCGTTGTTGCTCGGCCATATATCCTTAAGGAATACGGGCTTGCCGTCGGAACCGGTGCCCAGAGGCTCTTTGTTAAGGTCCTTCAGCACAGTGCCTGCTATGCCGAAAGCTATTAGCAGAGGGGGTGACATCAGGTAGTTTGCCCTTACGTCGCGGTGTATCCTGGCCTCAAAATTCCTGTTTCCTGAAAGAACCGATGCTACAGCTATGTTGTTTTTGTTTATTGCGTCGCTTTGCTTTTCTATCAACGGGCCGCTGTTGCCTATACACGTTATGCAGCCGTATCCCACGAGTTCGTAGCCAAGCTTCTCCAAGGGTTCCATCAGGTTCACCGCCTTTAAGTACTCCACGACAACCCTTGAACCGGGACCGAAACTCGTCTTTACCTTTCTCGTATTTACCTTAAGGCCCTTTTGCAGTGCGTTCCTTGCTAGCAGGCCCGCAGCAATCATGACGGAAGGGTTGCTTGTGTTGGTGCAGCTGGTAATAGAGGAAATAACCACATCCCCATCCGATAATATTTCGCTGTGACCGTCATCGTACTTTATCTTTACGTGCTTTATGCCGTCATTGCTCACTATCGCATCTTTTATCGGGCCATTTTCCGGGGCTTCGCTCTCCTCAGACCATCTTGTGTAATCCTCCATGCTTATTTTCTCTTCATTCTTTACGTTCGAATTTTCCTGGAGGAATATTTTGGTGAATTCGTCCTTTATCTCGCCCAGCGGTATTTGTTGCTTTGGCTGGCTGGGACCGGAAACGCTCGGTATTATGGATCTGAGGTCAACTTCGATCACGTCGCTGAAATCGACTTTGGAGTAATCTATGTTAAATGATTCCTGTGACTTGTAGTATTTTTCTACCAATTCAATCTGCTCTTCGCTTCTTCCGGTGCTTTTCATATAGCGCAGTGTTTCTTCATCAGGAGGGAAAATAGCTATAGTAGCTCCGTATTCCGGACACATGTTGGACAGCGTCGCCCTGTCCGGGAGAGAAAGATTTTTTAGCCCATCGCCGAAAAACTCGACAAACATGCCGACAACACCGTGGTCCCTCAGTATCTTCGTAAGTGTGAGTGCAAAGTCCGTTGCAGTTACCCCGTCTTTTAGTTTTCCTGAAAGCTTTACCCCTACGGCCTTTGGCGTTGAAAACGAGACAGGCTGACCTAGCAACGCGGCTTCTGCCTCTATGCCGCCAACGCCGAAGCCTACCACCCCCAAGCCGTTTATCATTGTTGTATGCGAATCTGTTCCGACAAGCGTATCAGGCATGGCTATGTATTTGCCGTCCTTTTGCTTTAACGAAACGCACGTAGCCAGATATTCCAGATTTATCTGGTGGCATATTCCCGCAGATGGGGGAAATACCTTGAACTCGTTGAACGCAGAGCTCGCCCACTTGAGAAACTTATATCTCTCCCTGTTCCGTTCTATCTCTTTTTCCTGATTTATTGCCATGGATTGCAGCGTGTTGAACGAATCTACCTGCACCGAATGATCAATTATTAAATCGACGTTTATCGTAGGTTGTATCTTGTCCGGTTGCAATCCCTTATCAACCACATACTGCCTCATTGCAGCCAGGTCCACCACCGCAGGCACGCCGGTGAAATCCTGCATCAGTATTCTGGACACCTTGAAAGGTATATCCCTGTCGGAAGGCTCCCTGGCGTTCCATTCTATCAGTGACTTTACGTCTTCCATCGTTATGCTTATCCCGTCAACGTTCCTCAGAAGGGATTCCAGAACAACGCGCATGGAAAACGGAAGCCGTGAGATTTTGCCTAAACCGTTCTTTTCTAGAAGCGGAAGTGAATAATAGTAAACCTCCTTGCCTGAATTGAGCTTAAAGTTTGACAGAAAACCCTTGCTTTCCTCGTTTGTCATATTCGCACCGTTTTGATATACCTGATAAAATTTATAACAGATTGCATGATAGAGTGTTGATTTGGCTTCGCTTTGTGCTGAATCTTTGCGGGATTTTTGAAAAACGCTATTAAATTTGCCATTGATTATTAACTATGTGATTTGGATGGCTGATAATACTACACCAACGATAATGAAAGGTTTAGAGGGAGTATATTTTACTGAGACTAAGATATGCAAGGTTGACGGGGCAAAGGGCAGATTGTGGTATAGGGGTTATTCCATAGAAAGCCTGGCAAAAAACTCATCGTTTGAAGAGGTTTCATACCTGATACTCTACGGCTCTCTCCCGAATGTCGACGCGCTTGGTGCGTTTAGGAACAAGTTGGTTTCCTGCATGGCGTTGGATGGAAAACTTGTTGATTTGATAAAGGGCTTAAATGGGAAAATGGCAGCAATGGACATACTAAGGACTATAGTGTCAGCAATGCCTGCATTCTCCGAGAAAAAAGTATTCCAGAACGAAAACGACGAGAGAATAGAAGAAGCAATAGAGATAGTAGGCAGGATATGCGGAATTGTGGCCACGATAGGTGCAGTTTCTAAGAATGGGAATTATACTGGGCCAGACAGCACTTTGGGCGTTGCCGGGAATATACTGTACATGCTGAACGGCAAAAAGCCTGACGAAAAGACTTCAAGAATGCTTGACGTTATGATGCTGCTCCATGCGGAGCACAGCTCCAATGCTTCGACTTTCTGCACGATAGTTGCAGGATCTACGCTGGCTGACATATATTCAGCTATAACTGCTGGCATATGCGCTTTGAAAGGTCCGCTGCATGGCGGTGCTGATGAAAAAGCCCTTGATATGATGAAAGCGATAGGAAGCCCAGACAACACCGAAAAATACATAGAAGAGGCATTGGAAGGAAAGAAAAAGATCATGGGATTCGGGCACAGGGTTTACAAAGCTTACGACCCCAGGGCGAAGGTGATAAAGGCTTACCTTGAGGATATACAAAACGGCTCCACTTTGGAGGTGCAAACCTTTACCGCCATAGCGCTGAGGGCGGAGAAGATGATGGTGGAAAAACTGGGTGAGACGAAGGGTATATGGCCTAACGTGGATTTCTTCTCCGGACCGGTTTATACTTACATAGGCATACCGAAAGATCTTTTTACGCCGTTGTTTGCAGCAAGCAGATCCCCAGGATGGTGCGCCCACATGCTTGAATACTGGCAGGATAACAAGCTGATAAGGCCCCTGGACTACTATAACGGGCAGCTTGACATACCATATGTTCCGATAGAGCAGAGGAAATAATCAGGTCGTTTATGATGATACGAGGTATTTCTGATCTTTGATGAGAAGAGAGTCTGCTGAAACGACTGTTTGTTATCTTGCAATTTTGTGGATTGGATTCGTTTGTTGGGATATGTATGTGGCGTGGGGATTTGGGGCTTAGATAGTTTAAATACGCTTTAGTATATACTGGGAGTACAAGCCGCTCTGTGCTAGGCGGCGGCAGGCGAGATAAGCATCTTTTTATATATTAGTATGAAAGATTTCAGTGTGGTTACAATGCAAAATGAAAATGTCATAGGGTTCGTGGACAATCTCACTGCGTTCGGTATCATAGCGCCCAAAAAAAAGAGTTTGGTAGTCACGGACAAGAGAATGCTGATTATAGATGCGAGCAGTATGTCGTCCACAGCCGTTGCTGCAGGCTTTGCGTATGCTTTCGGTATTTTCGGGAGAGGCATGGCCAACAAGATATCGAAGGATCAGATTCGAGAGACTACGGAAAAGCTTTCGCAAGCCAATCTCGATGAATTGCTCAAATCTAATGCAGACAATGTGGCACTTGACAATGCAGACATAAGGAGCGTAGAGATAAATAGAAAGCAAATCCTGATAAAAACAGGTGAAAAGACCTTTAAGTACGGGCTTTCGAATCCAGATATAAAGGATAAAAATAGTGGTGTTTTTGACGGCTACGTGCAGACATTGCAAACCGTCTTGGGGAATAAGGTAATCGCAAGGTGAATATGGGATTGCCGCATCTTCCAAGCGCTTCTAAAGCAAACCCCGCATGGATATTTATATCTGCCATACCTTTGCAGATAGGAAGCATAGCGAGCATGCTCTACGTACTATCTTCCGATAATAAGAACAAGGCGTATTCCTTACTGTTCCTAATACCCGTAATAGGGCCAATAATTTCATACGTCTTGACAGAACAGAAGGATAAGTACATATCAACCATGGCTGGGTGGGTCTTCTTGGGTCAGATACTAAGCTATGTGATACTCGACTTGATGTTTACTGTTTTATAGAAGGTTTGTGACAGGATTAAACAAGGGTTGCCGGGATTTGAGCTGGATAAGATCAACTTAGTTTACGGTGCCAGTTTCTTTTATAAATAGAGTCGACCATAAACTTCTGTCTCTTGCTCCATTCCCTGTTGCTCTTTCGCTTAAGCCACTCTGCACGGAGTTTCACAAACTTCAGATTGTCCTCAAAGTTCTGCTTTTTGTCATCCGCCAGCGCTTTAAGAAACGCCTTGGTTACCAAGGTCAACAGTCCAAGCGTTATTCATTGAGTAGAAATCGGTCTTAAATAATTTAAATAAAGTATGGCGTTTCGATAATAAAACGTCAGTCTAAGTATCTTTTATAATCCTTCAGGTACCTTTTAAAGAACCATAATACAAAAATCTGCTCGGATTTTTTAATCTGTGCTCGCTCCAAAGCAGTGTAATAACCTCGCCTACCAACATAAGGGATGTTTAACATAGGGTAGTCGTTCTTATGTAGTATGAAATTCATAATCAGTCTGCCTATTCTGCCATTCCCATCTCCGAATGGATGTATTGCTTCAAATCTTATATGGACAAGAGCTGCAAGCTCGACAGGATTTAGCAGGTCCTTCTCTCTGAGGTACCATTTAAAGAACTCTAAGAGATATGACTGAACTTCTATCGCGGTCGGAGGCTTGTAGTGCGTTCCGGTGATATAGACTTGATAGTCCCTTATCTTGCCTGCAATCTCTGGTTTTGTTTCGTTGAACAGCTCTTTGTGCCATTTTAGCACTATCCCAATCGATAAATCTCCTTTATAATCAAGCATTTCATAGAAGACCTTTCTGTGGGCTTCTGTTTCCTTTATATCCCTAATAGGCCTGTCTTTAGGTGTTATTCCATATTCTAGTAGCATTGCCGTGTCCTTAAATGATAGCTTTGAACCTTCTATCTTGTTGGTGTCGTATGTAAAAACTACCATAAAAGCTTTTATATTCTCTTCCAAAACGGACTTGGGCATTTTTTGGAGTTCTTTTGAGTATTCTGTTTTTATTCTTTCGAAAGCCCTAAACCATTTTTCTTTGTATATTTGATGTACAAATTCTCTTTTTATCTGCTCTACGTTGCTAGGCACCCTGCGTCCGATATATGTCTCTTTATACTTCACCTTACCTTTTTCACGATACGTGTGCGCAAGATAGTAGTAGATTTTGCCTTTGACTTTCCTCTTCCTTAATGCTACCATATATTTAGTTTACCCTTACATACATATAAATATTCCGTTTTCTGATTAAATGTAAGGGTATTGAATTATCGTGTAGACTGTAAGCTTTACTGGAGTTTGCCCTTACAAATTTCTAAGAATCAATATTTTCATAAGAATGTAAGGGTAAGACTTTAAGACGTTTGGGGTTGCCGGGATTTGAACCCGGACCAGCAGGTTACTTCATATTTAGTCTGCTTTCCAGATCATCATCATTGCCGTAGGGCTCATATCAAATTAAACATCTGGAGCCTGCTGCGCTGCCAAGTTACGCCACAACCCCGCGCATATTGATTCTCTTGCAACCCTTATAAATGTTTTATGCTAACCTTAGGTTATGCCAGTGATTTACAAAAACAGGCTTATGCGCTTGGAAGTCTTCAAGGATAAGACAGAAGGAAAGGAGAGATGCAGGGTAATAGAAAATGATGTAGTTGTAATATTGGCTTTTGTAGACGATAGACACATACTTATAGAGAAGCATTACAGGGCACCCATAGGAAAATGGGTATTGGAGCTGCCCGCAGGTCATGTAGAGAAGGGAGAAACGCCTAGAAAAGCGGCAAAAAAAGAATTGCTGGAAGAGACGGGGTACACAGCAAAAAACTTCAGACTGCTCTACAGGGCTTATACAGCGCCAGGGATATTGACCACCATGGCTTATACGTACCTGGCAACAGGATTAACAAAAATGCACAGGACAGATATTGGAGAAATGTTAATTGTAAGGAAAATGGCGCTTAATAAAATTTACAAGCTGATTAAGTCAAACGCATTAGTAGACAAAAAGACGATAGCAGGAGTGCTCTATTATAAAGAGTTCTTTTCGCAATGACCAGTAAGAGATTTTAATACTTCGCACGGAATATAAGATACTATTTGAAAGTTACGTTGGGATAACATGCTTTTTACAATAGTACCGTATAAGATAGGCATAAACATCTGGGCTTTTGAGGTAGTCAAGGCCGTAGCGAATCCATACCTAAATACAGTAATGGCTGATCTGGCAAAATCGTTTTTCGTAGTTCTCCCAATTCTGGCGATATATTTACTGCTCAAGAAAGACATGAACGTATATTCTTTTGTGGTTGCCGGGATTTTGCTTTATGTTATTTCTGACGCCATAAAACTCATAACCAGGGAACCGAGACCATGCAACATACCCTATCTCGATAATGTGATAATGATAAACCATATCGGCTGCCAAAGCAGTTTCTCCTTCCCGAGCAACCATGCCGGAGTACTTACTGGGCTGGTGTTTTTCCTGAAAAATTACAAGTACGTGAGAGTTTTATATGTGGTATGGCTTGTTCTGATACTTTTCGGAAGGATATACCTCGGCTTGCACTATTTCACGGATGTTATAGCAGGCGCGGCACTAAGTCTTGTAGTGGCTTACGTGGTATACAGGCATAGGAATTATATAAATGAGGCATTGAATAAACTAGCGAAAAAGATATTTCCGATTCTCGCAGTTAAAAAGTGACTTTATGGAACGCAAAAAACTGAGTAAGAAACAGGCATATGTTGTAATAGGAGTGGTAATAGCCATTGTTGCTGTAGTTGCAATATACTTGAATTCGAGCGGAGGGGTTGGAAAAGCGGATATAAAGTTTGACAACGTAGCTGTAAGCGGTGCGTATCTTTCGCAGATGCACGACATAGCCAGCAACATGACGCTTGCAAATAACATAGGTTTGGGTGTTACATCAGGATACCCGTTTCCTTCTGGCAGCAATGTTAGCCTTACAAATAACGGCTTGCCTGTAGTCTTATACATAGGAGCGGATTACTGCCCGTTCTGTGCAATAACAAGATGGGGATTGGTCCTTGCATTAATGAGATTCGGAAACTTTACGGAATTGCATTATATGACCTCCAGCGCTACGGATTATGAACCGAACACTGCAACTTTCACATTTTATAATTCGAGTTATTCCAGTAACCTGATAGATTTCCAGGAAGTAGAAACGCTTACGAATACTTACAAGCCATTGCAGAACATGACGAACGAGCAGTCTCTTATATTTTCTAAATTCAACGGCAACAACACAGCAGTTCCGGCGAATGAAAGGGATGCGATACCGTTTATCGACTTCGGCAACTCTACGATACAGATAGGAGCGGAGACCAGCCCGACAATAATAAATCCGTACAACTGGAACCAGATATTAGCTTATCTGAAAAGCGATCCCAGTAGCACCGTATCGCAAGCCATAATAGGAGAAGCAAACGTTTTCACTGCCCAGATCTGCAATATAAACGGAGGCAAACCCGCAAGCGTATGCAACCAGAAGTTTGTAGGGACAATAAATAGGGCGGTCGGTTAACCGGCGTTTATCGTGGTTTGATTCGTTGGCTTAAGCAAGCGCTATGACTATGATGCACTGCTCAAGCCTTTTGTATGGCGCTAAGCAACTGCTTTGCAATCCCCCTGTTTGCAGCCATTATGTCGCTTTCCTCGCTGGTGTCGCCAATCCTGTACAGCTCGCTTTTCTTTTTGCCGAAGAAATGGATAAGCTTGTAGCCGTCCCTCATCACCGCGTACGCTTTCGTGTTGTAGGCAACTTTTGTCCTGTATATCTGTGCTGCGTAATTCGACCTGCGGCGCAGAGCAGACAAAAGCATTCCATCCCAGCCCTCGCTTATTCCGTTATGCTCGCTGATTACAGGACCCATCTGCTTTTTGTAGCGTGCTCCGGCAATGGACAGTATTATGTTGTGCATGTCTATCAGGCTCTCAGGCTCTGCTATGCTCCTGTGTTCAGATACTGCTTTGCCGTTTTCAAATTTTGATATTATGAAAGGCACAGAGTTTACTTCCCTGTACGGGTATAGGGAATGGTAAAGCATGCCGTGCTCCCCGAAGAACTGGCCGTGGTCCGAGGTGACTATAACGCTCGCGTCGTCCAGCAGGCCGCCTTTTTTAAGCAGCTCCAACGATTTGCCCACCTGCTTGTCAAGATAGACCAGCCTCCTTTTGTATGCGTCATGAAACTGTTTTGTTATGTGATCGTTCATTTCCAGTATGCCGCTCATGTAGAGCCATTTGTCCTGTATCAGCTCTTTGTTCCTTACCGGATAATTCTCGTGCGCCTCTATGCAGTTCAGGAACATGAACTGCGGCATGTAGTTGTAGTCTTTTTCTATATAATTTTTGAGTGCATGGTTTGTGTCTACTGCGCCTCTGTCGAGCTTGTATGTGCCGTCAGCGTTTGCAACTCCTGATGCCATCTTTACCCTGAGGTTTAGATACATCCTATTGAGCAGGTTAGAGGGTATGAAATTTGAAAGCGCTATGGTAGTGTTGAAAAGCGCCTTGCGCATTGTTTCTCCCCTTATGAAATTTGAAAGGATCTTTGCCTTTTTGGGGTTATATTTTATGTTCGATTTAAACCATAGGTCGTATATCTTGTCAAACCCCAATGCCAGGTTGGTATTGCTTGTAAGGAATGGATTATTGGAGAATAAAACAGAATAGTAGCCCATGTTGTGCAGCTTTGAAGCCAAGGTAACCGCATTGTCGGGCAGGAATTTTATCTTTACTATCCATGGATCTATTGAAGAATCCGAAAGGAAGTTGTGTGATGCCTGTTTTATCTTTGAGGGGAGTTTTGCAGTGAATATGGATGCATGCGCCGGGGCGGTCCATGTGGCAGGGGATATCGCATTCTCATATGTAATCCCGTTGTTCGCAAGATATTGTAGGTTTTCGAGAGAAGCATTGCCATACGCATCGCTAGCCCTGAGCGTATCGAGCAACAATACTATTATATTCTTGCTCTTGCCAAAGCTATCATGCGCCTTGCCAAGCGAAAACCTCATAACAATTCCTCTCGGGTTTAATGCGCAGAAACAGTATATAAATATTGATATGTAACCGTTTCACTTTAATTTGTGGTAGATTTCGATGGATATATGCGTTTTGAACCCGTATTTTTACCCATATTTTGGAGGCACGGAAAAAATGCTCATGGAGGTTTACTCGCGTCTTGCAAAAAAGAACAATGTAACGATTATAACCTCTTCGATAGGTAGCAAACAGGGAGAGGAAACGATCAATGGCATGCGCGTAATAAGGTTAAAATCCAGGCAGCATCGCCTGGTGCATCTCCCATTGCCGCTAACGTCAATGGATGGGCTTAACGATGCGATTGCACGTGTCGATGCCGAGATTTACCACATAAACAACAGGTACCAATACTTCAGCGGCACCATAGGCACAATAAAAAACAAGCTCAGGAAACGCCTTGCCATGACTATACACAATTCCCTGCCAATAGGTATAGATCCCATAACGGATTTCGGCGGATTGGTTTATGATTTGGCATGGGGGAGAAGAATAATGAAAGAATCGGATCTCATAACGGCTGTTTCGAAAAACGCGCTTGAAGTAACAGTTCCAAAACAATTACAAAACAAATCCATGGTTATACGTGCTGGGATAGATTATAACCTTTTCAGGCCTGCAAAAAACGAAAAAAAGACTATTGAGATAAAAGAATCTATAGGTTTTGGAGAAGGAATAAACATAATCTCCAACGGTAGGCTGACAACGCAAAAAGGGCATAGGTACCTGATTGACGCGGTCGCTTACCTGAATTCCAAGGGAGTCAAGGCCAACCTCCTGATTATAGGAAGGGGACCTTTGGAGAATAAACTGAAGGAATTGGCAAAGAGGCTTGGAACTGAAAATAACATCAGGATAACGAACGGCATAAGCGAGAAGGAGCTGCCGTATTATTACAACAGCGCAGACATCTTCGCGTTTCCCTCGCTTTATGAACCTGCAGGGTTGGCGTTGCTGGAAGCCCTGTCATGCGGGATTCCTACAATAGCGACAAGGATAGGAGGCATCCCTGAAACACTTGGAAAATACGGCGAATATATTAAGATTAAGGACAAAAGGAGTATGGCCGATAAAATATTGAAAGTATATTCCGACATAAAGCACTATGAGAATCTTGCCCTAGAATGCAGGGATGCTGTAATAAAAAAACAGCACGATTGGGATAAAATAGCAACGGATTACGAAAGCGCTTTCGAACGGACACTGAGGACATGACGATGAGCGAGAAAAAGAAAAAAGGCTCGATATGGTATACGATAACAAACGTAAACGAGCTTGATAAGAAGGAGTACCTCGAGCTCATAAGGCGCGTAGCCCTTTTCGTTGGGTTGGGTTTTGTCGCAAGCTTCATAGTTTTCTTTGTCATAGCCCTGCTTGGAGGCATAGGGAACGTGGTAAAGACCATAGAGGATGCAAATCCGCTTTTTTACTCGTTGGCTTTTGTGGCGGTTCTTGCAGGATACCTATTGCGTTTCCTGAAATGGCTCTATTACACAAAACGCCTGCAGCTCAAGGTGCCGCTGAAGAAAAATTTCATAATCTACATGTCCCAGTATTCTATGAACATAACCCCAGGGAAGCTTGGGAGGGTGCTCGTGGCTTATACGCTAAGCAGGGTAACCAACATAAAAACATCCAACATTTTGCCCATAGTTACAATAGATATATTCACCGATTTCTTGGGGGTGGGAATCCTTGCGCTTGTTACGGCGATATATTTTGACCAGTTCGTAATCTATGTGCTTGCGATAGACCTTGTGCTTATGGTGCCGTACCTTTTCATACTTAACGACTGGTTTTACAGGATAATGAAGAGGATATTCAAAAAAAGGCGGTTCATAGAGACGTTCACGCTGTACGGTGACGAGTATTTTGCGTCGCAAAGCACGCTCAACACGCCCATGACCTACATTGTTTCGCTTGCGGTGACCATACCGGCAGCGTTCCTTAACGCTATGGCGCTGCTGTTTGCCCTGCTTTCGATAGGGATAGCCCCGCACGTTATCACAAGCGCGTTCGTGGAATCCTCAAGCAACTTATTCGGCATGATAACCGGGATACCGGGCAATATAGGAGTCACTGATGGTTCTCTTGTCGCACTCATAGGAACGCTATTCAAAACAAGCTTCGCCACATCCTCGGCAATAACGATAATGACAAGATTCGCCACGCTATGGTTTGGCGTACTGCTAGGAGGTGTAACC
Organism: Microcaldota archaeon; assembly: GCA_021797495.1. Lineage (GTDB taxonomy): Archaea > Micrarchaeota > Micrarchaeia > Micrarchaeales > Micrarchaeaceae > Micrarchaeum_A. The sequence continues at coordinate 57,700 of JAJZZO010000014.1, forward strand.
CTTCTTTACAGTTTTAGGTACTGGACCGAGAACAAGATATTCAAAAAACGCGGAAAGACCGCCAAACACGGCGGCACGAAAACCAGAAAACGAACCTGAATGGATGTTTATGCGTCTATATCCTCTGGTTCGTCCAGCGCGTCGTCAAGAGATTCCTCTTCTCCTGAATCGGAAGAGCCCCCAAGGACTTTTATCTTTCCGAATTTCCCAGTAGACAGCTGCGGAGTGCCGCGGAATTCGTTCACGTAGCAGTTCGAAAGCTCTACCTTGTCTCCTACTTTTACCGTATTTATGTCATTTCCCCACAGGGACATGTTTATTGTTCCGCTTTCATCTTTTAAGGTTATATTAGCAACCATTAGCCTCTTGCCAAACTTGTTGACAACTTCCCTTGGCTCTTCCTTTTGGATGATTGTGGCTGTAATGTTCACATTTCCTGTACCTGCTTTCAGATCGCTTATCTTCATTAGAACACCTGAGTTTATGTTTATTTTTACAAAAAGTTTATTTAACCTTTGCCCTGTATGCCGTTATTGTAGTGCCCTGGCCATTTTGCCCGCCAAGCTATAAAAAAGACTATCGCACATATAATCTGATATGATGGCTGAAAATAATCAGGAGCATATGCACCCCTCTTTTTCAGGGGTTATAAGGCAACGCGAAAGCATAAAGGCGAAACTTGCAGGCATAAAAAACAAGATAGGGGTTTACAGCGCCAAGGGAGGAGTGGGCAAAACCACGGTCTCTGTGAATTTGGCTGTCACGCTTGCAAAGATGGGTTATTCTGTTGGGCTGCTTGATGCCGATATAGACTGCCCCAACGTCCCAATGTTCATGGGCATCGATGAGCGCATGGACATAAGCCATTTCCCGCTCAAACCCTTGGAAAAGCACGGGGTCAAGGTAGCTTCCACCGCGATGATCGTGGATGACGCAAAAAAGCCGATAATATGGAGAGGCGCACTCATAGCCAAGATGTTGGGCGATTTTTTTGAGAATACGGATTGGGGCAATTTAGACTACCTGATAATAGACCTGCCTCCAGGCACTTCCGATTCCCCTCTTTCGATAATGCAGCTGCTTGATATGAGGGGTTTTATACTTGTGACCACCCCAGCAAGAATTGCAGCGGTAAATTCAGTACGCTCTGGGCTTATGGCAAAAAGGCTTGGAAAGGCAGTCCTTGGGATTGTAGAGAATATGGCTGACGAGAATTCCGGCGAAAATGCAGAATACGTATCCAAGGCCCTGGATTCCGAGATCCTTGGACGCATAGGGTTTGACAAGAAGATATCGACCCTGGAAGATAAAGGGCTTATACCAGTGCTTGAAGACGCAGAGGTTTTTGAGGAGTTTGAGAGCATAGCCAAGCGTATTTCCTGAAAGTTTTGCCGCATACGCTACCGGCACATACCTGGTGCACAATGAATAAGTATTTGCTAGGGTAAACTATCATTATGATAAAAGAGGCGTTGCTTTGGGAAAAAAGCGATGGCAAAGTCAGATGCAATGCTTGCGCCAGACGTTGCATAATACCTGAGGGTGGGCACGGGTTCTGCTATGTCAGAAGGAATATTGGCGGAAAGCTGTTTTTAGCGAATTATGGCGTTTTGGACGCCATACAGATTGATCCAATAGAAAAAAAGCCCTTCAACCACTTCATGATTGGGACCTCCGTGCTGGGTGTTGGCACATCCTCATGCAATTTTGGATGCATGTTTTGCCAAAACCATAACATATCCAAGGAAAACGAGATCGAAGGCGTTTATGTTGGCCCTGCGGAGCTTGTCGCACTGGCAAAGGAAAACGGCGCAGAAGGCATAGCCTTCACTTATAACGAACCAACCATATTCATAGAATATGCGCTGGACGTTGCTAAGGAGGCGCACGCTAAAGGCATGTACACAGTATTTGTCAGCAACGGTTATATGACAAGGGAAGCCATAGAGTTAATGAAGGGCAGCATAGATGCCGTGGTTGTTGACTTCAAAGGCAATGCCGAAAGGGTATTTACAAACAAGTATATGGCAGTTTATTCTCCTGAACCCATAAAAGATGCGTTAGTCGCTTTGAAAGAGGCCGGGATACATATAGAAATAACCGATTTGGTGATACCACATGTTGGAGATTCCGAGACTGCATGCAGGAACTTATGCGATTGGGTTGTAAAAACTCTTGGGCCGGACATACCGACGCACTTCACAAGTTTCCACCCGGATTATAAAATGACCGGCATAGAAAGCACGCCAATAAGAACATTGGAAAAGCATTACAAAATAGCGAAAGATGCAGGAATGAATTATGTTTATGTTGGCAATGTCCCAGGCAACAGGAACGAAAGCACTTACTGCCCCGAGTGCAGGAACCTTTTAATAGGAAGGCATGGATTTGAAATAACCGAATGCAATTTAACAGCAGATAAAAAATGCACGGAATGCGGCTATGCAATAAACATTTTCGGCCTTATACCGAAAAAATTCGGGCCCGCAACGATAAAAAGCATATACTGAATGCAGATTCTGATTATTTGTAGGTATAGCCCAGTTTTACGGCCTTGTTGACCGACAGCTTGTACGATACCGCACCGATTATCACGACTACGGCTATCACCACAAAAAAGCCGACGCCCAGATCGTGCAGATTATGGATTTTAAGCGGAGTTATTACCCCGTATTGCAGTATTTTCGGAAATATTTCAATCAGCGCGCCTGCTATCACAAAAGTTGCGCCGCCGTATAAAAGGACGTCGGAGCTTATGCTCCTGGCAATGAAGGCTATGCCCTTCTTTGTAAGGTGCTTGACCTTTGTTATCCATTTGCCGAAGGCTGCTCCGAATATTATCTGCATTGTCATGGTTCCCAGGCCAAACAGTGCGCCAGGAACCCAGCCTAGCCACGGGCTCGGCATGGACGGCGAAAGTACTGTGTACAATATCAACGCGAATGCCCCGAAGCCAAAACCCGCTATAAGCCCGTGGACGAACGCCATTTTGGAAGGCACTTTTTTCAGCCCTATCCCCTCATCGTCTGAGGTTATGGGATTTTTCTTATGCTCGAACTCCAGCTCCTGATCCCTGCTGTGATCTTTGTGCAGTTGCGCCATCACTCCGAGCTTTTGCTCCAGCCAGTGCCAGTGGATATAGACACCTTTCTGCTTTATGTATAGCCCGGCGATAAGCATGGCAAGGCCCACAAAAATATATGTTATGCCGAATATGAGCGAAGTGGTCAGTATGCCTACCAGCGCAAAATAGGCTAATTCCGAAACTATGGCACGCTGTATGGTGAATCCCGATGAAAAGATGAAACCCGCTTTCATGCCCTCTTTACTGCTGTAGCTTCCCACGGCGTATGAAAATGTTATAGGCCATGTGTGTTCGTCCGGGGTTATGCCATGTATCAGACCTAACAAATAGGATAGTATTATGGCAGTTATGAAATCCACATTCGTCGGATTAAATAGGTTTAGGTCGAACATCGTATCAATCGGCTTAATGGAAATTATAATATATGCTATCAAATTAATATATTTTGCATGCTTTAAGTGATTTGATGAAAACCGGAAACATTGCGTTTTTATTCTTCGCAGCCATAGCTTTAGCAGACAGCTTTTACCTTAGCGTACAACACTTTTATCCAGGGGTGCTGGCGTGCCCAAACACAGGCATAATCGACTGCGCTACCGTGCTCAGCAGTAACTATTCTAGCATGTTTGGAATTCCGATTGCGATTCTTGGATTGCTTTGGTCGGTGATAGTCGTTTTCTTATTCGCAAAGCGTGGAGAGCTTTCAACGTTCCTGGCACCCATATGGTACTTGTTAGGGTTTATCGCAGTTGCATATTCTGTCACCGCACAATACCTGATAGGAAAAATATGCATATATTGCACCACATTGGACGTTTCGATAATCGCCATAGTGCTTTTGGGAATTTTTGCGGTTAAGCTGCATAAGAAATAATCGGAATTTTTATGAAACAAGCCAAAAAACCTTTTTACATAAGAGACCCAGTATCTGGAGACCTGAGGCTCGACAGTGTGATACAGGAGCTGATTGAGACGCAGGAGTTCCAGAGGCTAAGATACATAAAACAACTCGGTCTCGCGCATTTGATATTCCCTGGTGCCAACCACACGCGGTTTGAACACTCTTTGGGAACATGGAATGTCACAAAAGACATATCGGCAAGAATGCTTGGATCCGAAGATGTAGAACTCAGTGTTGCAGGTTTACTGCATGACGTGGGCCATATGCCGATGTCGCACGAATCTGAGCTCCCCATGTATAAATTTACGAAAATGATGCATGAGGAGATAGGCAGGCGCATATTAGAGAAAAGCGGGATTTTGGACAACGTAGGGAATTATGGACTTTCACGCAGAAAAATAATACAGTATTTCGATGGCATAGGCAAGGGCAAGGTGGTGACAGGAGCTGTTGGCACTGACAGGTTGGATTACCTCATGCGCGACGCTTACTATACTGGAGTGGCTTACGGTATAATCGATTATTACAGGATACGAAACCTATTGACTTTATATATGGATGAGCCTGCTGCTTACTCGAATGGTATAGACGCCATTGAATCTTTTTTTATAGCAAGATATTACATGTATTCCTCAGTGTATTTTCATCACGCAGTGATAATAGCTAACGGAATGTACAGGAAAGCGCTTTATCTCGCTTTGGAATCAGGCGACATCGACCCGAAGGCATTCGTTTCTTACAGGGATGATGAAGCAATAGCCAAATTACTTGGAGCAAAAAGCTCTTCAGCAATTGCCAACAGGATCATGAACCGCAGACTTTTCAAACGGGCATATTACGAACCTAATTTCAAGAATAACATTACAAATGAGGAGCTTTCCGCAATTGCGGGAAAAATTGGGCTTGACGATTCCCAATATATAGCTGAAGTGCAGCAATTCAGGGGCAAGGAAGACAGCATACATATATTATCCAAAAACAGCGGCAGGCTCGGCACCCTTGGCGAAGCCTCTGACATATTCAAGATACTTGCAAGCGTCCTAGAAAAACGCAAGATAGTTGTTGTTGCTTGCGACGCCGCGCACGCAAAGAAACTCGGTGCGGCAATAGAAAAAGCTTTATAATGTAAATAGAAAAAGAAGCATGCATGATCGTGGGCCCATAGCTCAGTTTGGTAGAGCGGCTGGCTCTTAACCAGTAGGTCGAGGGTCCAAATCCCTCTGGGCCCGCTCATGTTTGAGTGCCGTCAGGTTGGAACGCATTGTAGGATCCTCCTTTGCTAGTATTGTGAACGTGTTCGGGCGGTCTTTCTGCGATATTATGATTCTGCTCGGTATCAGAAAAATTTCCGGGCTTATTAAATTGATGCCGTATTTTATATCGTATCCCATTTCCCCGTATAGCTTTTTTACATTGATCATTTCAAGCATTTCCACAGGGTTTTTTACCACATAAGAGCCAATAAACTGGTTTGTTTCCAATACCGCATCTATGTTGAATATCTTTCCATGCATTAGTTTATCAGAACAGAATCCGACATTTACCTGCTCTGTAAAACCCATGCCGTTATATATCGGTATGTCCGCTTTGCTGCTATCGAGTTTCCTTAGTAACATTCTTACAGATGAACCGTCCTTATCCAGATATGGCGTTATGGTTTCAGTTATATCAACTTTTACCTGCATCGCCTTTTTGATATATGTCGCCGTTATATCACAGAATTACTAATGAAGCACATATATAAAGAGTTTTTGTTTAGCTACGGCTGCATCCAGTCTATTTCGTAGTATTCATATTCGCTTTTAGGAAGCTCTATTTTCTTGACGCGATAGTATGTTACAGCAGTTTCCCTGTCTGCTATGGCTATTATGAGTTCCATGTGCTTGCTGTTGGCTTCGTTTATTATGGCCGACAATTCGCTGCCCCCTATGTACTCGTTTTCCCCGAGGGAGAGCATGCCAAAATGCGGCGCGTCCTTGCCTGGAATCTCTATGCCGTCGTGCTTCCTGTGGTAGAGCGTGAAATCCATCCCTATCTTTTTTTGTCTCGATTTCCCCGGTATCCCAAGTATGAATGTCTTTTTTACCGAATGCGCAACCCTGATGACCCTTGCCCATTCAGAGGTAAGCAGTTTTGAATCTCTTGGGAATACATGAAGCACGTGTTTTGAATGGACCCATGATGGATCGTCCCTTATGGGCTTCGCCCCTGGGAAATATATCCTGAAGTGCGTGCCAAACTTAAAGCCGGATTTCACAACATACCCCTTGGACCTCCAGTCTTTGTAGACCTCATAAAGTTTTTGCGCGTCAGGCCTGACTTTCGACGCTATTTTGAGTATCTCCCTGAACGAATAGTTTTCTATTTTTAGCGATCCGGATTCCACCAGGAATAAGGTCTCGTATAAATCGAATTTATTAAGAGTGCCGTGGTTGCTCAGCTTGTATGTGCCGTATTGCCCGAGCCAGTATTGTTCGTATATATTTTTGCCGCTTTCAGGGTCATCTACTACTGAGGTCAGATCGTCTTCGAAAAACACCCCCTTCATCGAGTATTTTGATATGTCTATAGATGATGACGGATATCTTTTTATCTGGATTTGCACATTTTTGGGCTCGACGTGTTCTTCTTTCGAATTTCTTATCATTAAGCCCCTGTCTCTCCAGTCTTTGTAAGTGAAGTAACGCGCCATGAATTTCTTGTTCTTTGAAAAATAGGCAGCAAGTTCGTTAAACGACATCTCCTCCCCAGTATCGGAAGATTTGCACATCGCCTTTCTTACATCTATTACGTATAGGGCCTCTTCCGGCTCCAGTTTTAGTACCCCGTTCGCGTATGTACCTATGCTGCCTGACTTTAAAGTATCTATTGTCGATTGGTCTTTAGACACTATCATGCCCTTCTGTCCATCATAAGTGATTTCCAATGACAATATTACACCGTCCCTGTTTGTTCCAGATATTCCGCTTCTATGTCGCTGATTTTAGCCGGAATTATTATTGCAGCCATCTTATAATTAAAATCTGTCCTAGTTTTTTGTATTTCCGTGAATGTTATATGCTGATTTTCAGTGCCGGCATCGCAAAGCATGACGATTTTTTTATCCGATAACATCACACCCTTTTTGTAATGTTTTTCGGCGTTTTCCATTATGCTTATTGCTTCCTCAACCCTTATAGAGATGCCCTTTTCACTGTCATAATCCAGTAACATCAGGCTATGCAGATTGTTTGAATGATTCATCAATACGGTTTCGTAGAAGGAAACCGGCTTGTAGTGCTCTGACCAGCGCGGTATCGTACACACAGGGCCAAACCTATAAAAGTCCAGCCCGCTTTCTGCTATTGCCACGGAGAATATAGCTGTAGAATGTACCACCTTAACAGGGATTTTTTTCTTTCGTGCCTCGATAAGAATAGTCTTATGCGTTGTTGCTATCAACGGATCTCCGTTAGTTATTATGGAAACGTTTTTGCTTTCAGCCATTGAAAGTATTCCGTCAATCCCCTCTTCAAGCATGTGCCTGTCTGCCGTTTTTATTTCGTTCCTTGAAAACTTTTTTATAATTTCAAGTTTGGCGTTGCTAACAAACGCGGTATAACTGTCAAGAAACACAACATCCGAAACTTTCAGGGCATCAAGCCCAGCCTCAGTCACGTCGTGTTCGCCAACTCCTACACCAATCAGGTATAACATATGAATCACTATTATATGGACCAGTATTTTTTATTTTTTATGAATTGTTTTTGCGCTTCTATTAGGTCTATGTAAAAAAGCCTGTCTTCACGGCGCAGCATCATTAAGGCGCGCGCGGCTGCCCTTGGGCCTACACCATACGTAGCAAGCGCGGCTGCAGCTTTCCAGCCATAAGAAGAGAACAGATCAGCTTCCGACATGGCCTCGGCAAACTTCTTGTTTTCCGCCCTGTCCAGTTTGCGCCCATTCTTTTTCTTGTCGATCACTGCTTTAAGTTCGTCGGTATAAACCGCAATCATTGGACTTGAGCAGCTCGGGCAAACCAGCCTGTGCTTTTCCTTGAGTTCAGATATTTTTTCGGTAAAATAAAAGCCGCAATATGTGCACAAGAGCTTGATGCTCTTTGCAGCAGTATATTCCACAAATGAATTAAGAAGCTCGTTGCTTGGGGTCAGCGGCATTATCAGTTCTTTTGTGTAGTACGCCGAATCCATTATGGCCTTGGTCATTTTTGTTATGGTTTCTACTTCGAAAAGCCTTGGGTGCAGTTTACCGCCGCGCATTGAATTTAGGAAAAGTGAAAGATTTTTTATGTCGAAATAATTTTCTATTAGCTCCCTTCTGGCTTCTTTGTAGACAGGGCTATCCCTAAAGATGGATATTAGCCTTTTTGTAAGAGACTTTGAAACCTTCGCCTCCCTGTCTATTATCCCGAACATTTTTGCCACATAAACAAAATGATAGGCGAAAATTTCGGATTTTTCCAGGAATTCGTCTATGACAGCGCTTATCGAATCAGGATTTATTGAATAAAGTAATTCCTCTATGTTTATCCTTTGGCTCAGTTCTATAAAAATCATGTACGGAGACGAACGTATATTTATACTCTTGCCGAACCTCTTTCCTAGCAAATAACCCATTATTCTGGATAACGCCTCGTTCCCAAGGGTCCCCAAGAAAGTATATATTGCGACGTAATCGGGATGCCTTTCTATTATGAACTTTTCGCCCCGTATCGAATATTCCCTGCATTCCTTGGAGAAACTGTATATCTCGCGTTTCGACTCCGGGTCGTTTACTTTATACTGATCCACGCTCGACGGGGAATCCAGCATGTCTGAAACGCGGTGCGTAACTTCTATGCTTACTGGTATGTCCTCGCCTGACCAATCAGGAACTGCGCCCTCTATATCGGTTGACGGTTCCGCATATATCATGGACTCTTCTATGCTTATTACCTTCCATGGAAGGCCCTTCGTTATAAAAATCGTGCCCTCTTCAAGCTTGCTGGCCACAAACTTTTCATCCAAGCTCGATATTATTTTGCCTGTAGCTATGTTCCTAACCATGTAACGCTTTGTATCTGGTATTACGCTCAGATGGTCATAATAGTACATCCTTGTCGCATTTCCCGCACTTATGGTAGAGCCGTCAAAACCGATTAATCTTTGACCCGACATAAATCCCAAAAGTGCAGAAACTTCATTTAACGTTACGTTTTTGTATACGTATGAACGTTTTATTATCGTGAACAATTCGTTTAGATTTATTGACCCTTTATCTAGAGTTATACCGCATACCTGATTTGCAAGCACGTCCAACGCATTGAACTGGCACCCGTATGTTTCTATCGCGTGGTCCATTGAATTCATTGCAACTGCAGTAGCCTCCAGGGTGTCCATTATACCAGTTGAGAGTATTTTGCCTATTGGTTTGCCATAAGTGGAATGTCCGCTCCTGCCTACGCGTTGTATAAGCCTTAACGCTTGGCGTGGAGAGCCGTATTGCAGCACTTTTTTTATGCTGCCTATGTCTATTCCTAATTCCAACGAACTGGTTGCTATCAGGCCTTTTATCTCGCCGTTCTTGAAATCAGATTCCATTCTGATCCTTTCTGATTTTTCTATAGAGCTATGGTGTACGCCTATCCCGCCAAAAGGCTTTTCTTTTTCCATGTATGTAAGCCTGCTCCCTAAAGCCTCGACTATTTGGCGTGTGTTTGCAAATATTAATGTTGAGGTGCCAGATTTTATCTCTTCGGCTATGACTTCCAACCTTGCAGCGGACTGGGCATCAAGGCCGAATGTTTCCATAAGCTTTTCGTCTTTGTGCTTCAGCTCTTTTGGGAAAAGAACATGTAGTTCCGTCTGCTTGGATTCGCCGGAATCTATTATCCTGCATTGCCTTGAACCGCAAAGAAATCTTGATATTGTTTCGGTATTCCCTACGGTTGCGCTTAAACCTACCCTTACAAAATGCGGAGAGAGTTCTTCCAAGCGCTCCATGGCTAAGGAAAGCTGGGCTCCCCTCTTATTATAGTATAATTCGTGTATTTCGTCGACAACTACATATTTTACGTTTGACAATGCAGCCCCGAGATATTTTGTAGGCAGTATGCTCTGCAACGTTTCTGGAGTGGTTATCATTATGACAGGCGGTTTCCTTGCCTGCTTTGCCCTTTCGCTTGTGTTTGTATCCCCGTGCCTTACCCCCATCGTTACGCCGAACTCTGAACAAATGCCTTCAAGCCTTAGCAGCATGTCTCTATTCAATGCACGGAGAGGGGTTATGTAAAGCAACGATATACCATTGTCCATGCCGCTCTTTACTATATCGTTAAGCATTGGCAAAAGTGCGGCCTCTGTTTTTCCCGCACCCGTAGGTGCGACTATTAGCGCGTTTGATTTGGATTCCAATACTGGGAATGACATTTCCTGTATTTTCGTGAAAGCCTTGTGGGTCTTAAGAAAAAATGAATATACATCCATTGTGCTCATCTTTTTTTCTTATGCTTGAACTGCATATAGAACCAGAACGATGCGATGGCGATTGTAAGGACGGCAATGCCAATTATTATTCCAGGAGTGAGCATTGATATTTGCACATCGCTGGAATATTCAGACTTTACGCTTGCGGTAAAACCAGAATATGAAACAGTACCTGAAACGTTGCCGTACGGAACGTTAGGTATAGCCACGGTCCCGTTGGGTCCTGTGTATTTGCTTATTTTAGTGCCGTTTTGAAACGACAAAAGCAGTGTTCCGCTGATGGGTGCGCCGAAAATATTGCGAGTATAAATTGTAACATTATAAACCGGCAGTGTTACGTTTATATTTCCGGGGCCTGAAATATTCACATTCGGGTTTACCGGAGTCACGTTTACCCCGTTGAAGTAGAAATAACCGAAACTGCCAGTGCCGGAAGGCAGGAAAAGTGTTGTGGTGTTATACCTTTTCCCGCGGTAGTAGAAATATTTGATGTTTATTGTTTCGCCAGTCTCGGAAAGGGGGCGCACGTTTACCCTAAAGGCTTTTTTGAATATTGCGCGTATATTGGCGCTGCTGTTTGCCCTAATGGTTATCGTGCTGTTCGTGTAACCGTCGCTCCATGAGTTAAAAATCATCTCAGCAGATTGGTTTATCTGGTGTACAATATTCGATAAAGTTAATGTGGCGGTAGAGTTTGCGGCATACCAACCCGAACCTGTGACATTGCCGAATTGCGCACTGGCGTTTATCAGGTATTGCTTACCCCATATGGCGCTTATGTATTCGGGTTTTGACACTGTAATATTTATTGAAGGAAAATCTATGCTGTTGTTAAAACCTTCGAAATGGTATCTGGAACCATCAGTTATACTTACGTTGGTGGCATTAAGGCTTATCTCCGCTGTAGTATCGTTCGCGTACCACCCGGAACCTGTTGCCACTGCATATTCGCTGGACACGTTTACATAATATTGGGTTTTCCACAGCGCAGTCTCGGTTATGTTTGAAGAGAGCGTTATTCTGGTAGAATTTAAGCTTCCCGTATAGGAACCCAAGCCCTGGCCTTTCCAGCCAATAAACCTTTCCCTTGTGTTGTTGCCTAGGTAAACGTATTCGGGCTCAGTTAGGTTTATTTGGGAATAAGGCGTGAACTCGTTGTTCTCCTTATTGCCATAATTTGAATTAATCTTCAAGAAGTAGCCATAGGACCATAATGTGGTAAAGTTTGGAGGTGTTGGAAGGCCGGAACCTACTTCGAACCTGTTTATGTATGGGCTTATTTCTTTTACACCGTATGTATTCCTCAGATTTTGCAGGCTTCCGGTTCCATATCCCACATAGGAATAACCATGGGAAACTAATTCCGGAATGCCGTTTTTATATACCGTCAAGTTTGAAAATATTACCGGCTCCATGTATGTGCTGTTGTTGTTCGTGTTTGCATACTCGCCAAAAACTGTAGGTGCATTGTTGCCGGAATTCGATGCGCTCAGATTTACCGAACCGACCTCTTTTCCGTTTATATAAATGTTCCATGCTCCGCCAGAGTATCTGAACGCATACGTATTGAAAGAGCCGCTTTGACCCACGCTGTCATTAGGACCTATAGAACCGTAGAACTGTGCCGAATCCGTCCCTGCGGGAAAATATTCCCAGAACCATGAAGGATGCCCTTTTTTTATAAAAACCTTGCCTGCACAAGGGCCAGAAACAGTGCAATTAGTCGGATAGTACCCTGTTTGGTTTGAAATTTCGTAACCTACTTGTATGAAAGCGCCATTGCTTAGAAGCTCGCCCGCCCAAAAGCCGAAAGAGCCATACTGCAGGTTTTGAGGGTATACAGTTTCGATGTTTATGGACGCACCTTGGTTATGTGAATAGTTCTGGGACGCCCTAACCCCGCTTTGGAACCAATATTGCGCGCTGGCGCTGTTGGCAAATACTAAAAACGAGATAATTGAGATTATTAAAACCGCTTCATATCCTCTCATATTCAACACCCATGCTGTTAAGCTTGTTTATAATCGGGATCCTTTCGGCAGACGATAGGCTTTTCCATTCTATAACTGCGATTTCAGGCTTTGGGTAGGACATTTGGAAAGCCTGGTCAAGCATCTCAGCTTCTTCGACATAATACCTGGGCATTATGTGCGCAAAGGCATAGCCGCTTTGCAAAGCCAATTTTGTAAACCTGGATGCATAGTGGTTGCCACCTATGCCAACAGCGATGCGTTTGGAATTGTTCCCCATTTCCAGGGAGCCAATTAGGGATTTTGCAAGTATTTCTGCCATTTTAGGATTTTTTATCACATCTTCGTTGCCTCCGACTTCCGCGAAAAAGGACCGCTTTCTTGTATACGGACCATGATGCGTGGCTTCGAAAGTTACCTCCATGCCCGGAGCAGCGAGTTTTGACATCTGGAGCAGCACGTTAAGCATTTCTATCGGAGATGCCATGCTCAATGAAAATGGATTGCCTCCCAATTCCGCTTTTGCAGACCAGTTCCCTTCGGAATGGACGGTAAAAGAGGCAACATTTTTGCTGCTTACGTGCTTGCTCATGAATATTGCGGGTTCTGATACTGCGTCGGGCAATGCAGATCTTACCAGTTCGTTTTCGACCTTTACCAATTCGCATATGCCTTTTGCGTTTCCGGAAGTGCCACTGATATATGAGTAGGAATTTCGTGATACTGTATCGATATCGTTATATATTATCGAAACCATTTTCTACACAAAGGCAGATTTATTCTTTTGGCTATTTAGTGCTTTTGATATGTGGTAAGTATGGGCAGGAAATTTGCACGTAACATTGAAGATTTTATATGCATGAATTGCGGTGCGCACGTTAAAGGCAATGGTTACACCGACCATTGCCCTGTTTGTCTGTACAGCATGCACGTTGATATAAATCCCGGAGACAGAAAATGCACGTGCCTTGGGGTAATGAAGCCCGTGAGGTCTTCCCTGGACAGGGCTGGCAGCTTTACCATAGAGTATGTTTGCACAAAATGCGGTGCCAGAAAGAGGGTCAAGGCAGCACCCAATGACAGCAAGGATGTGCTGATGGCGTTAGGGTCCAAGACTGACATTTGAAAGCGATAACAAAACATATTTAGCAGTGGCAAGACATATATGATAAAGGTAATTGGATGCTTTACAATTACATAGCGCTTGTGCTTTTCGCGCTTTTCGGAATATTTATCCCAACGTCGTTCTTATTTACGGCCAAGCTTCTTGGACGGCGATACAAGCCAAACGATGTAAAAGAGGCGCCTTACGAGAGCGGAGAAGAATCGATAGGGGGAAGCAGGGACATAGATACTGAATATTTCCCTTTTATCATGCTGTTCCTTCCTTTCGAAGTCATAGCAATACTGGTTCTCGTATTGTCTTATGCTGCCGGCATCATGGGCAAATACCCCGGGCTTTACATGATACTGTTGCTTTTGTCCGCAACCGCGTTTTCTATAGTTGGCTACAAGGCCATAGATGATAATCATGGAGAATGAACAAGCGCCTTACAGCAAGGAGGAATTCGAAAACGCAGAGCAGGAAATGAACAGCCTGCTCCAGAATAGCCTTAAAGGCAGGAAGGTTCAAACAAACGCCATGTTCCTGAAATTGAGCGATTTTGTCAAGGCCAGGGCATCGGGACTGATAAAATGGAGCGCGGAAAAATCGCTTTGGCCCCTGCAGTTCGGATTGGCATGCTGTGCAATGGAACTCATGGATTTCGGCGCTGCACGAATAGATGCGGAGAGGAAGGGTTACTTGCTGTTCAGGGGAACGCCGAGGCAGTGCGATGTCATGATAGTTGCAGGATGGGTGACAAAATCTATGGTTCCAAGGGTAAAAAGGCTTTACGAGCAGATGTCTGAGCCCAGGTATGTTATAGCTTATGGCGAGTGCGCCACTTCCGGCGGGCCGTGGTGGGAAAGCTATAATATAGTCAAAGGGATAGACCAGGTGTTGCCTGTGGATGTTTATGCCATAGGATGCCCGCCGAAGCCTGAAAATCTTTTCGGTGCGCTCATGAAATTGCAGGACAAGATAGGTGGTAAGATTGCAGGAGATACAGAAAGAAGCATTACTGACGAGCCTAGAAGATATGAAAAAAAAGGGGTTTGACTACCTCAAGGGCATAACAGCGGTCGATTACAAGGACCATTTGGAGGTAGTGTACATATTGTTCAACACCGAAAACAAAAAGCAGGAGGTTGTCACTGTAAACCTCAAGGACAACAACTCCATACACACAGTGATACGGCTTTACAAATCCGCGGATTGGCTCGAAAGGGAGCTTTCTGAGATGTTCGGCATAACCATATTGGGAAGGGAAGCACCAAGGCTGCTTTTGGAGAAATGGAACGGCGCGGATGCCCCCTTGAGGAAGAGCTTCGAATGGGGAAAGGATTACAAAAGGAATACACCATGAGCATAATGAGGATAAACGTAGGGCCAATACATCCGAGCACGCACGGAGTGCTCAGGCTTATGGTAGACGTAGATGGTGACAGCATAGTTGACGTCAATACGCACATAGGTTTCCTCCACAGGGGGGTCGAAAAGCTCATGGAAACCAGGATGTACATGCAGAATCCATCATATACTGAAAAAATGGATTACGTTGCCCCGCTTGCATGGGACGACCTGTACGTTCACGCTGTGGAAATAGCCCTTGGCAAAGAGGTGAAGGAAGCCGCACAATACGCCAGGGTAATACTTGATGAATTCCAGAGGATAGCGAGCCATCTGCTGTGGCTTGGCACTTTCTGCAACGACCTTGGGCAGATGTTTACCCTATTCATGTGGACGTTCAGGGAAAGGGCCGAGATAATAAAGTTTTTGGAAGACATAGCAGGAAGCAGGATGTTCTACGTCAACATAAGGGTTGGGGGACTTTGGAAGCCCCTGCCCGCAGATTTCAGGGAAAGGGCTTACAAGCTCGCGGATTACATAGAAGGGCACATCAGCCAATACCCTGAGATACTGGACAAGAACCCTGTATTCAGCGAAAGGACAAAAGGCATAGGCAGGCTAAGCCTTGAAGACGCAATAAACATGGGAGCTTCCGGGCCGGTGCTGCGTGCATCAGGATTGGAATACGACACCAGAAAGGCCATGCCGTATTATGTTTATGACAGGGCGAAATTCGACGTGCCCACAAGCTCTTCCGGGGACGCGTATGCCAGATATAGAGTAAGATTCGAGGAGATGAAGCAGAGCTTATCAATAATAAGGCAGATGCTCGACAATTTCCCGAAGAACGAGGATGTCGTAGGCATGCCGATAAAACTCATAGGCCCTCAGGCAAAACCCGATCCTGTAATACTGAGCCATGAACTGCCCAGGGGCGAAGGAATAATATACATGATACCCGACAAGCAAAAACCGTACCGCATATACATGAGATCGCCTACGTACATGAACCTCTCGCTGCTGAGCCATCTCTCGAAAAACCACAAATTTGCGGATTTGTTTTCAATATTGGGAAGCCTTGACGTAATAATGGCCGAGATTGACAAGTGACAAGTAGGAGGTTGAAACATTTATCTGTTCATTTATGCTGCTCGTCCGCCCAAACAAAACGGTAGATATTATCGCGCTCCTTTACTATGGCTACCGGCCTTGCGTTCTTCGAGTCGTTTTCGAGGAACCTTTCAAGCTTCCAATACCTTATTCTCTTTATAGGATTAAGCATGCATAAACACCTCAAAAAGTTTCATCCTTGTATTTTTCCTTAAGGTATTTTCTTATTACCTTATAGTACAAAAGCTCCGCGGCCTCTTTTATTTCTGAATCGTTTTTCATGTAGTTCTTTACTGCCTTTTCAATCTCTTTGTTATTCCTGAACATCATTTCATCGCCTTTTTGAGCTCTATCGCACTTACGAATTTCCCGTATCTGGGACCTGCAATACTTGCTATTGATTTTTCTACGTTCTCGTATGTTTTCTCATCAAATTTCGCTTTTACCATGTAGCCTATCGAACCCTCTGTGACGCAGACCTCCTCTACGTCGTCTATGTCAATTAGCCTGTTGGCGAGATCGTTTATGTCTGTGTTCTTCTGCGGCTTTATGAAGAAGAAACTGTGCAGGAAGTCATCCCTGCTGCGCAACCTATACATTCTCTTTGTTTTCTTATCCAATCCCATATTTTTACCCCTTTATTAATGCAAAAAGTTTGAAAATAGAAAAAGATTTTTGTAAGGAAACCGAAAAGGTGGGTAACCAGGAGGCAGCGAAGTTGCATGGTGGGCACTGTAGAACATAGGAAAATTCAGATATGAAACTAATACTTTCCATTCCCGACCCCCTGGCTTGATTAATATTACGGCATAGCTTTTATAAATAGGTATACGGCTAATAAGAGTTACTATTGTAATAAACAGAGTAAAAATTGATTTTATAATTCTATAATACTCTGATTATTATATATAATAGAGTGAGAATTATAATATTATAACTAAATCCAACTACTTAGAAAGATTTAAATATAAATATTAACAATTATACGTTATGCGTAAGGAAATACCTGAACCTGTTAGCAGGGCACTTGTGCCCCTAAAACAAAAACATAGGCACCATCTCGAACTGCAAAAACGAAGTGATGGTTTCTATGTTTTCGAAACAACGGTCAGATTTGACCAGACAAAACAGAGAAAAGTAAAGTTAGCGTTATATTTAGGAAAAATAGAAGACAACGGCAAATTTATTCCGCCAATAAGGAAGAAGAATTCTACGAGAGATATAACCAATCTTGACGAATACATTAAGAGGCTAGATTCAGAGGAAAGGCAGGAAGAAAAGCAATACTTCGAAAGCAAATATGAACCCTTAATATTGAAGGAGCTGAGCACGAACCCTAGAGACGGAGTAGCAGCGATAAGCAAGAGGGTAGATCTCCCATATCAGACAACGCTCTACTGGATTAGAAAGCTCGAGAAGAAGTATGGAATACGCTACACGATAGAGCCTGTATTCTTAAACAGGTTCGGCTTGTTCCGGTTTATTGCTGTAGCTAAGTTCAAAAACAAGAGGCCTAATTCGAACGATTTAAAAAAGCTTTTTGAAAATAGCCCATATGTTCAGGCAGCCTTTATGGCCAAGGGCGCATATGACCTGTTCATATACTTTCTAGCTCCAGACCCGGCTGTTGCAGAGGATTTCATATATGAGATTAGATCAAATAAAGTTTTATCTCATTACCAATCATATTGGTATTCCAGCTACTACACACAGGGGATTGGATACATACCAATTCGGGATGAACTTTTTGATTTGTTAAAGAAACGCGTTTGGTCAAGAAGCAAAGAGAACCCCCGAAAACGGTCAAATCAAATATTTCTTAGGGAATACGCCACGCTGAAAGAGCTAAACAGCGACGGCATGACAGAATTCTCAAAAATCGATGCGAAGTACAAGTTGCGAAGCGGCTCAGCACAATACACCTACCACAAACTGTTAGAAGACAAAATGATATTACGTATAACAATAGCCATGGATAGTCCCCCAATAAAAGACACTGCCATATTCATAGCAGAACAGATAAACATTGGCAAATTCAATAAAAACAAAAATGGTTTCTTCACAGAAGCGATTCTAGACGAAGGAAAACCCTTGAACAAATATATATTTTCTGGTGATATAGGGTCACCATATGGCCTACTTCTCATAGCCCCGCTATATAATGGCTCTGATTTTGAAATGATAGAGCAAAGGTTGTGGGATACGATAAAAGGTTCAAAAATAAAGGCGTCAATATTAACAACTATGTTAGTGGGCAGACTCAGCTATAGAAACATATATCCCGAGAAAACATGGTTATACGATGAACTAACTACTGGCGGTAAATCAAATCCTCAACGTGAAGCTATTAGGAAACTTGAATAGCATTACTGCAAGAATCAGAGTTGGCAACCAAAGAAATAGCACTAACCTGTGCAGTCTAAAATCTACTGTCCTCCGCCTCCCATCAAAATCATCTAAAATTTATATTTCAAAGCAAAATGGAATGGAAGTGTTTAAATACCTTTTTCGTTTGTCTTGCGTAATCCAGTAAAAGCCAATAATATATTAGAAAGAATAATTGTACAGAGGAAACCCATCAAGTGGCTATCTTCGTTGCTATAAAAGCGATATTAGTGCTATTTAATGAATACAATAACAACTGAAAATAGATTGGGGCTTGCCATGGAAGGCGAAAAGGCAAATGTGTGGATGCTACGGGGTTGAATCGATTGGTAAGATGTTACGTTAGCAACGTGGAGATACGGAGTTCTGATATAAAATTCAACAACCCAAAGTGACAGGAAAGGTACAAAATCATATAAGCTTTGTTTACCTATATCCATTGGCTTTAGTTTTACATAGAGGATTGACTGCGATGGAGGAAAATAATCTGGAGAAACTTACAATAGAGTACCAAAAAACGGAGGAACAGCTGCAGGCGCTCGCCATGCAGAAAGAGCAGTTTACTGCGCAGAAGGACGAACTTAACCACGCCAAGGAGCAGATAGAGAACGCAAACGGCAAGGTTTACTCGTCGATAGGCGGAGCCATAATAGAATCCACGAAAGAGGCGGCCGTGGAGGATATAAAGGAGAAGCTTGAGCTTACCGAGATGCGGTTGACAATGCTGAAAAAACAGCTGGACGAGCTTAAGAAGAAAGAGCAGGACCTCAGGGAAAAGGTTACCGCTTTGGTCAAAGGCCCTGGTGCAAAATGAGCGATTGCGTGAAACTCGAAAATCTTGCCAAGTTCCTTTCCGAAAACTCTGACAAGAGGGTGATGGTAACATTCCATTCCATAGGCGACATGGATTCTATTTCTTCCGCTTTCGGATTAACGAAGATACTCAAGCGCGCCTCGATCCGTGCACCGGACTTTATAACTTCCAATGCGCAGTTTGCGCTCGAACAAGCGGGCATAGTACTAGATGACATTGGCAAGGGGTTCGTAGACGATGCAGAGTTAATCGTAATGGTTGACGTAAACAATTTCGGGGACTGCGGTCCGTTCGAAAAAAGGCTTGGTTCCTCTGGCGCAAAAATACTGATAATAGATCACCACGTATCATCCGGGATTGAGGGTGCGCTTGTTTTCGATAGCGAGGATTACAATTCGACAGCAGGCATAGTATACGATTTGTTAAAATACATTGGAATTGCGGTAGACGTACAAACCGCAGAGATACTGGCGATGGGGATATACTCCGATTCCGCGGAGTTCAGGAACGCAAACGCAAGGAGTTTCATACAGCTGGGTGAACTGCTCAAGATTGCGGGTTTAAACCTGCAGCAGCTTTTGGAAAAACTTTCTAAGATAGCGTCGGTAGAAGCTCGTGAAAGAACAATCGATGAGCTTTTCGGGGCAGAAACCGTAATCATCAACGGACGCTTGTTCGTGAAAGGCGCTACGTCGATGCATGCTGCGATAGCTGCCGACGACGCGATAAAAGTAGGTGCGGATGTTGCTCTTTTCTTTTCGGAATCGGAAAAGGAGGTATCGTTCTCGGCAAGATGCAGGCCTACGCTTGATGCGGAGATGCACATGCATTTGGGCAAGATAATGAAACTTCTTGCACCGATAATAGGCGGTTCCGGGGGCGGGCATCCTTGCGCGGCTGGTGCATACGGACCCAAAAAGGATGGCCTTGAGGCTTTTATAAATGCGTTTGCTGAAACCGTTTTCGGTGGTAAAAAATGAAAGTGGCAATAATTTCGGATTTGCACATAGGCTACGAACGCTTTTACGATGATGCCTATGAACAGGCAAGAGAAGCCTTGCTTGAAGCGTCGAAAGTCGCGGACATAATATTACTGCCAGGCGACGTGTTTGACAAGAGGGCACCGAAGCCCGAGGTTATAGCGCAGGCGCTGGGCATTTTCAGGGAGCTTGGCTCTATGCAATGGAAAGCAAAGGTCGAATGGCTCAGGGGCCAGGGCAGGGCTTACACATCTGCGCCAATAGTGGCAATATCTGGAACCCACGAGAGAACCGCCGCAGGCAAGGAGAACCCGTTGGGATTGCTCGCACTGGCCGGCTTGGTGGTCGATGCCAGCGAGTCGCAAGTCCTCGTAAGCAAGGGTGACGAGAAGGTTGTGGTATACGGGCTCGGGGGGCTTTCGGAAGAGCGCGTGGTTGAAAAGCTCAAGGAGCTCAACCCGCAACCGGTAGAAGGAGCGTTTAACATATTCATGCTGCACCAATCCATTTACGAGATACTGCCTTTTGACGAATCTTTCATGCACTATGATGACTTGCCCAAAGGATTCGATTTATACGTATGCGGGCACATACACAGCAGGGTAAAAGCCACCGTAAACGGAAAGCTCTTTTTGATACCGGGGAGCACTGTGCTGACGCAGCTCAAGGAGGGCGAGCAGGAGCGCAAGGGATTCATACTGTTCGACACCGAAAAGTACAGCTATGAATTTGTGGAGATTGAAAGCAGGCCTTTCATCGTTAAGCGGCTAAAGTTTGACAACGCTACGATAAAGGACGTCAGGAGCGCATGCGACAACGCGATAAGGGAGTGTGTGGAATCGAGCAAAAAAAAGCCGATAGTAAAGCTTTATCTGGAGGGCACTTTCGAGCTCGGCGGCGCAGGCGAGCTTGGGCTCAGGGCCCTCATAGCCAAGCACGCGAACGACGCGATACTGGAGATGGACACGTCAGCATTGAAGGAACCCGAGATGGAGAGGAGCATAGAGGGCATAAGGGAAAACAGCATAGACAGCGTAGGCATAAAGGACATAGGCATGCAGCTGCTCAGGAACAGGCTAAAGGAGCTGGGATTCAGGGAAAATATAAACGTAGGGGAGCTTTTCGAGATACTTTCGGATCAGAAAACATCGAAAAAGGACAAGATAATAGAAAACGCCCTCAAATTCCTTGAAGATGGGCAGTGATTATTTCTTCCTTGCCGGCTGTGCGGCAATCCCGAGTATCTTGTTGATCTGCTCCTTGTTTTTAGGGTCTACCACTTCGTTGATGAACTCCAAGTGTTTCGTGTTGCACTTGCGCTCCTTTTGGCGTTTTGCCGTAACTATGTTTACGTAACCGTCTTTGCCCACAGACACTATGACAGCTCTGCTGCCGGCATCTCTCCCGAATTTCTTTATGCATACTCTGCCTGGTTCTACCAACATCTGAATCACTCCTTAATCGATACTAACATTATTTTCCGTAAATCCTTTTAGCTCTTGGCGTCTCTCTTTTCGCTCGCCCTTGCGGCGAGGCACACTATATCTGCGGTTTCCTGCGGGCCTATGAGCCCGGTATTTACCACAATGTCGAATATTGACCTGTCGTTTAGGTCTATGCCGTAGATTTTCCTTATGCTTTCTATTTCGCTTTGGTCCTTTTCGGTGACCAGTTTTTCCGCGGTTTTCAAATCGGTATTATAGGTTTTCGCCCATCTTTTGGAGCGCTCTTCCAGGCTTGCATAAAGCCATACCCTCAATGTGGCGTCTTTTACAAACCACGGGGCCAGCCACGTGCTTAGCACGCATGAGGCGCTCTCGTCAGCCATGCGCTTTATCTCGTTGTCAAACGACCTGACAAATTCTTCGGAAGCCCCGTCGGTGAATTTCGCTATGTCGAATTCGCTTTTGACGTATTCCTTGTAGGATTTGTGTATGTGCGTTATCCCGAGCGTAGCGGCGACAAGCTCAGCAACAGTAGTCTTGCCGCTTGACGTGAAACCGGATATGCATACCTTTATCATAGCATCAGTGTGCCACGAGCTGCAGCACGTACGACCTCTGCCTTATGCCTATGTCGTTGAGCTTCATGTCGCCCTGCTCTACCCTGCTCCCAAGCTTTATGACTTCGGCTGTGCATGAGGCGCAAAGCACTCCTCCGAAAACCCTGCTGTTTGTTCGCCTTGTCTTCGGACCTTTCTGGGCTATGCCGTTCAGCTCTTGACCGCATATGGCGCAGCGCGGCATCGCGTTCTTTCCGCGCTTGTAGTGCGTAACGGTCCTTTTTGAGCTTGTGACTCTCTGTACCTTTTTAAAACTATGAGACCTGTGCATTGGCTTTGGCAATTCTAACACCTTTAAGCATTATAATTAAGTAAAGAGCATTTTATTGAAAAACTATTTATGTGTTTGTTCCTGCTTCTGCGGCCTTGGCTGCCTCTATGGCCTGCCTTTCCAGCTTGGTCTTCTTCCTGTCGTAAATCATTATTATTATTGAAGTGGCTATTCCAACCACGAAAACGCATGCAAAAAACACTCCGAGATAATTGAGCTTCATCGACAGGAACGTTATGTACTCGTTTGCTATCGAGTGGAATGCAGTAGGCAATACAAGATAATACAGCAAAAAGAACACAGGCATTATCGCCAGCATTGGCTTTATTGAGGTCTTCATGTTCTCGCTCATTAGGGGCATGAGCTCGCTCTGCTTCTTGGCTATCTCCTCTTTCGGTGCGTTCTGCTTTACAAGGGCGTTTAGCTCCTTTGATAACGCGTTCATACGCTGCTGCAGCTGCCTCATCTTTTTCGGGTTCCCGATCTTTCTCTGCGCAAGCGTAGAAAATGCGATATACAATAGCCCTATGGCAATCAGCAGTATTACTGTGCCCATGGGCATTGCGGCGGTAAGTGCTATTGTGGTCATGTCAATTCGCTGTTTTTTATTATATCCTCTATGAAGTTTTCAAAGTCCGTTTTTGCGGCGTGAAGCCCTCCATCCTTGTTATGCAGTATATACACAGGTATGTCATACGTCGAGCCGTACATGGTGACCACCGAGAGGTTCAGGTGCCTTTGCAGGTTCAATACCTCCTCGTCGTCGTTTTCCCTTTTTCTCATAGTATCGGTAGAACGCCTTTTTATGAGCTCTTCCGGGCTTGCATCTACGTATATTATGCCCTGCACTTTTCCCATATACTGTAAATCATTTATTGGAAGTCCAAATATAAATTTATTTCCTTTTTCGACAGTGGCGTGCGTATCGACTATTACAGTGCCTTCCATGGCCGCTATGCGCGAGAAAGCGGCTTTCCTCAGCTCCCTTATCCTTTCCGTAGGCAGATATCTCAGCCTGTCCCTGGGAATGTTCTGCGCTGCTGTTTCTTCTGCCATCAGCGTGCCTATGTTTACAACCTCAAAGTCGTGCTTCGTTCCCTTTACGCTTTCTATCAGCGTGGTTTTTCCAGCACCAGGAGAACCCAGGACCAGTATTATGGTGTTTTTTTCTTTGCCTGCCATCTTCACGCACATTTGAGTTTTAACTGATTGCATTTAAAATGTTTTGTGATGGCACAAAACGGGATAAAAGAAAAAGAATGGAAACGCGGCATCAGCCGCGTTTCATGCTACTGCTTATTCCATAGGAGGCATTCCTCCCTGCATTCCGCCGCCGGGGCCTCCAGGAGACCTTCCGCGTGAGCTTATTATGTCGTCTATCCTCAGGATCATCTCTGCGGCTTCGCTTGCGCTGTAAATTGATTGCACCTTCATCTTTTCGGGCTCGAATACGCCTGCCTTGCTCATGTCGCCTATGGAGTTCCTGTACACGTCTACACCATATATCTTGCCGTCCTTGTTCTTGTGTTTGCTCCTGAGCTGCACCAGCGTGTCTATGGCGTCTATTCCCGCGCTCTCCGCAAGGGTCTTCGGTATGGCTTCCAGCGCATCCGCAAATTTCTGTATTGCGAGCTGCTCCCTGCCGCCCACCTGGCCCGAGTAGTTCCTGAGCTCGTCGGCAACGTCTATTTCTATGCTGCCTCCGCCTATGACGTATCTTCCGTCATTTTCTATGGTTGCGGAAATCGCACCTATGACGTCGTTCAGCGAGCGCTCTGCCTCGTCAACTACCTGCTGTGTGCCTCCCCTCACGAATATCGTTACGCTCTTTGGGTCTTTGCACTTCTCTACGAAAACCATCTGTTCTCCTGCTATCTTGCGCTCTTCAACAAGACCCGCGTGCCCGAGATCGTCTGCGTTGAGGTCATCCAGACTTGTTACTATTTTTGCGCCAGTTGCCTTCGAAAGCTTCTCTATATCGCTCTTCTTGACCCTCCTGACTGCCATTATGCCTACCTTTGCAAGGTAGTGCTGGGCCATGTCGTCTATGCCCTTCTGCGTCACTACGAAGTTCGCGCCACTCTTCTTGACCTTCTCCACCATCTCCTTTAGCATGCGTTCCTCCTGCTGCAGGTATGACTGTATCTGGTCGGGCGATGTAATCTCTATCTTTGCGTCTGTTTCCGTTTTTTCTATCTCCAGCGCCACGTCAAGCAGTGCTATCTTTGCGTTGCTTATCGATTTGGGCATGCCCGGGTGTGCTACCTCCTTGTCTATCAATACGCCGTTTATCAGAGCTGTATCAGCTATGCTGCCGCCAGCCTTCTTTTCCACCTTTACGAAGTCGTGGTCTATGTGGTACTTGCCGTCCTGCCCCTTGTCCATTACCTGTTTTACAGCCTTTATGACAAGTTTTGATATCTGGGCTTTCGTGGCGTCGTCCCCTATGTTCTTGGAGCCCATAGAGACCATAGCTATCTTCTGCAATGTCTGATCGTCGCTTATCTCTACGCTCTTGGAGTACTTGGACAGTATCTCTGCGGCTTTGCCCGCAGCCATCTTGTAGCCCTTTATTATTATTGTTGGGTGTATTCCCTGTTCCAGAAGATCCTCTGCGCCCTTGAGAAGCCCGCCTGCAGTTATTATAACGCTTGTTGTGCCGTCGCCTACCTCTCTGTCCTGGGTCTTGGCCACGTCGACCAGTATTTTTGCCACTGGGTGCTCGACGTTCATTTCCTCGAGGATTGTGGCTCCGTCGTTGGTTATAACTATGTCTCCGAGGTCGCTCACCAGCATCTTGTCCATGCCTTTTGGACCAAGAGTTGTCTTGACCGCATTAGCCACCGCGACTGCCACCGCAATGTTCGTGCGCTGCGCGTCCCTTCCCAAAAGCCTTGATGCCCCTTCCGGAAGCAATAGGACCTGTTGTCCACCTAGGTTGTTTTCTGCCATGTGTATCACTTTGTTTTTAACGTAAGCTTTTTGCATATTTTGGATTTGTCGGGATTTTACATTATTAACAAGATTCCAATCGACATTTTTCCTATATATGTATTCAGTTATTTATTTGGTTAAGTATTTATAGTTTACGCTTTTGCTCTGTGTGTACAACTACAGACAAAATAATGCAGCGTTTCGGTGCGCTGCGTATTTTACCAAAAGGGTTTTAAATATAAAATCCCTATGCTTATTGTTAGATTTTGCCAGTGAAAACACTCACGACCACGGCACGATATTTTTAGTTGATTTAATGTCAGAGAACGAATACGGCGCAAAGGACATAGTGGTGCTTAGCGGAACCATGGGTATAAGGAAAAGGCCCGCGATGTACATTGGTTCCACAGGCGCGCTAGGCTACAACCACCTGCTTTACGAAATAATAGACAACGCGGTGGACGAAGCACTTGCGGGATACTGCAACAACATAACGATTAAGCTGGAGCAGGACAGCGACGGCTATGACATAGCCGAGGTCAGCGACGACGGCAGGGGCATACCCGTAGACATAATGCCCAAGGAAAACAGACCAGCACTGGAAGTTATAATGACTTCTATACACGCAGGGGCGAAGTTCGACAACAAGGCATACAAGGTATCAGGGGGGCTTCACGGAGTTGGAATGACGGTGGTAAACGCCCTGTCAGAACGCACCGACGTCATAGTCAAGCGCGATGGCAAGGTATACAGGGAAAGCTTCAGCAGGGGCGCTCCGATCTCGGGGCTTGAGATCATAGGGGAAACCTCCGAGCGTGGCACGACCATAAGGTTCAAGCCGGACAAGCAGATATTTTCGGTAAACAAATTCGATTTGACTACTGTGGCGGAAAGGCTGCGCGATACCGCGTTCCTGAACTCCGGCATAAGAATAACGCTGTCCGACGAGAGATTTGAAACCCCAGAAGTAACAAAATTTTATTCCGAGAACGGAATGATGGATTTCATGGCGTATTTAACCGAAGGTAAAACAGCCCTGACAAAACCCTTTGTGCTTAAGAAGGAAGAAAACGACGTCAAGATAGAGATCGCAATAGAATATACGCAGGGATACGGAGAGGATTTATACTCTTTTGTCAACAGGATAAAAACCCCTGAAGGGGGCACCCACGTAATAGGCTTCCGTTCGGGCTTATCCAGGGCCATAAGCGCATACATACAGAAAAACGTGAAGAAACAGCCACCGCAGATAGAGGGAGAGGACATGCGCGAGGGGCTTGTGGCAATAGTCTCAGTCTTAATGCCAAACCCGGAATTCGAGGGGCAGACAAAGGAGAAACTGGGCAACACCTACATAAAAAGTGTATTTGAAACAAGCGTGTATGCGAAATTTTCGGAATTCCTCGAGGAAAATCCTTCTGAAGCCACAAAGATAATAAACAAGGTCATAAGCGCCGCGGAGGCAAGGGAAGCGGCAAGAAGGGCTAGAGAGTTGGCCAGAAAGAAGAACGCATTTGAGGGTACAGTATTGCCTGGAAAGCTCGCAGACTGCACTGAGACCAATCCAGAGAAATCTGAGATATTTATCGTGGAAGGAGACAGCGCAGCAGGAAGCAGCAAGCAGGGAAGGGACAGGTTTTACCAGGCCATACTTCCATTAAGGGGCAAGATCCTGAACGTTGAAAAGGCGACAGAAGATAAGATATTCAACAACGCGGAGCTGCACTCGCTTGTGACAGCTCTCGGTACCGGCATAAAGGAGGGCTTCCAGCCAGACAAGCTCAGATACGGCAAGATAATATTCCTTACGGATGCCGACGTAGACGGCAGCCACATAAAGACACTGCTGCTCACGTTCTTTTACAAGTACATGAAACCGCTCATAGAGAGGGGACACGTGTTCGCCGCACAGCCGCCGCTGTACAGGATAGGCATAGGGAAGGAGGTGCTTTACGCCTACAGCGATGCAGAGCTTAACTCCATACTCAAAGAGCACAACGGAAAGGGCACAGTGCAGAGATACAAGGGACTGGGAGAGATGAACCCTGACCAGCTATGGGAAACGACGATGAACCCAAAGAACAGGATATTGAGAAAAATAACAATAAAGGATGCGGAACTTGCGAACTCCATTTTCATAATACTGATGGGAATGGACGTTGAGAAGAGGAGGAAATTCCTAGAGGAGCATTCGACCGAGGTTTCATTCCTAGATGTGTGATATTTATGGCTGAGAATAACAACGCTTACGACAGCAGAAACATAGAGGTAGCTATAGAAAACGAGATGCAGAGCAGCTACATAGACTATGCAATGAGCGTGATAATAGGAAGGGCTCTCCCTGACGCTAGGGACGGGCTCAAGCCGGCGCAGAGAAGGATACTTTACGCAATGCACATGCTGAAAAACACCCACGAGCAGGCGACGAAGAAGAGCGCGAGGATAGTTGGAGAGGTCATAGGAAAATACCATCCTCACGGCGATGCCGCGGTGTACGAAACATTGGTCAGGATGGGACAGGACTTCTCGATGAACCACATGCTCGTCGAAGGGCAAGGAAATATGGGTTCTGTCGACGGTGATCCCGCAGCTGCACAAAGATACACTGAGGTGAGGCTCAGGCGCATAGCCGAGGAGATGCTTGAAGACCTTGACAAGAAGGCTGTTCCATTCATACCCAATTTCGACAATACGGAAGAGGAGCCATCAGTACTGCCGTCGAAGATGCCGAACCTCTTGGTGAACGGCTCTTCCGGGATAGCAGTGGGAGTAGCAACCAACATACTGCCACATAACCTAATCGAGGTATGCGATGCAATAACCGCTTACATAAACAACCATGACATAACCCCGATGGAGCTCATGGATTACATCAAGGGACCTGATTTCCCGACAGGCGGGATAGCTTTCCTGAGCTCCGAACTGAAACGCTCTTATCTCTCTGGAAGGGGCAGCGTCATACTCAGGGGCAAGGCGGAGCTCGAGGAGAGGCAGAAGCTGAGGCAGTTTGTCATAAGCGAGATACCCTACACGGTAAACAAGAGCACGCTTGTGGCGAAGATAGCGATGCTGGGCAAGCAGAAGCTTATAGACGGCATAAGCGCCATAAGGGACGAGAGCGACAAGAAGGGAATGCGCGTTGTCATAGAGCTCAAGCAGGACGCCAACCCTGATGTGGTTATGAACCAGCTTTACAAGCACACGCAGATGCAGATAACGTTGCCTGTGATGAACATAGCAGTAATGGGCAACAGGCTTCTCACGCTCAACATAAGGGATTTCATAAAAGTGTTCGTAGAGCACAGGATCGAAGTGGTGCGCAACAGGACAAAATTTGATTTAGGGGTAGCAACAGACAGGCGCCACATAGTAGAGGGATTACTTGTGGCGCTCAAGGACATAGACGGGGTTATAGCGATAATAAAGGCCAGCTCTGATACAAGGGAGGCAAGGGAAACGCTCATAGGCAACTACAGCATCAGCGAGAAGCAGGCGAACGCTATACTGGACATGAAGCTCTCCAGGCTTACAAGGCTTGAAACCACGTCGCTAGAAGCCGAAAAGGCCGAACTTGACAAGAGCATAAGCTACTACAACAGCGTGCTCGAAAACGAATCCATAGTGCTGGGCATAATAAAAGAGGAGACCCAGGCGCTGAAGGAGCGCTTCGGCGTGCCTCGAAAGACCGAGATCGTTGAGGATGAAGCGTTAGGAATAGAGAACGAGGACCTCATAAAGGACTATCCGTGCGTTGTGCTGCTTACGGCAAAGGGCTACATGAAACGGCTGGAGCTTGATGCTTACAAGAGCCAGGCAAGGGGAGGACGGGGAGTCATAACTATGGAGCTCAAGGAGGGCGACATCATAAAACAGAGCATACACTGCATGTCCAAGGACTACCTGCTGGCCATAACGAACAAGGGCAGGGCTTACTGGCTCAAGGCCTACGCTGTGCCGGAGGGCGGCAGATATGGCAGCGGCAAAGCGGCAGCCAACATGTTCTCGCTCGGAGAGGGCGAATCCATAGAGAAATTGGTCAATACAAGGGAATTTGCCAACCGCTTCATAAACTTCGTGACAAAATCAGGGATAATAAAGAGAAGCTCCGCAGAGCTTTACTCAAGGCCCAGAAGCACAGGCATAATAGCGCTTAACGTGCTTGAGGGCGACTCCATAGCGGATGTCTGCATATCCGATGGCAAGTCCGACATGTTCATAGCTACGGCCAAAGGAAAGGCTATAAGATTCAGGGAGAGCGATGCCCGTGCGGTAGGCAGGAACGCCACAGGCGTAAGGGCAATAAGGCTGCGCAAGGGCGACAGCATCGTGAACGCTGTAGCCGTTAACGAGGAGAGCATGGTTGCAAGCATAACAGAGAAAGGCTACGGCAAGGTCACTGAGGTGTCCAAGTACAGGCTCCAGCGCCGCGGAGGCAAGGGAATAATAAACCTCAAGGTGGGCGAAAAGACAGGGAATGTCGTAAAAGCGATAAGCTATACAAAGAGCGACAAGATAATACTGGTCAATTCGGCAGGCATTTCCATACAATTCAATGCCTCCGAGGTAAGGAAGAGCGGCAGGGGCTCGATGGGCGTAAGGCTGATGAGGCTTGACGACGGCACAAGAATAGTAGATGCGCAGCTTATACCAGAGGATTTGCAGCAAGGAGCAGCAGAGGAAAACGCTGCTTAGGTATCTTTCTTTTCTGACGGAGGCTTTTTATTCGATTCTGCATGTAGCCGAGACTGCGCTTGGCGGACCATCGGGCGCCACCAGTACTTCCTCGCCAGGTAAAACCACAGGACAAAAAGGCCCATCGCAATCGCAAGGGGCACAATCGCAATCGTCATCCTTCTCGCCTTTGAGTAAGTAGCATATACAGGCGTCAATCCTTTATGCCTTCTGGGGTGACTTTTATGATGCATTCGCCGTCAGGCATGCTTGGAGAATCCACGAGGCGCACTATCCTCTTGTCCTCTTTGCTTTTCCTCAGGTACAGCCTTGTCGTGGCCGCGTGTGCCAATATGTTCCCACCTATTGGTGTAGTCGGGTCCCCGAAAAGTATTCCAGGATTATCCATGACTTGATTAGTTATGTAAACGGCAATGTTGAATTTGTCTGCGAGAGCCTGTAGCTTATGGATATGTACGTTGAGCTTCTGCTGACGTTCCCCAAGGGCACCTCTGCCTATGAATTCTGACCTGAACAGTGACATGAGAGAATCCACAACTATGAGCTTTATGTTCTTTTCCTGTATCAAACCGTCTGCACGATCTATCGTAAGTATTTGTTTTTCTGTGGTTGTAGCTCTTACCACTATTATATTTTGCAGTACCTGCTGCTCGTCCATCTTCTGCGCCCTTGCCATTTCAACAATTCTTTCAGGCCTGAATGTACCTTCCGTATCTACAAATAGGGTGCTGCCCTCCATGCCTCCCTTTTCCCTTGGGAGCTGGACGTTTACGGAAAGCTGGAAGCCAAGCTGGCTTTTGCCGCTGGCGAATTTACCGTAAACTTCGGTTATTGCGTTGGTTTCCACGCCTCCGCCTATGAGCTCGTTGAGGTCCTTGGAGCCTGTGGTTATCCTGCCCAGCACGTTGCGCCTTTCCAGGATCTGGCCTCCGGTCTCGTATTCTATGGTTGTAGCTTCCTGCGCAGCCTGAATTGCCTCCTTTGCCTTTTCGGCGTTTATGCCCGCAAGTTCTGCGAGTTCATGCGGAGCTGCGACGGCTACCTTTTCAAGCGTATCTATACCTGCGGCGCGAAGTTTCTCGGCAGTTGTTGGGCCTATTCCAGGAAGGTCCTCCAATTCCTTGACTGCTTTTTCTTTTGCCATACAATAAGCACCGGCTACGCATAGATATTTGTTGCGTTATGCATTTATACCATTCGTTATAGGTGCAATTTCGTAGAAATTAAGTAGAAATAGTGCCAGCGTGCGATGCACGCTGGCAAGGCGACCAGTTCTTCACGACCTTCCTACAGTAGAGAACCCGTATTATAATATAAAAAGATAAGTTTAAAAAACTTTTGCAATAGCGGAATATTTATAATATGGATTTATTCAGAACTATATTTATACGATAGACAGACCATGTTCTGTTGCGGTGGGAAGGGCCGGTTTTATAACAGGTGCGCGGCACGGGCTTTGTGGTAGCCTTTATATCCTTTTGGCATAAAGTATATTCTTGTATTTGGATTGAAACACATGCGGATTGCGCTTGTTTTGCACATGCATAAGCAGGATTTTGATGAAAACTTTTTTGACGTTGAACGCAAAGGCATCGCTTGTAGCCTTGGCGATGGGCATAGCTATGCTTCTGCTCGCATGGCCTTCCTATGGCATGTTCTTCTTCCTTGTGATGCTCTGGTTCCTTTCAATCTCTGCCTTGGTCACCTTCGCGGGCACGACGTACAAGAAAAAGAAGGGGCTTTACGAGAAGCAAAGGGGGGTAAAGAACGTCATAGCCAACGGGCTTCTGCCCCTGATTTTGGTTGCTATGTTCGCTATCTTCAGGCTTTTTCACTCAGGAACATTGGAGTTGTTTGCCGTTGCGGGTTTTATGGGAGCGGTAAGCGCCGTCTCCGCGGATAAATTCAGCAGTGAGCTAGGGGTGCTTGATGGGGAACCACGCATGATGTTCAGCTTCAAGCGGGTTAAGAAAGGCACTTCTGGAGGAGTTACTGCCTTCGGTCTGCTCATGGGGCTCTTCGGCAGCTTGCTCGCAAGCGCTACGGTGCTTCTGGCACCACACATAGCTTTTGTAGTGGTGCCGCGCTATACCATATTCGTGCTTGCCCTTATTGCGGGGTTCGTTGGTACGGTTTTCGATTCCATGCTCGGTTATTTCGAAGAAAAGGGTTCAGGAAACAAGTTTACATCAAACTTTTTTGCTGCTGTGGGATCAAGCATCGTGTGCATTGCGCTTCTTGCGTTTTTTGCCTGAGCGGCGCTCTTCCCTCATGGTTCCAAGGTTTCGAATTTTTTCCAGTACATTCTTAGGCATGGGCTTTGCGCGCCAACGCAGTTTGTCTATCGAGACCTGGGTTATGTGCCCGCCGCAGCTCAGTACTCCGTTGACGTGTATTTCAAAATCAAACCTAAGGACTTTTTCCGAAAGAAGTTTCGGGTTGAGCATTACGGAGAGTTCATCCCCGAGCTTAGCTGACTTGTAGTATTTTGCCTCTGATTCCACGACCACGAACCATGTTTTGCTGTCTAAAAGCGGGTAGCTCACGCCCAGCGTGTCGCGCATGAAGCTTTCCGCTGCGTCTGTGAAAAACCTGTAATACCCGGCGTAGTGCACTATACCCTGTGCGTCGGTGTCGTAGATTCTCACCCTGTCAGTAAAAATAATCTCTTTTGCCATCGATAACACCGCATTTATTTGCGCCAGCCGGGATTTGAACCCGGGCGTTCAGCTTTTTCCATTGATATATGGGAAGCTGATATCCTACCAGGCTAGATTACTGGCGCACGGATATAGCGCTATTTCACCATTTCACCGCGTCAATGCGCGCATTACCTTATGTACGAGGGCTTGAGGTTGTCGCCTTCGCCAGGCACAGGCAGCTGCATTGTTCCTGAAAGCTGCTTTTCCAGCTCCTTGAGCGCCTTCGCGGTCTTTTTTATCATGGCGTCCATGTTTGTGGTGTCTATTTTGATGCCAAGGCGTTTGGTCAGCATTTCCAGCACTGCCTTCGCAGCCGCAGGGTCCATATCGAAAAATGTTGATTCGCCCATTAAGCAGACACCTTCCATGCCCTCCATCTTCGCAAAAGAGAGCATAAGGCCAGCAGCACCTATTATAACCGTATGCGCTTTCCCGAAAAGCACGTTGTCCTTTTCGAATTTTTTAATGGTATCTTTGGATGTCGCGTTGCCGAAAACCCTTGGAGTAGCAACGACGCTGCCGCTGACGTTGTAGCCGCCTATCGTGTATATGAAGCTGCCGTTCAGCTTCTCCTTGAAAAACCTAACCAGCTTGTGATTCACTTCGTATTGTCCTTCTGGCGTGACCGCCTGCGCGTCGCCGGTAAGAACCACTATGTCCTGCTTTCCTTTGCGCCTTATCAGGTAGAACCTGTTGCTTACCATGCGTATGCATCCGTTCTTCATCATGAATACCTCATGGGGAAAGTGCGGGGAGTAAACAGTAGCTATCCTTTCGGCCTTGAGCTCCTTTATCAGGTGCTCAGCCACGAGCTTGCCCACGTTGCCTATGCCTGGCAGGCCGACTATCAGCACCGGTTTGTTGAGCTTGAGACCCTTTTTGTATTTTATTACTGTTTTTTCCATTAAGACCATCATTCGCTATCGAATATACCCTCTTTGTCTTTCTTTATTTTCTCTTTTTCCACGTTTATTTCCGTTCCTTTCAGGCTTGCGCGTATAAGGTTTACGGCTTCTTTTACTTTATCCTCAGAATCCTTGTAGTCCTTGCCCTCTGCCGTTATGTGGTATTTTGGGGAGCTTATGTATGATATGTCTACCCCTGCGGATTCGGCGCTTTTCAAGGCGTTGTTTATCTGGGTAATGCCGTTTTCAGTGTCTTCAACGGCCATTTCAAGTATGTAAGCTACTTTGTGCTTCTTTTTCTCGTTTTGCTCTTCTATGAATGCCTTGAGATTGTCCTTTAACTTCTTCGGCAGCTTCGAGTCGCCGAACCTTTTCGTGCCTTGCGTGAGATCAAAATATAATTGCGCATAACTGCCGAATTCTGCATTTATGTCTGATATTATTTTCTCTTTCTGCTTTTCCTCACCCACATCTTTTATCATCTTCGACACAAGGAGTGCGAAACGCTTCTCCAGGTTGTACGTGCTGAGCTTGTCCTTTGATTCCTTCGGCATTACCTTTTTCACGGAAGCGTCGATAGTGCCCTTCTGGTTGTCTATGTACGTTATCTTGCACACGAGCTTCTGGCCGTTATGCAGGAACTCGTGGATGTTCTTGATCCATCCTGAGGATACCTCCCTTATAGGTATGAACACCTCCAGGCCGTTGTACTCCAATAGTTTGCAGTATGCACCGAACTGCATTATCTTAGATACTTGGGCTATTACGAGCTCTCCGACCCTTGGCGTTGACCTCTGTATTTTTGCGTCTTCCATCAAAATCATATCGCAAACTCGAGCTTTTTCTTTGTTCTTGAGCCAAGCACGCGTTCGACCTCATATTTGCATTCTTTGCACTGGAGGAGCACCTTCTGCCTTTTGGCCACTTTTACCACCGTGGCTTGTCCCTTTACCTTTCCAGTTATCCCTTTCAGCTTCCTGGCCCTGCGCCTTTTTCCGACGTTGAGGCCGCTTTCCTGCTTCTTGGAATATATCACGACCTTGTGCTCAGTGTGCTTGCCGCATTTCGGGCAATATACGTTGAGTTCTCTAGCTATCTTCATAACATCACTTTCATAAGCTTGCGTTTATAGTTTTTCGTAAACACATAAAGAATTATCTATAAGAAATGCGCTGTCCGCTTTGTCAGCGACTTCTATCACTTGACCTTTTTCCAGAGGCCCTATTTTCAAGCCTGAAGGCAGGAACACTTCGGGAAGTTTTTCTATTATTACCCTTAGCATGTTTTGCTGGGTTTTTGCCTCTTTCTGCCCGATTATCTTTGTGTTCGTGTATATATCCATTAACTTGTTGTACAGATCCAGCTCCACGTCGACCACAGGGCTAGGTATAGGTTTCTTGTATGCAACGTAAAGCACTATTTTCTGCTTTCTTTTCTCAAATATTTCGAATATAAGCCTTTCCATATTTGTTGTTTGAATATCGGTTTCCTCGGATTTTTGGTTCTTTTCCTTTGCAGCTTTTATAAAGTCAAATACTTCGCTGTAGAAGTTTTTGGGCACAAGCTGCAGCGAGTTGCTTGATCTCTCTTTTTGAAGAATCTCCCATAAAAACTCATAAGATATGTTTTCTGCCATTATACCCCCACTGTTCCGGTATTCCGATATTATCTTGACGGTTTTCTTTTTTAACTTGTTACAGAAAATCGCCAGATGGACGTATGTAATGCTTGTATGTTGTTTATTTCAGCTTATATATATAAATAAAATAGCGCGATTAACGGAAGTGTGGGGTCTAGGTGATGAATAGCGAGGGGTGGATTTGAACCACCGGTCTCCGGGTTATGAGCCCGGCGGGCACTCCAGACTACCCTACCTCGCTGTAAGTTGCTGGTATTGATGGTTTTAGATATAAAAGTTAAAATAGGTTGGCATTGGCTGTTTCGTTAGATGGTAGCTGTTTCTGTTGTTTGGAGTCACCGGCGCCAGATATCAAAGTATTAGCCTTTTCCCTGTCTATTCTGGAAAGCTGTTTATTACATACGTTGCACCTGAAATTTGATTCGTACGCCGCATCGAACGTGAAAATAAACTTGTTTTCGTCATAGCAACTGTTGCACACGAAGTAGTCGTTGCAGTCGTCTTTCAGGACTGTTTTGTCTGTTGATGCGCTTTTCACATAATCAAAAAACTGCGGGACCTTGTTGGTGTTTATGTACCAAGCAAAAGACAACCACCCTTCGTTGTTTTTGGATACTGTATAGTTAGTTATACCGTAACCCTGCATTATGTTAAGTATGCGCCTCACTGCGTTTATCTTAAGGTCAAGCGACGCAGCAATGTCCTCGTCGGTTCTCGGAATCGTGAGCAGGTTTATCACTTCCGAAGCGTGCCTGCTGACGTTTTTGTTAAGGTAATCGGATATGTTTTCGTCCCCTACCAGTGTGTCTATATATTTCAAAGCGTTCTCTGTATATGTCGCTTCGTCGATTTCCTGCTGTTTTTTTACCTTTTGCGCTGCCTGCAGTTTTCTCTCATGAATCTTCTTTGCTCCTGCTGCTGTTATCTCTCTATGAACCTGCTGCTTCTGCTTGCTTTCCGCCTTCCTGCTATTTGCAAATGTCTTATGGCTTATTCTCTTGCCGTTTTCCCATTTCTGGTTCTTTGATACGCTTGCCTTTACTGGCTTCCTGACGTGCCTTAAAACCTGCTTGGTCTTGGGCTTTGAGTTTGACTTTTTCGCTATTTTCGGCTTGGAAGCTGCTGCATGTTTTACGGCAGCGTGTCTGATCACTGCCTTTGCTTTCTTATTAGTGGCTTTTTTATTGTTCTTTTTTTGCATAATAAGCACCTGGTCGGGTTCGCTATTGAGCGTTTATATATTATGGCTTTTATATTATTTAAAGCTATCTCATAATCTGCTACAAACACAGCGCGTTTCCGTGAATATTTAGCGCGCAAACCAACATAGTATTTAATATTTTTCTATCGCAAATAAAAAGGCGAGCGGTTATTTATACGCGCATGCATATGCGCAGCAATCGTGATTTTTATGGGAGCAAACAAGTACATACGAGAGACGCTAATAAAAGAATATAAAGAAAGAAGCCCTGAATACAAAAACAGGCTGGCCGAATGGTCAAAACAGGACAACATAACCCGTGTCGAAAGGCCTTCAAACCTCGCAAGGGCAAGGGCCTTGGGCTATAAGGCCAAGCAGGGCATTGTCGTAGCAAGGGCAGGGGTAAGGAAAGGCAACAGAAAGAGGCAAACGGTCGGCGGAGGCAGGAAGCCGTCAAAAAGCGCGAGATTCATATCCAGGCATAAAAGCATGCAGATGATAGCTGAAGAGCGCGTATCCAAAAAATTCTCCAACTACGAAGTTCTGAATTCATATTTTGTCGGCGAAACAGGAACGACAAGATTCTACGAGGTAATACTTGTATCAAAAACAGACAAGAGCATAAAGTCCAGTCCAGGATATGCTGCCATAGCGAGGCAGAACGGCAGGGCGCACAGGGCGCTTACCTCTTCCGGAAGGAAGGCAAGGGGCTTATGATGGTTTATACTGCGGTTATAAACATACCGAAAACACACAAAATCGACTACGCGAAAAAGCTCAGGCAGCAATACCATACCTCACGCAGCAAGATCGCAATAACAGAAACGGAAAATATGATACGCATAAAACTGGAAGCACGCGACATCGTGGCGCTTATGGCGTCGTGCAGCTCCGTGCTTAAAGAAACGAAGCTTATCAACGACATAGCTTCAATAAGCCTGAGTTCCGCAAAAAAATACAAAAAGTAAAAATATATAAATATACCCAATAAATATAAATGCGCTTTAATCTTCACATTGCGTTCCTACGTCAAAGGCTGAATTTTAACGTTTACAAAGTGTTTAAATGGCAGGCTCATTGCAGTATTGGCCCAGAAGGCGCGCGGGCAGAAGGCTGCCGCGCATCAGGAGCGCAGGCTCTGTAAAAGAAACGTCGCTCTCGAACCTATTAACATACAAGGCAGGTATGACAACCATTTCCGTGATCGACGACAGCAATTCGCCCTCAAAAGGTCAGGAGGTTTCCAGGGCATGCACGGTGCTGGAGCTGCCTATAATGGAAGTATATGGGATAAGGTTTTACGTTAAGGACGAAGCTACGCGCTACAAAAAATCACACACAGACATACTGAACAAGACTGCAGCCCAAAAGCTCGGGATAAAATCCCTCAAGAGCGACGAATCAAAGCTCGCGGCTATGGAAAAGAACCAGAACATAATAGACGTCGCACTTTTAATCGCGGCAAACCCAAAAACCACAGGAAATAACGTAAACCATTATGAAAGGTTTGAAGCGAAGGTAACAGGCAAGGACATAAAAGAAAAGCTCGCGTACGCGACCTCGAAGCTCGGCAAGGAGCTCCGTGCAAACGAAGTGTTCAAAAACGGGGAATTTGTCGACGTGGTTAGCACGTCCAAGGGCAAGGGCTGGCAGGGCCCGATAAAGCGTTTCGGCGTTTCGCGCATGTTCCACAAGGCAACGGGCAAGATAAGGCACGTTGGTACATTGGGCGCGTTCACTCCTGGAAAAGTCATGTATACCGTGCCGATGGCAGGACAGATGGGCTTCAACTACAGGACCGAGCACAACAAGCGCATAATGAAGCTGGTCACAAAGGAGGAAGCGCAATCGATAAATCCTAAGGCGGGATTCAAGAATTACGGCAACGTCAAGAACGATTACGTGATAATCGATGGTTCTGTTCCCGGTCCTGCAAAACGCATAGTCAGGATAAAGAAGTCCGTGGAGAACATGAACACGGCAGGGATAAAAGAACCAAAGATAAATTTCATAAAAGGATGATTTTCTGCAGGAAATAGAAATATTCAATATAGAAGGCAAACAGGTCTCGAAAGCCCCGGCACCAAAGGCGTTCGGAGCAGAGCCCAAGAAATGGCTTGTCGACAGAGCCGTAGCTGCCGAAAGGTCGATACACCTGCAGCCGCAGGGGCATTATGTGTTGGCGGGTATGCAGACTACCGCAGCGTATTTCGGAGCTATGGGCTCCTACAGGGCAGGAAGGCACGTGGGAAGGGCCATAAGGCCGAGGGAAAAGCTCGGAGGCGGTTCCCTGGGTAAGGTAAGGCGGATACCCTCATCAGTCACTGGAAAAAGGGCGCACCCGCACATGGTTGAAAAGACGCTTGTGGAAAAGCTCAACAACAAGGAGTACGGAAACGCGCTGAAGAGCGCCGTGGCAATGGCGGTCAGGTCGGGAGAAAAGCAGTCGACAATGGTGTTCGAGGACATTTCAAAATTATCAAGAACCAAGGAGTTCGATAAATTCTTGAAAACAAACAAGCTTAACGCAATAACGGAGTCGGTCAAGGTAAAGACAATAAGGACCATACGCAGGACAAGGAGCAAACAGCAGCACAAGATGCTGGTGGTGACATCCGACGAGGAAGGAGTACTGAAATCATCAAGGAACGTCAAGGGCGTAGACGCGTGCACCCTGTCGCAGCTCCGCGTCGAAAACCTGGCTCCGGGAGGCAATCCCGTGAAAATGGTCCTGTGGAGCGCGAATGCCCTGAAAGGCCTTGACAGCACGATAGAAAAAGCGGTATTGATTAAAAAAGGTGCAAGAAATGACAGTGCTTAAATACCCTCTGGCCACGGAAAAGGCCGTGGGCCTTATAACCAAGGGGAATACAATAATATATGTTGTCGATTCCAGGGCCACGAAAGCCCAGATAAAGCAGGAATTCCAGACGACGTTCAACGTGAAGGTGAGCGACGTCAGAACGGTCAACATGCCGCGCAATGAGAAGCGTGCATATATAAAACTGTCGAAGGAAAGCAGTGCCGGCGACATCGCCATGAAACTAAAGCTGGTGTGATAAATGGGAAAGAAACTCAGGCAGCAAAGGAGGGGCAAAGGCTCGAACGTATACAGGAAGCTTCCAAACACGTTCGACATAAGCGTAAGCTACGAAAAGGCTCCGGATGTAAGCATGAGCGCTGAAGTCATAGACATATTCAACCATACTGGCCACACCGCGCCGTTAATGTGTGTTGTTTACGAGGATTTTAACAGAGGTTTTTATGTCGCTCCAGAAGGCATAAAGATAGGAGACAAGATATACATGGGTCCGGACGCAAAACCTGTGCTCGGGAGCATCGTGAGGCTGGGCGACATTCCTGAGGGGGTGCCTGTATATAATCTGGAAATGCTCAAGGGAGACGGCGGCAAGCTCGTAAGGGCCGCAGGATCGTTCGCGGTGATAGCCGCGAAATCGGAGCACAGCGTCACAGTCAGATTACCGTCAAAGCAATCGATAACCCTTGATCCGGAATGCAGGGCACAGCTCGGCATGATAGCGGGTGCTGGAGTAAAGGACCAGCCAATAGTCAAAGCAGGCAAGAGCCATTACATGTATCATATTCTTAACAGGACGTGGCCAAGGAACCGCGGAGTAAAGATGAACCCTGTGGACCACCCATTCGGAGGTAAACAGCACCACAAGGGCAAGAGCAGCATGACTTCAAGGAACGCACCTCCAGGAAGGAAGGTAGGTCACATAGCTGCAAGGCGCGTAGGGAGAAAAAAGAAGTAAATCCCTAAAAGCAAAACAAAAGCTGTGATTTAAAAGCTTTGCTTACAAATAAAAATACAACAAAACTGGTGTTGACATGGCAGAAAAAATCTCGAAGGAATCGATAAGGAGAGAGGAAGGATACCTATACTATCTCGGAAAGGACGGCTACGTATGGCAGAATCCGACAAGGTCGAACAAGTCCGGCAAAAAGGCAAAGGTAGGAAGCGAAAAGGTAGAAAGGGAAAAGGGATACCTGTACTTCGTAGACTCGAACGGATACGTCTCAAGAGTAAAGCAGGCACGCGGCAGGAAGGCGGCAAAATAAGCGATAAAGCAAAATTATGGACATAGGTTTTTAGATGGTCGAAAGGATAGCATTCAAGGGCATGTTGCCAGCAGACGCAACCAATCTCAGCGCGGCTGATTACGTCAAGCTGGTAAAGTCGAGGCAAAGGCGCTGGCTCAAGAGGAACTCCCTACAGTCCAGGGAGCTTAACGAAAAGATAGAGCACGTCTTAGCCTCAGGCTCCAAGGGTCCGATAAAGACGAGGACCAGGGAAGCCCTGATAATGCCGTCATGGATCGGCCTTTCTTTTGATATTTACAACGGCAAGGAATACCAGCACATAGAGATACAGCCAGCCATGCTTGGCCATAGGCTCGGCGAATTCGTATACTCGACAAAACGCGTGCAGCATTCCGCTCCTGGAATAAAGGCAACGCGCGGAAGCAAGTTCCTGTCGCAGAAATAAGTGAGTGATTTTTTTGAACTATTCTTTCAACATGGAAAAAGGAAAAGTAATATTCGCCGGCGCCAAGGACATAAACGCCAGCTTCAAGGACCTGGGCGCTATTTGCGACTATGTAAGGTACAAAAACGCGACAAAGGCCGTGGAGGCGCTCGACAGGGTCATAGAGGCTTCCGCTCCAGTGCCGTACAGGACCAACAACAAGGGCATGGGCTCAAGGCATGAGCTCGGGGGCCGCAAGGGCAGGTACCCGAGAAAATGCGCCATGATTGTCA
Organism: Microcaldota archaeon; assembly: GCA_021797495.1. GTDB lineage: Archaea > Micrarchaeota > Micrarchaeia > Micrarchaeales > Micrarchaeaceae > Micrarchaeum_A. Next base: position 99,049 of record JAJZZO010000014.1, read on the forward strand.
AGAAGGTGCTCAGCATGGCCATAAGCAACGCCAAGAGCAAGGGCATAGATGCCGACAACCTCTTTGTGGTCCATGCAGCCGCAAACAAGACACAGATATACAGAAGGACGCCATCAAAGGGAATGCTTTACCACAGTGACAGCTACGGTTTCGCGGCAATGAGGCATTCGGACGTCGAATTCGCAAAGGTCGAGATAGGGATTGCTTCGCCAGAGGACATAAAGCTCGGGGACAAAGCCATGAAGATGCTCAACCTCAACGTGATGCTGCTTAAGAAGCAGAAGCCCAACAAGACAGCAGCTGTAAAACCCAAAGCATCCCAGCCGAAGAAGGCGCAGGAAGCTACACAAAAGGCATGATTGAATGGCAATAGAAATGAAGTTTATAGATGACGCTGTCATAAAGATGAACATATCCAAATTCCTAAGCAAGGAGCTCACCAAGGCGGGCTTCTCAAGGGTGGAGATACAAAAGACCCCTGTGCTCACAAGGATAACGGTTTACGTGCTTAACCCGGGAAGGGTTATAGGCAGGATGGGAAAGAGCATAAACGAGCTCACGGAGTCGATAAGGAGGAATTTCAACGTCAACAACCCGCAGATAAGCGTTATCGAGGTCCAGAACAAGATGCTGGAGCCTCTTCTGGTGGCAAAGGACATAACCTTCAAGCTCGAGAGGTCGATAAACCCGAGGAAGATAACGCAGTTCACGCTCAAGAGCATAATGGAAAACGGCGCGCTTGGCGCCGAAATAATAATACGCGGCAAGCTCGCGGCAAAGGGTGCAAGAGCGAAAACGATAAGGAAAAGCGTCGGCTACATACCCAAAGCAGGAGACGTAACCAACCTTGTGCTCCAAGGCGACGCGACCGCGTACCCCAAATACGGGGCGATAGGCGTGAGGGTAAGGATAGTACCTCCGGGAACTGTGTTCCCCGACAGGCAAATCGGCAAAATAGAAATACCGAAGTCCATACTCAACAGCTGAAATTTCACTGTACTGTAAGTGGTAGCTTATAATGGATATATTGCTAATTGGCATAATAGCGTTCTTGACGCTGACAATACCGGGAGAGCTGTTTGCATTCGCGCTTCTCAAAAAGACAAAGCTCGGCCTGTTCAGCATATCCGTAATCGGATTCGTATTCGGGCTTGTTGCCGTGCCTACGCTGACATGGCTCGAGTCCTATCTCATGAATTACATACATTTCTTCGCTTTCTCATTGACTCTTGTCGAGGTAAATGCGCTAATACTTTCAATAGTCGGCATAATACTGTGCCTATGGCAGGGCGTTTTCAACATCGGGGCGTTAAACGTCGTTCCGAGGAAGAAAGAGGCCAATACCGAAAAGGCTTTGTTGGACGACATGAAAATAAGCCAGACGGCAAACCTCGAAGAGCTCAGGCAGGGCCTCAAGGCGTATGATGCTGCAAAATCGATAATAGAAAAGCACTTGGAAGAGGAAAAGGTGCTTTCGGAAAGGCACGCGAGGGAACTAAGCGCGATAAATCTCTCGCAATCCGACAAGGAGAGGATAGACGCACTCCAAAAGGACGAGCGAAACCGTCTTGTGCAGGATCACGAGCAGGAGGAGCGCATACTTCTGGAAAGGCTTTCCTCGGGCAAAATGGAACAGTCTTCTGTCACTAAGCCTAAGCAAAGCATGCAGATAAACAAGACATATCTTGTGCTCGCCCTGCTGATGCTCCTCGTATTCGGCACAAGAATGATGAGCGTAGGCATCACGCCGAAATTCTTCGAATTCGACCCGTATTTCGACATGCTTTCAGCGGAGTCGATATTAACATTCGGATACCAGATATATCTGTCGCCTAGCGCATGGCCCGTAGTCCCTGCAGGCACAAGTATGAGAATACAACCCGTAGTCCCATACCTTGAGGCTTACTGGTACGACCTCGCCAACGCGTTAGGCCCAAAGAGCACCACGTTCTCAACATCTCTAATGAGTTATGTCGGAGGCATATACCCGCCGATAACCGCCGCGTTGCTGGTTTTCGCGGTTTTCATACTTCTATACTATGAATATGGCGACAAGATAGCGCTTATTGGCGCCTCCCTAGCTTCCGTAATGCCAGTGCTGTATACGACTTTTGTCTCTGGGGAACAGCTCCTTGAGCCGTGGGGCATATTCACGCTTTTCTTCTTCTTCGCCGCGTACGCACTGGCCATACGCGACATGAAGAGCAAACGCCTTGCCATACTGGCAGGATTGGCGTTCGTCACTACATTCCTAGGCGCACACTACTACACAGTAGACGCTGGAGTTCTTACAATATACATACTGCTGCAGGGAATCGTGAATGTTCTGCAAAACAAGAAAAGCAAGTATTTCTACCAGATGAATGCCATAGTGATAGTGGTACTTGCCATATTCCTGGTAATGTACAACCCGTATCACGCAACGCTTTCTGGAAGGATACCGTCGATTCTTGGCATACCGATAACCGTTAGCGGTCCGCTGCTGGCGCTCATCGCGGTTGCGGTCATGGAATATTTCCCGGGGATACTGGTAAAGCACAACATCCTGTTCAAGGAGGTGAACATGAAAACATACCTCGAATGGATAGTCATAATACTTGTGGTGGCATTACTCGTGATAGTTTTCACTCCGGCGGGCAAGCCCATCACGGCATATGTAAGCCTGAGCAAGAGATTCACAACACCTTCCACCCCGTTATTCATGACAGTGGAGGAATTCATACCTACTGGAACAATGTATAACTTCGGCGCTTCGGGATTCGGTTTCATTGGTGCTGACATAGCAGGGATTCCGTTGCTTATATGGGTAATAAGCATAATCTCGATGGTCCTCATAGCAATGAGCGTGTTCTACAAGAAGAGCAGCACGTCGATACTATACCTTTCCATAGCCACGCCTTTGATGTTCGCCGGCTTCTCGGAGGTAAAATACCTGCCGCATTTCGGCACAGTATACATAATGCTGTTCTGCATAATGCTGGGAGAGGGCATATACATATTCAAGAACGGATTCAAGCTCAAGCATGCCGAGGCTGCGATAATAGGCGGGCTTGTGGCTCTTGGAGCGATATTGATAATGCTAGGTTCCTTCTACGGCATAATACTGGCAATAATAATGGGCATCGCTGGCGGTTTCGTATATGAAATAGCGACAAACACAAAGTACCACGACCTCTTCGAGCCCAAGCCGGTTAAGAATGCCGAGTTCTATATGACCGCGGCAATAAGCCTGGGCATATTCTTCATATCTCCTATATTCGCGCTTGTGTTCCTTATAGCTCTGATACTGCTGCACAAGATGGAGACATACAACAAGCAGCTATGGGGCGTTTTTGCCGTCTTCTTCATAATATTTATAACAGGCACGCTGATAAACGGCAGCTTAATGCTCGGCGAGATAAGCTCTGTCGTATCCGCACTCAGCTCAAGCGCTATATATTCTGCGAATCCCGCTACGGCATGCAGCACAATAGCGTCAACCTCCAGCATAGGCTACGACCTATTCTGCAACGTGGTTCCAAGCTACTGGCTCTCTGCCACGGCATGGATGCGCGCAAATGTGGGTCCAAACGCTCCGCGCGTATTGGCATGGTGGGACTACGGCGACTGGATAAACTGGTTCGGCCACAGCAACGCCGTTATACGCGGTGACAACGCAAGGCCTACTGAAGACTACGCCGTAGCGGCAAGCTACGTTCTGGGTCCCAAGGATAATTACACTCCTGCGGTGCTGCAGAACATGATGAACACGAACCAGACGCGCTATATAGTGTTTGACCAAGGCCTGATACAGAAGTGGCAGGCGCTCGACTTCCTGGCATGCGTAAACGTCAACGAAACCTCACGCGCTTATGCGATAGCACAGGGTGCTGCGCAGAATCCCCCGGTCCCGTATGTACTTGGGTCTTCGCCGTGCGAAGTGCAGCACGATCCGGAATACGCGTTCCTGCCATTGGCTGCGTTGGAGGGCTCTTCAAGCTCGCAGAACATAAACTACTACTGCTCGATATCGAACAGCACCAACCTTTACATAAAGGCATACACTGCGATAGGCAACTCGCTTTCAAACCGCACCGTATGCGTAAGCACAAAACCAACGAAGAGCGGAGCAATACAGATATACAACAGCAACGGCACAAAACTGAACGCAATGATACCATTATCGTACGATTTAGGGGTAACCAGCATAAACGGCATAGAATTTGTCCAATATCTAATGGCATATACGCCCAACGGGCCAAACAACACGATAACCGATGCCCCGTCATCGTTCTATATATCGAACTTCTACAAAGGCTTCATGTTCGGTTCTCTGCCGGGCTTCAAGCAGGTATATCCGAACGTTACCACAACACCTGGAGAAAACCTCATAAACGGCACGTATCCGATAAGGATACTGGAGATAGTGAATTATACAGGAGGAACTCCGCCAGTGCCCCAAAAGCCCAGTTATGTCCACAACAACCTAACCATGCAGTGAGTACGCCTCTTTACCATAAAGTCAGAATTAGATAATAAAGCCAATCAATATCAGTAACGCAACAAAATACATGCTTACTGTTTTTTCTTATAAACGTCAAAATAGCGCTTCCCTCTCAATACGAACTGCCGCCCTATGCTTTTAGGTTCAAAAGATCGTTTTGTAAACTCGATGACTTTTTCAGGATCAAACTTCTTACAGCTGTACACATCCACGCTTATGAAGCTTTTTTCTGATAAAGTATGTATGACTATAGAGGACTCTGCAAGTGGAACCCAACCACTAAGCCCTGCCTTATCCGGAAAAGATTTACGGTCTGTCCTGAAAATTGACGGTGGCGCTTGTTTTTTCATTCCTATAAAATCCACTAATTTATCGAGGTAACTGTAGCAGTGTTCAAGTTCTCCGCATACTTCCGGCTTGCATTCATAACAGTCAAGTAATAATTCGTAGCCAAACACCCTCTCTTCCTTTTCCTTTTTCGGCATAGTATTGGTTAAACAACCAAGATTTATAAATACAAGCATGAAAGTTCAAACGTTCAACATATTTACCCACTATTTACCCACATATATATTAGATCCGAATAGAGAGTAGGTTTACACACAGATTTCTTGGGCAAAACTCATTCATGCAAAAGTAATAAATATGCTTTTCAACATAAATCTCTGCAGCAATGGGCTTGTAGCTCAGCCTGGTCAGAGCGGCGGTCTTATAAGCCGTAGGTCGTGAGTTCAAATCTCACCAGGCCCACCTGCATCTGCTGCCAAAATCAGCATGATTAATACGGCCAGGCTAGCCAACTCTTTTCCTCAAAGCTAAAAAGCAGTAAAATAGGGTTCAAATCCCGTTCAGAGCACACTTATTCTTGAAATACTGATAGCGTAAAAGTTCATATATGCATGTACCTGCGCGCTTTATGCAAAGGCTTATATATCAATTATAATATATTATAATGTGATTGGATGGATGCAGTATTCAAAGTAAAAATAAGGAGAATCGGAACATCTCTAGGGGTACTAATCCCAAAACAACTGATAGCGGATAAATCGATAAAAGAGGGCGAAGAGGTCGAAATAGCACTGCTTAAAAAGCGAAAGGATTTGGTTGCAAAAGTTTTTGGCATTGCAAAAGGCTCCAGACATTTTGAGAGGCATGCAGTAGATAGGGTATAGTGATTTTATGCTTCTCGATACCTCAGCATGGATAGAATTTTTTATAGGTAGTGAAAAAGGAAAGCGCGTAAAGGAAATATTGTATATAAATGACTGTTATACTTGTATTGTAACCATGGCAGAAGTTACTAATTGGGCTTTTAAGGAGAAGATAAGCGTTAAACCCTTAATTGAAGCAATAAAAAATTTGAGCAATATAATAGAACTAGATGAGGACATATCTGTCTTAGCAGGCAAACTGAACTTCGAGAGGAAGAAACTAAATAAAAAATGGGGCATGCTCGATTCATTTATACTTGCCAGCGGTACAATATATGGGCTAAAGATACTTACTAAGGATAATGATTTCAAGGATATTTCAACGGTCGAACTACTGTGAAAACTTAAACATCATATCTCCTAAGGGCGCCCATTGAGAATGTATTGAGAAATAAAAATAGAAAAAAGAAAGCGTGAACATTCACGCGTAGCTTTTCCTTACTGTTCTTATATCCTGTCTTTTCACTTCGGCATCCAGCTTGCTTAGCTTGAGCGAAGCCATGTCAGCGTCACGTTTGACGTCTCTGGGGTTGTCATTATCTCCTACTATGAAGTATACTTCCTTTGCATGCAGATCATTGGCTGTAAGTTCTATGTCTGGCATGGCATTCTCTATGGATGCCTGGATTACATAGCACTGGAACGGGTTGAATTCCAGCACTTTAAAGATCCTGTCGTAGCTTGGCTTCCCGGGGCTTACAACCAAGAGCTTGTGGTGTTCATCATCTTTTGGCGCATTTATATCCTTCATCCTAGCAGGTTTAGCCTCTACATTTAATTCTGGGAAAATGCTTTTGAGCGAAGCAAGCTGCAAGTTTGTATTTGCGTTTTCGAGCTCCTCTCTAGTCGTAAATTTTACTTTCTCAAATTGTTCTATAAGGTTGAGCCTAAGCTCTTCAGTAGCCTTGCCGTTTTCTTTAAGCACAGAGAACGTTTTGGCCATAGCCCCGCAATCATCATGGGTGATGAGCGTTATCTTTCTTATTCCGTTTTCACGCACTATCTGTTTTATCAACGGCATAAGGGGAGCCACATTAGCTCCCGCGTTTCTCAAAACTATCGCATCTTTGTAATTATTTTCCAAAAAAACGTTCAGCCTTCTATCCATGCAGCATATAACCAATTCATCTTCCATTTAATCACGCAAGCAAACAAATTGCCTTTAAAATCTAAAAAGGCTTTGATACAGGAAATTGCAACAGGATAAAAGCATTTTTATCAAAGAAATTTAAACTTTCGTCATTGAAATAAACATGCGAACAAACAGGAGCGATAAAATGGCAAAAAAGGGGCTTAAAAGCGGCACCGCAACCCAAAAAGTGGCGGTAAAGCGGCTCATAAACTGCTTTGAGACTGCCAACGAAGAGATCAACAAGGCCCTAAGCCAAAAAGTACCAGAAAAGGAGCTGAAGGCAAGGGTAAAACTTTTCGTCGGCGACGCTTTCAGGAAGTGCGATGTCGACATAAACAACCCAACGAAAGATGGGTTAAAGCAGGCGATGAACCTGTGCAAGATAAATACTGAAAAAATGTTGGGAGCCAAAGCAGAACCCATAATAAAGAAGCATTACAGGGAGATGAGCGAAATAATAGACAAGCTTCCAAATGACGGTGATAAAGATGACTAAAATCTTGTCAATAATATCTAGCAGGGAAAAAGAAAAGGTAAATCTGGGTATAAGTTTCAGCAGTAGGCGCAGGCAAGCAGGGCATGACGTTAGGGTTTTATTTTTCGGTCCCAGCGAAATCACAATGGCGGAGAACGACGATATTGCAAAGCTTACATCTGAATCTTTCAGCGAAAACAAGGCAGCTGCTTGCATATTCGTAGCGCAAAACGCAAAGATAGAGGAAAAACTCAAGGACAAGGTAGACCTTGTGAAGGCAGGGGAATACATAACAAAAAGCATAGACGAAGGCTACACTTCAATAAGCTTCTAGAAAAAAAATAAAAGTGCAGAGGCTTATTCCTCTGCGTCTTTTGCCAGTGCCGGGGCTACATGCCTTGATGCAAGAAAATCAACATTTTCTTCTATTGTTTCGGTTTTATTCAGGACCTTTTGCGGGCTGTACACAAATATCTTGAAAAGAACAAAGTATATTCCAGCACCAACCAGAGATCCAAACACGGTCTGCGGGAAATAGTTAAATAAGGGGTTCAATGGCCCAAGTCCAAATATGTTTATTAGCACCGCAATAGCCGTAGACACTATCGCTATGGGCCTGAAATTTGCCCAAAAGCCTTTTGGAACCACATAGAAATCCCTTAGCTTGGACGTGTAGCGCATATTTGCATACCAGTCTACGAGCACTATGAAAGTGAACGGGAATATTATTACCGCCAGCAGGAGGAGGAAGCTCGACACTGCATTCAATATGCCCACTGCTGCAAGCACTACTCCTAGGGTCCCAAGGGTGATTGTAGCAATCGGCTGTGCGATGGCCTCCCTTGACTTTTTCCTGAAAAGATTCTGTGCCGAAGCCAGAAGATCTGCTGTGGCGGGATAGAGGTTCATCGCGTTGGTGTGTATTATTGCAAGTGCCGCGCCTATCGAGGCTACAAATACTACTATTCCTGTTATGCCGCTTAGTGCAGGGAAGCTCAGCGCAGCAATGTTCCAGTTTCCTGCCACGCTCTGAGAAACCAAACCCAGCACTCCCATCATAAACACAGGTAGCATTATGGCTACTGGAGCAGATGTGAAGTAGGAGAATTTGCTTAATGCACCTTTTGTGTGTTTCGATGGCTTGGCGAATCTCGTTATGGTAGATATCTTGTATGCCCATCCGAGTATAGAAAATGCAACTACTGTGCTTATTGCGGCCCCCCACGTAAAGCTGCCTGAAGGCGCCATCAGCGTACCTATGTTTATCTTGTATGAAGTAAGCAAGAAATAGGTCAGGATAGCGTAGCTTGCTATTAATATAGGCGAAGTGAACCTGTAAAAGAACTCGAGCCATTTTGTTCCGAAAAGGACCAATATTATTTGGAGAACTCCCATCACGCCAAACCATATCAATGCGTTTGTATGCGTCAGCGCTGCCAGTATGAACCCTCCTGTGGCATCGTTAAGCCCGAAGAATCCAAGGTTGGCAAAAGTGTAAAGCAGGGAAAGAGCGCTCGAAGTTCCATAACCGTAAGTTTTCCTTGAAACCACCAAAGCAGGTACCGGTATCTGCCTTCCCATCTCTGCGAAAAGCCCCGCAGGTATGAGCCCTATGAGGAACCCGAAGAACATCGCAAGAAGCATGTCGGTTATGCCGAGCTTTATCAACAACAACCCCAATAAAGGAGTCAGCGCGGATGCGCTTGCCATCGCCCAAAAAATAAAGACGCGCCGCGAGCCTATGGTTCTTGAATTTTTCGGAATCGGATTTACCCCTATGACTTCTATGCCGTTTTTTGAAACTTCTGCCGTTGCGAAAGAGTCAATGCCTGCCGCATTGTTAGAAACCGTATTGCTAGTGGTGTCCCTTTTCGAGGATTTAGCCTTTGCCATATCCACCCCCAAGCTAAATCCATGTGAAGATAAATATAAAAAGAGTTTGCAATAATTCAAAACCCGAAAACTTTTTATTGGACCAAAAAGCAAGTTATTTAAACAAACGCTCCAAATTTCAATCGGGGTTATCTAATGGGTGCGTCTACTGCTAACATTAGCGACAAATTTTCGCAATACACGCTGCGCTGGCGCGGCGGCAAATTGACTACTACACAGTACGCGTTATTTGCAATACAGATGGCGGTCGTGATACTTCTGTCATGGCTCGGCGCGATAGCTACGCCTGTGGTTGGTCCGGGGATAGGATTCCTTTACTGGGCTTATCCGTTTTTCGTGGTTTTTACCCTTTGGTGGGGCGTATGGGGCATACTTGGGGCATGGATCGGAGCCTTTGTGGGTTCCGGATTGCTGACAGGGCTTCCAGTACTTCCTGCGTTGGGTTTCAGCATCGGCGACTTGATACCCGCATTGCTTATATTTGTGCTTTACAGGGGTTATCTCAGGAAACACGGGGTTGACCCCCTGGGAAGGGACATCCTTAAAAGCAAGAAGTCAGCGTTCTGGTTTATAATCTGGGTTATGGGGATAACCAACATAATCGGCGGTTTATGGGGCGTGTGGATACTCGTGCTGCTCGGCTTTGTACCTGCAAAAGCATATCTGCTTGGCTCTGGCTTATGGATACTGGGAGACATGATAGTGCTGCTGATAGCACCATTCCTGTCCAAATACGTCACCCCGGTTGTAGAACGTTTCGGGCTCATAAACAGCGGCTGGGTGTCGTAAGATGGCTCAGGATTTCCAGCGGGAGAAGAAACACAGAGTCAAAACAATACTGTTTTCCGCAAGGGCGGATTCCTTCTACGTAAACATGAACCCGATAGCAAAGTTTCTTCTTCTGCTCCTTCTTTCAATAGGTGTGGTGGCTTCAATAATAAAGCCCGTACCTGATGTCACATACAACGTTCTTGTACTTGTTTTTGCGGTAGGTTTTCTGGCTGAAAGCGGCACAATAAAATATTTGGTGAAGAGCTATCTTGCCCTGCTTGTGGTCGCACTGCTTGTTATGATGATGTGGTGGATACTGTTCAACCAGATAGGCACTAACCCGATATTCAGCATATCCCTGCTCGGTGCCAGCCTAAAGGTAACATATCTCTCTTTATATGTAGGGATAGGTAAAATTTCCGGCTATGCTTCAATGGCTTTCATGACGCTGCTTACGATAATGAGCACTAGGGATGCGGATATAATATCCGCATTCAGGAAACTGAAAATGCCATTCAAGATAGTGTTCTTCGCATCGCTAATAGCAAGGAGCCTGAACATAATGTCCGATGACCTCGATTCTATAAGGCAAGCGCAATTCGCGAGAGGGTCCGGAGCCACGTCCAACAATATATTCAAAAAGGTCAGCTCCTTCGTTATGCTTTCCATACCTCTTACTACATCAATGATAAAACGTTCCGTGGACATGGGCTTTGCGCTCGAATCAAGAGGTTTCTCAAAGTCCAAGGGCATGTCAGGCTTCATAGGCGAGAAGAGTATGCATGCCAGCGACATAATGGTTATCGCGTTCGGCGTTTTCATGCTCGCGGTTCCGGTCTTGGCGTAAGGTGTTTTTGTGGTTTTGGTAGCAATAAGAGATTTTTATTGGAGATACCCCAACTTCACAGGGATAAAGAGCGACTACGCGCTAAAGGGTATAAACCTTGAAATAAACGAAGGAGAGTTTTTCGGCATAACCGGACCGTCGGGCTCCGGGAAGACCACATTATGCTATGCGATAACCGGGCTCATACCTCATCAACTTAAGCTCCCACCTCATTTTGAAGAAAACATAAGGGGCGAGATAAACGTACTCGGCAAGACTGTGACCAAGTTGGAAGGCACAGGTGATTCCGTCAAGCTCGTGGGTGCAGGCTCAATGGCTCCGGAAGTCGGTCTGGTAATGCAGGATCCTGAAAGCCAGTTCCTAAGCATGAGCGTAATGAACGAGGTCTCGCTTGGGTTGCAATTGATGAATATAGGGAAAGAGGAGATGGAATCAAGGATACGCGAAGCTTTGGACATGGTGGGCCTGGGCGAGCTTTATGCAAACGCCGACAAAATACACCCATCAGAGCTGTCTGGCGGCCAGAAACAAAGGCTCGTAATAGCCAGCCTTTTGGCTATGAAGCCCAAGATACTGATACTGGACGAACCTACCTCGGATTTGGATCCGAAGGGGAAAATAGAAGTCGTGGAAACCATAACGAAGCTCAAGGAAGCCTCAAAGATGACCATAATACTGGTGGAACACAATCCCGACGTGATGATGCGCTTTGCCGACAGGCTTGCCGTACTGCACGAGGGGTCTCTTGTTGCGATAGGCAAACCCTCAGAAATATATTCGAACAGGGAGCTTACGTCAAGATACAACATATACACGCCAGAGGTATCCGATCTTTCTGAATATTTTTCCATAGACGAGAAACCGAAGCTCGAGATACCCACAACCGCTTTCAGCGTAAAGCGTGAAACAATAGGAGAAAAGCTCCCTATAATATCGCTCAACGACGTCAGCTTTTCTTACGAAGACGGCACAAAAGCCCTAAAGAACATAAATCTGCGCATAGAAAAGGGGTCTCTTGTCGCACTTGTGGGTCAAAACGGCTCGGGAAAGAGCACGCTTTCCAAAATAATATCCGGGATACTTGCGCCAACCTCCGGCACAATGGAGATTGCAGGAATAAAGCCGAGAACAAAGAAGGAAAGGCTTAAACTTCCTTTCCATGTGAGCTACGTATTCCAAAACCCAGACCACCAAATATTCACACGGAGTGTCACAGATGAGATAAACTACTCTTTGAAAAATGCCGGCATAACTGGCGATGAGGCGCGCGAAAGGATTGAGGAAATATTGAAGCGAGTAGGGCTTTCTGACAAGGCAAACGAAGATCCTGTGTTCCTTGGCAGGGGCCAGAAGCGCAGGCTTGCGGTAGCAAGCAGCATAGTGCTAAAGCCAGAGATATTGATAGTTGACGAGCCAACAACGGGGCAGGATTACCGCATGTCAATGGAAATAATGGAAATAATAAAGCGCCTAAACAACGACGGAGTCACGGTAATGCTTATAACGCACGACATGAGGCTTGTGGCTGAGTACTGCAGGAGGGTACTGGTCATGAGCAAGGGTTCGCTAATCTTCGACGGGACTCCGGAATCGCTTTTCATGGACGAGAACGTGTTGAAGCTATCCTCGCTTGCGGAACCACAATCCGTACGGATCTCAAAGGGAATGATACGCACAGGGGTGCTGGAAGAGCCGCTCATAAGCGCCAGGGAGTGGCTTGAATTTTTCAATTTCCTCAAATCGAAGACGAAGATTGCTTTTAGGTCTTTCAGCGACATAGAAGCAAGCGCCGCAAAGATGGCAAACGCGATAAAGAAAAAAGGAATTCCCGAGAGCATAATATACGTAGAGAGAGGTGGAATGGTGTTGGCCTCTATGCTTTCCGAAAAGTTGGGGGGCATAGCAGTGCAGGGCATATCTGCAAGCCACTACAATGAAATAGGTGTGGTTACAAAGGATGTCAACATATGGGGAATAGAGAATCTCGTTATAAAAAAGAAAAGCGGCTATTCGCTTGTGGTCGATGAATTGGTGGACACTGGCAAGACGCTCGAAAGGATAATGGAAGAGCTGCACGGCAAGTTTCCAAATCATAGCTTCTTGACATGCACGATGCTTGCTAAACCGCGCTCCACAATCAAGCCTGACATATGTGCGGAAGATGTTTCGGATGACACGTGGGTTGTCTTCGATTATGAACAGTATGAAGCCATCAAGGAGTTTGAAAAGGAGAATCCAGCAATGCTCCCGGAACTTTCAAGGTATTTTTCGAAAAAGACAGAAGGCCAATATGCCGCAATATGCTCTACGGCTGACGGCATATCATCAAAAGTTCAAAAAACTCCCGAAGCCATAATATACGAAAGCCAAAGCTCATTGGTGCTGGCCAGGCTGCTCTCTGACAGGCTTTCTGTAAAAAAACTCATATCATTCGACTCAAACAAGCCTGCATTTGCAGTGCAAGGCCGAAACGTAATGCTTGTGGCTAAAGACAAAACTTCAGCAACTAGGATGGGTGTTGCCCTAGGGCTGAAAAATCCCGAAATTGCAACGATGAAAGATTAACAATGTGAGCGGGAAATCCCACACCCTCTTCAGAGGGTTCCCTTTAGGGGTAGGATGAGAGCGAACCGCTGTCATAAGAAGTATGATGCCGATAGGTATATATAAGTGTATGCTCATATATTAGTATGCCAAAAGGATATAGTGCATCTGAAACAAGTGTTCATTTCATAGGCTATCATTTCGTCTGGTGTCCGAAGTTTAGGAGAAAGGTATTGGTTGGTAAAGTGGAACAACGACTAAAGGAACTGATAAAGGAAAAGGCAGAACGATTAGAATGTAAAGTTCTCGCACTTGAGGTCATGCCAGACCACGTTCATCTCTTCATAGAAGGCAAACCTCTCCAAACGCCTAACTACATAATCGGACAGATAAAAGGATACACCTCTCATCAACTAAGGGAAGAGTTTGCAGACCTGCGACTAAAGCTTCCCACGTTGTGGACAAGGAGTTATTTCGTTTCAACACATGGACATATCTCAGATGCTCTAATCAAGAAATACATAGGTGAACAAAAGGGGGTATGATGGAGCTGCCAAGAGCTTACAAATTCAGGCTCTATCCTGATACAAAGAGGCAGAGAGAGATAGATGAACGCCTGCTCCTTGCGCAGCAGTTCTACAACAAAATCCTCGAGAAGTCAATTGCATCATACAAAAATGG
>JAJZZO010000018.1 GCA_021797495.1 Microcaldota archaeon
CTCGAGCCTGGTATGAGCACGTTGCGGTTGCTCTTGCTGTGGATGTAGCCCTTTAGGTTAACCATAAAGGGCACTACCTCCTCAAGCTTAAACTTCTTCTCCAGTAGTGGCTGTCTCTCAGCCGCGATAAACAGCCTGCGCTCCGGAGTGGCGACGTAAGCCTCGCAGGTATGCATCGGAAAGCTCCTTGCATGGACTCTAAAAATGATATAGTAGCCGAAAATAAGCAGGAATAACACTATGAGAAATAGGGCAAAGTAGCCTCCAAATGCAAAGAAAAGCATGAAGCCGAACAGGCTTATGATAAATACCGTTAAAAAGGCCCTGGCAAACGCGCCAAAGACGCTTATGCGTAGTTTGTAATGCTTAGTATCGGAATCAATCGCTGCTGTTCCCTTTGCCATTGATATATATGCGGCAAGAAAGCTATTTATTCTTTTATTACCCCTACATTTTAAGATTCGACGTAAGCCCAATGAATAATACAAACTATAAAGCAAACTCCAATGATATTATTAATCGCTACCATTTATCCTTTCGTCAAAGAATTTATATATATCAATTAGTGGTTTTATTTTATCCACGGCTAAATCCGCTTGTTCTTCCAAGCTGCCTCTTTCAACTAATATATCTCTGCCTATCACACATCCGACTTTAAATCTCATATATTTACTCTCTGAATCTTCATTATACAGCTTAATGAACTTTTTGAAAGCTTCTTTCCGATCGTCCCTTACATCCTCATAAAAGTCTTTACTAGTGTTCCTTGGATATTTTAATTTTCCAAATTCATTTAATGATATTGTAATGCTAGAGATTTCATGTTCATTTTTTGATGCTGATTTTCGCACATGTTCAAATATTATATAATAGTTTGGTATATGCCTATCACCGCTGCTGTCACTCTTGGCGTAGTCTGTGGTGAGCTTTAAGATACATTCTTTCCAGAACGCATCAAATTCACCTTCTTTACTCAGCAAATTAATAATCTTCATAGGTCTATCTCTCCCTTCTGTGTGGAAGAGTATAGTAAGTCCATCTTGCTCTGGAGAAATAATTGTAAAATGCAACACATTCTTTATATCTTCAACATTACTTTCTGTTATGCCTACCCACCCATTCCATTTATCTTTCTTCCAAACAGCCATCTTTTTATTAACACTGCTGGATATCTTCTCAGATAGTAATTCTGCAAAATTTCTAGTTACTTCTTTTACACTCTCATAATCTGCCGCTCCGAAGAAGTGCTCTTTTATAAATCGATCAGTCAATCCCATCATCCTCATGTATCTTAAATATTGATCTAACAAGAACTTCGTTACTTTAAACTTACTCCCGTGGCTCTCATTATATTCGTTTTCAATTATATTATATATACTTTCCCATGAAATCCACATAAACCGCTTTCCCGCAATCCTATATAACTCTTCTAGTTTAAATCCCTTATCCTCTATTGCCCTCTTTTTAGCTATTAAGAGCAATAAGTCATTTTCTTTATCATTCAAGTGTCTTTGCAATTGGTTTTCATCTATTTCCATCCTAAATTTTGATTCTACAGCAATTTTGGTTTTTATGTTATTTGCCGTAAGGATCACTGAAGCATCTGGCCTACTCTCATCCGAACCACTTTGCAGAACAATACTTTCAAGACCTTCTATCTTCAAACCCGAAAAATCTGGATGCTGTTCAATGAAATTATCAGAAATAGCACCGAATACGTATTTTGGCAATTTGTGTAACCATCCCTCTTTATCGCTCAATTCTAAGACATTGACAAATGCTTTTGTGAGGTTGTTCTCTAATTGCCTGTACTCTTTTTCTTCATTTTTGCCGTTAGAAGGTCCCCTATAATAATAGAAGATATTATGGTAACTGTTAGTTCTTTCTTCCATTACATCAGATAATCTATAACTGAAACGTTATTTAAACCCGCCTAGGCGGATTCCTTTGAACTTCATCTTGCACGTTGATACATGGCCCGCTTCTGCCCGCCACTTCTGTTGTTTCCGCCAAAAATTATAATAACAAGAATGCATAATATGTCTTATGGGAATTGAAGATTACGTTGCCGTTGCAAAAGACATTTCGTTAGAGTTACTAGATAGAATAGAGAAAAAACACCTTGTGGATTACAGAGATTCATCTCTGCATTCTTCAAAAATAGAAGCAGTCCAAAAAGCTTACGAAAATTGGATGAAAGCAATAATTTTAAGTGAAATAATACCTTCTTTGTGGAACTTTAACAATCTTGCAGGTAATGCCTCTAAAGCCGTTAGTGTAATCAATGACCCTAACATTCTTGGTAGTTTGGATGCTGAAACTATAACGATGATAGAGCTAGTTAAACCTCTAGTTGAGTCACAGGGCTTTTTACAACAGTTTCAAACAAGCTTTATGGATCCTGCTCTTAACAAGCTGATTGTTAGTGCATCTAGACCAGCCATAAATGATTTCCTTATGCATAAGCTAAACCACGACCTTCATTGGTTTTTTGATTATACTTCTAAGATGCAAGGCTTAGAGCAGCTGCTCCCTCCCGTACTAGATAATCAAGGAAATAGGATAGAGAGAGGATCTGCCTATACTGAATTAGTCAAAGATGTTGATGCAAACAAACCGTGCTTGATGCGCATACATGAAAATCAGAAGTTCAAACAGGTTTTGTCGCTATTGAAGCAGAAACCCGATGGCCTCGAAGTTACACTTCCTTTGCCCTCTGGTCCAGAATTGCAAAAGAAACTTAATTCGATTAATCATCATCTTCTAATATCTATATACGCAAGTTTATATGCAAGTTTGATAGTCAAGTGCCTTAAAAAATACCAAAATGAGCCAAGATTTACTGCTAGTGAGGATGCCAATATGGATATCGAGTTAAAATACATACCTCTTGTAGTAGAGATATTAGAAAACAACTACAAGCAAGACAGACTTTTCATAGACAAGCTCATACCATATTTATCATCTTATCGAGGGCGTAATTTTTCTAGTCCTTAGCCCAGCTCGTTCACAGCTCAAGATGGTCGCTCGTTGCACTTACTTCCTCTTTCGAGCTCACGAGGGGCGCGCTCCAATGAGCTTTAAGCTTGCAACCAAGCAGTGAAAGGAACCTAGAAACCTCTTAAAAAGAGGTTTCATCGAGAAGTTTTGATGAAACTTTTTCTAAAAGTTTCCCGCTTTTGCCCCCACCCAAAAGCGGGCAGGTTTCTGATAAAACTCTTTTTCAAAGAGTTTTGCCCGAGCCCGCCGATCGATGCCGAAGGCATCCGCAAGGGCGGGCGAAGGGCAACTAAATCTAAATCGGAAACGCTGCACTGAAATCTAATGGTTAGTAGCTTAGACGACAAAATTTTGCAGAGAAATACCTTCCGAGGGAAGCTTACTAAATCTGGATTTTTTGGCTCAGATTAAGCTTAAATCTGATTAAGAAAAAGCGCAGCAAAAGGACATTCTGCTGACGCAGTTGTTGGTCTTTTGTTATTGGTTAAATTTTAAAAAGACGTGAGAGGAGAAGAGCAAGGATGAAAGAAATTAATAAGGCTTATGAAAGGGTATGTAAGGCATTTGAATCGTAGTGAGATAAAATATTTTTTATATGTAAAATTTGAAACTGGGGTTGTTATCTTTAACTGTAGGGTTAGAAACAAGTATTTCACCTACTGAATCAGAGAAGCCTATAGTGACTGGTTGCGAGTCTGCAAACCTGCATGCGTTATAATTCAGTTTGGTTAAACTTAATATGTCTTTTGATACTTGTTCGATTGAAGCTTCACCATATTGGATATCAATTTTTAAAGGAACTGGGACTTCCCATCCGTCATAAGTTTGTAATCGTGGCTTAAAGCCAGTTGCCCACAAATATGCACTTTTTTCATTAATTTCTAGGTATGTACCTCTTATAACAGGGTATTCACCTTTTCGAAATAATTTTGTTATGCTATTTAAGCGCACTCTGACACCTACTAATTTAACTCCGTTGGGACATGCTTCGAGGTAGCCCTCAAATTGATCCTGGTTAATATAGGATCTAGAATGGATAAATATCTCGGTTAATTTTTTACCTTCTAACTCGTTATACGTTTTTAGTATTCCTTTGAGTAATCTAGAGGCTGCGTCTTTACTTAACTGAAATTCTTTTTTATCTTCAGAATACCATGGGCCTTCATCACCGAGGAATACAACGCCTTCCCCGGTATTTAAAAACATTTGAGCGGCGCAACATGCAGTTGTACTGCCTTTTTTGATATCTGTGCGTTTAAAAGATATTCCAATATAACAGACTCCTTCACGGGCAGTCGCAAGTTTCCAAGGTTTTCCGCCTGCTTTGTAATATAAAGTTGTAGAAAGATTCCACGCTCTATCAGATAGAGGTGTCTTTCCTGTTTTTCCGCGTTCCAAAGGTAGGTTGGGATTAATAGTAGATTCCCGTATAATTTGGATTGGAATTCCGTATTCCATGGAGCGGGCTTTAATTTGACGACGAAAATCTACTGAAAATCTATATTGGTCGATAGACCATTGATTAAATAAACTTGTTTGGTTCATTCTTATTTTACGCGTTCTGCTAGATATGTGTTCGCCCCATGAGTCAGAAACTGGGGATTTTGGTCTACAATTTTTCCATACTTCATCGGGAACTATACAAATAATAACGTGGAATGTTTCATCGCGCTTCTTGGTTAGGGCGATGCCATTTAGGTATTCTTCTACTATTGTAGAGGTTCTTTTGTTAGGATCGGCGTTCCTTGATGCATAAAGAATTTTATCCCTGTCAATTTCGTGAATTAATGTTGGCTTTTCAGGCCAGTCCGAATCAAAAACTGTTTTAAATCCAGGAAACATTGGCCAAAGCAAAGGATTTTCGATGTCAGAATAGATAGGCTTATTTATAGCCTTAGACCACTCTTCAAATGAGGCTATTCCATCTTTCGTTCCAACTACTCCATATATAATATTTTTTGGATGGTATGGCATGTCTGCGCTGTATGGACCGAATAAAACTAGCCCATCGTGTGGATCATACAATTTTTGTCCGTACCTAAATTCTAATAATGGCTCATCAAATATTTTAAGATCAGACATTAATCTACACCATGCTTTTTATTGTCTAGTTTATTTTCATCAATTCCGTATGGGGCTATTTTTTCAATAAATTTTGTTGATAATATTACTTGCGAATCAGGAAAGTCGCCTATAACTATATTTTCTGCACCTTGCGACAAAAAGCTTAGGACGGCCAAATGACGATTTAACCAATGGTAATTCCACCAATTTTTACAGATGTTCTTTCTTCTTGCATTTGATTGTTTTGGGGTTAACGGTAAATCATTCAAATCGGTAATGTGGAGACCCACTCTAAGGCTAGCGTAATAGCCGCCATCTGATTCCTTATATATCTTGAATTTAGGAGAAAGATAGAAACGGTACTTTGTTAGTTCGCCATTAACGCGGCGAGACCTTTCACCGTAGATATTCACTCTGGATGTTTTGCCATCATATGTAATAAATTTTATTTTATCTCCGAGAATGATACCTTTAGAAAAATAGATTATTGTACGATCGTTTATGATAATGTCTTTTAGTCCAGAATTATAACATGCTAGTTGAATGGATTTTAAGAGTAAATTTGAAATTATATTTTTTGTTGGTATGCCATAAATATATTCAGATTCAAGGTTTTCATCTTTTACGAAATGTATATAATAATCTCTACTTAATTTATCTGACGGAGAGGTAAAAGAAAGGACAAGCTTTTCTTTATTTCGTGACGTTTTATAGAAAGCCCAGTGGGTTTCTTCTTCTTTGTCGATGGATATTTCAGTTTTGAATACTTTTAAAGCTTGGGGGATTTTAATGAACGGTATAGAATTGATATATACATTTTCTGGGGTGGAGGTCAGGAAGTCAGTGTTAAGGTATCCTTTGGCAATTATCTCCTTTCCTCCTGAAATAGGTCTTGGTGCATTAATCGAATTAAGTTTTTTTAATAGTTGACTTAATCCTAAAGCCCAACTTTTATAGAATGAGATAAAATTTATGTCGCTTACCATCCAATTTATTTCTGATGGGCTAATACCATCTATATTTAAAGGAATTACAAAATCATCTTCGTTTCTGGATCTCGCAAGTGTAATGGCGAGAGTGCGCTCCTTCGTTGGATTTTGTTTTGCGTTGGACGTTCGAGACATTACGGCTAAGAACCTAAATGTTTTGGATCTTATAGCTTGATCTATATCTTTGGGATAAGATTCACCTCCCAGTTCCTTAAATTTATCACACCAAACCGCGTATCCTTCACAAGTAAGTTTTTGTGTAAGCCAGATTGCGAATTCTGAATCTTCACTCGCATAACTTATGAAAATATGGTCTCTGACCTCAGCTAACATTGCGTCACGTTTATATATTATTTTACTATCTAGGTATTTAATCTTAGCTGCTTAAAGGCAGTTTTACCGTTTATATAACATAAATCTGACTTTCATGCTCAAAGCTGTTCTGCTTCTCAGTTGTTGGCTTCTCAATTAGGTTCTGGAAAGCTTGGCTTTCAGGGCCGCTGCTTGGCTGACGCCAAACGCTCCGTCTATGCCGTCATACAACTGCTTCTTGTTCGTGTTTATGTATGTCATAGTCATGGCAGGCTGCCTGTGGCGCGCAAACTTGCTAGTCAGGAAAACGTTGCCGTTGTTCTGCTCTGCGAAGTGCGTTATGGCATAGTGCCTCAGGCTATGCGTGGTCAACCTGTGCAACTTTCTTGAACCCTTGGTTGGTATTGATTCGTCGCTCATGTCATACACCTCATCTAAGCCTGCCTTGTTTATGAAATCGGTGAACTGATTACGCACGTAACCCTCATCCAAGTAAGGCTCTAAAGTGCGACCTTTGCCCTGTTCCTTGAAGAACAGGTATCCAGCCGCGTTCTCTATCGCCTTTGTATTCGCTTTAATGTAATCTAGCGTCTCTTTGAAGAGCGGGGCAGGAATTAGCAGCGTATCCAGAGTCATAGCTTTCTCTGTCTTGACGACTAATTCCCTGCTCTCGAACTTTATGTCTTTGATGTTTACCTTTCTAGCTTCGCCCAGGCGCAGGCCAAGCTGCGCCTGATACGAGAAAAGAAGGTGGAACTTCGGATTCTTTACGACTCTGAAGAAGGCGCTGATCTCTTGTTCGTCGAAACCCTTGTTTAGAGAGCCGTACTTCGGTACACGGCTTCTCTGGAAGCGTTTCTTGAACTGCGCGATTATTATCTTTCGAATTTCTACCAAATCGTGTTTTGGAAGGTAAGGCAACGATCTCTCGAGTTAGCCCTTTATGTGTGCGAACTGCTGTTTAGAACCGCACCCAGAGGCTTGATAAGAATCGGCTTCCAACCGGTAATCGCACCCAGACCCGCTTACTGGTTTACAGCCAAAGCTTGCGTCGGGTTCTTGATAAAACTTCTTTCCAAGAAGTTTTGTGGACTCTGCGGGATTCGCACCCGCGACCCCCCGCTTGCAAAGCGGGTGCTCTACTACTGAGCCAAGAGCCCTTAAAAGCAAATAGCATTATGCAAAATTAATTTATAAGCCTTGCGAAAGCTATCGTTTGGAAATAAGTGGAATCTCTCCCTATCCGTTCAGCGCCTTTTGACAGGTTTGGAGTGCTTGCCCTTTTTCTTGGATGCAGTTGCCTTGGGCTTTGCCCTCGCTATTTTTCTGTTCTGCATCTTTTTCTGCGGGGCCTTGAGTGTTTTTCTGACAGGTTTCGTCGCTGCCTTTTTGCCTTTTGCTTTTCTTGGCATTGCCTTTTTCTGTTGCCTTTTGACTACCACGCCGCTTTTATTCGTTGTCAGCGATATTATCCTGTCGATGTCTTTCGTATTCACGTTCTCTGAATCAAGCCTGTTCAGTATTTCGTCAGCTGCTGCCTCGCTCACGGTCTCGGAATCCTTCGTTGCGTTTGAAACAAAAGCGTTCTCTATGTCTCCTCTTTTTATCATCGCTTCTATCTCGCGCAGTTTCTTTAGGTCTTCCACTTCCCTCTTCAAATCCTTCTTCTGCTTCATAACCCCTTCACTGGACGGTTTCCGTCAAACGCCGGAATCCGCACATATTTAAATAGGAGGTTATTTAAAAGCTTGTGCATCCTGCGTTACTGAGGCTGCCGATTATCAAGCCTCAAAAGCTTCCCCGATGTTCGGTATCGTGACATCGTATTTCTTCTGCATCTGCTCGAACCTGGATTTCAGGTATTCGGATTTGCTTCGCTCCCCGTGGACTATGAATATGCGTTGTAATCCCGCTATCTTCCCAGGTATGGTTTCGAGCTGCTTCCTGTCAGCGTGCGCGGAAAGGTGGTAGGTTTCCACGGCCATCTCGACTTTCAATTTGGAGTCGTTTATCGTTATCTCGCGTGCGCCCTCCTGCAGCGCCCTTCCGAGCGTGCCCTCTGCCTGGTATCCTACGAGTATCATCTTGTTGAGCGGATTCCCGGACATCTTCGTGAGGTAGAACATTATCGGACCGCCGCTTATCATGCCGCTCGTGGTCACTATGACGGAGCTTTCGTCGTTCGTAGCTATTTTCGTCCTTGTGCCTTTCTTCTCAACCACGATGAAGTTCTCGCTTTTGAACGGGTCGGAATCGCTCATGAGTATCCTGCTCTGCAGTTCCTTCCTGCAGTATATCACGTTGTGCCTGTGTATCCTCATGGCCTTGTTTATCATCCCGTCCTCGTATATAGGCACCTTGGGTATGACTCCGGAGTTCATGTAATCGTCAAGCAAGAAAAGCACCTCCTGCGCCCTTCCGACTGCGAAGCTAGGCACCACGACCTTGCCTCCTGCCTTTATGGTTTCCACCGTACTGTTTATCATCTGCTTAACGTTCTCCTTCTCGTCCTTGAATATGTCCTTCTCGCCTCCGTAAGTGCTCTCTGTTATGAGTATGTCGGCCTTAATGCCGCGCAGGTCAGCTCCGTCGAGCAGCCTTGTTTTCGAAAGGTTTATGTCCCCTGTATAAAGCAGCGTCTTTTTCCCGTCGCTGACTTTTATGAGCGCGCTTCCGAGTATGTGGCCCGCAGGTATGAACGATACTGTAAAGTCCTTTATCCTGAACTCTTTCTTGTATTCGTGCAACGAATAATTCTTTCCAAGCTGTATGAGCCCCTCCTTTGTCACGTCGCTGGGGTTCGATATGTGCATGTAGTCGTTTATCAAAACGTTCGCCAGTTCCGACGTGGGTTTTGTCACATAGGTCTTGTTCCTGTAGCCTGCACTGTATATGTGCGGCAGGTAGCCGCAATGGTCCAGGTGCGCGTGCGAGATAACTATCCCGTCTATTTCCTTAAGCTGTTCGTCGCTTATCTTTGGGTATTGGTCTTCTGATCCGAGCTTGACGCCTGCATCCAAAAGTATGTTGGTGCTTCCGCTCGAAACCATTATGCAGCTGCGGCCTACTTCGCCTGCAGCTCCAAAAAAAGTAATTTTCAATTCTTTCACCTTTTTTTCTGATTTTTTCTTTGTTTTCACTGTTTTATATTTTGTTTGTTTTTTTATTTGTTTTTTGTTTCATTTATTTGCGCCAGCTACCCGTTAAAAGGCATGCTTGCGATATTTTGCAGAAAGAATAAGCTCCAAGAGCGTTCATTCGCTCTTGGTTTTCTTCTTTATTACTGCTATGTCTTCCATGTTTATCTCGGGCTGTGACGCTTGCTGGATCTGCTTTTTCCTTGCAGGTCTCTGCTGCTCGCCTCCGCGCCCTCCTCTTATGCCTAATGCCCTCCTTACAGACACGTAGAGATCGTCCAGTTTCGTGTCCAGTTCGCGTATCTTCCTGTCTGTCTCGTTGAGCTTTTCAGTATAATTCTTTATGTCATCCTGTATGTAACCTATCTTCCTCTGCAATCTTACAAACTTCAATAATCCTTCGAGCTGGGAGTCTATTTCTGCTATCTTCCTTATTATGCCCTTCTCGTCATCCAGGGACATCCTCGCCTCTGTGGAAAGCTTGAACTCGAGCCTGTTCTTCTGCCTCTTGAGGTAGCCTATCTTTTTTACCTCAACGTTGTCCTTCTCGCTCTCCACGAATTTTGATATCGCTATATTCTCGGCTTCCTTGTACTCCAGCTTTCTCCTGTAATCCTTTATCTCAGTTATAAGTATATCTCTCTGCTTTCTGCATTCGTCTATCTGGCTCTTTATGGTCGCCACTTCGGGGTTGCTCGATTCCTTTATCAGCACGCTCAAAGACTTTCTCCCGTTTGTTTGCGCTTCCGGAGCCTTTGCATGTGGTTGCTCATTATGCACTGCAATGTTTTGCTGTGGCTGTGTAGCTATTTCTTCTTTTGCTGCTATTTTTTCACCGCTTTCCTTCAAAAAACCGCCTTTAAACTTTTGTTATTATTCCGGGCTGATGCCTCAAGTGCTGCAGAGTATGTTTTCAAGAGTTTGTCAGTAACCTTGGCTATCGAATACTCTCTGGCAGTTTTCGTACACTCTTTATAATGGGGTAAATTATTTATAACCTTTTCTATCTTCATTGCGCAACCTTTGTAATCAAGCGGCTTGAATTTCTCGCCGTTTTTGCCGTCTTTTATAAGCTCGCTGAGAGCCAGGTAGTCTGCTCCTACCACCGGCTTTCCTGTCGCCATCGCCTCCAACGAAACGATGCCCTGCGTTTCGAACGTTGATGGCATGCACAGCAGGTCTGCCGCAGCGTAATACTTCGGCAGTTCCTTCTCGCTTACGAAGCCTGCGAACTTGACTATCTTCTCAAGCCTGTTCTTGTGTACAAGCTTTATGTAATAATCCATCGCCGGCCCTGTGCCTGCGATAATAAACTTTATCCTCTTTTTCTTCTGGCTAAGCACTTTAGCTGCTCTTATCATGGTGCCTATGTTCTTCTCCTTGCTTACCCTTCCCATGTACAGCACGAGCTTAGAACTGTCGTCGCCGGTAATTATGTGCTTGAGCTTCGCGCCTTTTACCTGCGGGGTGAAACGCTTCGTGTCGACGCCGTTTGGGACCACGTCTATATTCCCTATGCCCTTCCTTTCCAGAAGCGATTTTATGCTGTTGCTCGGGGCTACCACTCTGGTGCAGCTTCCGTAGAAGAATTTCGCATAGGGCCATGCATACTTTATGAAAAGCCTTCTTGTTATCGGATTGGACACGCCGTACTCCTTTATCACGGTGCTCTTAGTGAAAAGCGTGTGGAACGAGCCTACTGAAGGTATTTTTCCCATCTTGGACACGAGCAATCCGTACGTGCCTACGGTGAAGGGAGTTTGCACGTGCACTACGTCGGCGTCGTAAACTCCTATCTTGCTTGCAGCCATGAACGGCATCAACGCGAAATTGTATTGAGGATACCTCTTGAACTTGACGCTTGGCACGACTATTATGTCGTCCCTGCCCTTTACCATCTCCTTGGTCTTCTTGTTGCCTGAGGCTACAATGACTACTTTATGGCCCCTGGACTCAAGCTCTTCCTTGAATCCGAGCATAGAAGTCACTGCGCCGTCTACTGCGGGCAGGAATGTATCTGTATAAAAGAAAATGTTTAAATGTGATTTCATGTTTTTGCCGCTGTTGCTTTGATGGGCGTGTTCCACGCGCCTTTTTATTGCTTGTTTTTAGGCGTTATCGCTTCGCCGTTTGCCTTCTTTATCTTTTCCAAGGCCTTTGCCGAAAACGCGTCAGCCTTTATCTTCGCAGGCATTTCGAGAGTTCCGTTGCTCAGCACCTTGTAGCCTGTCAAGTCTATCTCGGATGTCTTTGACTTCTTCAGCATCGCGTTTATCGACTGCAGGCTCACGCTTTTGAGCTTTACCTGCATCCATTTCGTGAATCCGTGCTTCCTTATCTCTTCCGGGTGCTTTGCGGTTAAATATGTGAAATTGTGCTTCTTGTGGGCGTTGCGCCTTCCAACGCCTCCACGGTCTCCTGCACCTCTCGCGTTCTTTATGTTGCCAACTCCCCATCTTCTGTTGCCCAGGTATTTCCTGCTTTTCTTCTGATGCCTTACTACCATTAAATCATCCTTTTTATGAGCTTGTTTATGTCGCTGCCCATATAACCAAGGTCTCCACCCTGCTTGTACCCGAGCTTCGTGCTCCTGTATCCGTGCCTCGGCGGGTGCAGCCTTACAGGCATAAGCTCCTTGAGCTTCTTCATGTCGTATTCCCCTGCAGCTACCTTCTTAGGGTCTGCGTCAGAGCCTGCTTTCTTCAGGAGCTTTTCAAGCACCTCTTCGTCGAGCTCACCGTAAGCCACGTAATTGTTGCATGTCTTTAGCATGCCCGCGTAATCGGCGGTTACCTTAAGTATCGTGCAGTTGCTTACCCTTTTGAGCCTGAGCCTTTCGAGGGTCTCTGCCGTATCGTATCTTACGTTGACCGTGCCCCTTATTCGGACTACGCCAACTAACTTGTTGAGAACGGATTTTGACATAGAAATTCGCCTTTAAGCGTTAGATTTGCTAATTTAATTGCAAGAAAGAATATTAAAGCTTGCCTGAAACTACAATAAGCTTAGCAGCGTTAAAATATAAAAAGCTGCGTGTCATCGCCTTTTGGAGAAAAGGAATGGAAAGCTCAGAGCTTTCCTATGTCCTTGACCACGTCTATGTCAAGGGCGTCATTTCCTTTCTTCCAGTTTGCAGGTATGGCGCACATGTGCCCCTCCTTGGCCGGATGGTCCCTGAGGTACTTGAGGCCAAGGAACGCGTTAAGAATGTGATCCGCATCCTTGCCTAAGTTGTTGTTGAATGCAGCCATGTATTGTATATTACCGTCAGGGTCTATTATCACAACAGATCTTCTGGCTTGACCTGACTGTGCATTAAGCAATCCGAACCTTTTCGTTATCTCCTTGTTGAAATCTTCCACCATCGGTATTGTGCTCTTCTGCACTCTAGGGCTTGTCTGCGCCCAACCCTTATGTGAAAAGACGCTGTCAGTGCTTATGGCGAATACCTCCGCATCGTTTTTCTTGAACTCATCATACTTGCCCATGAATGCCTCTATGTCTGTGGCGCAAACGAAAGTGAAATCCCCCGGGTAGAACGTAAGTATGTTCCACTTGCCCTTCTCTGGTACCTTTATCTTTTCTATCTTGTCCTCTTTCGGAAAATAAGCGTTTGCCTCCATCTGTTCGAATCTTTCCTCTATGGGTATGCCTTCCATATTATCACATCCATATATTGTTTATCCAAATATTTAAATATTTTGTTATTTTTATTATATAAATTGATACAAATGACAAAAGATTTGCCTAAAAGTTTAGATAAACGCATAGTTGAGAAGCTTGTTTCCGATTCTGAAGTGCCTGTTGAAAGGCTGGCATCCGAGTATGGCGTATCTCCCGGAACCATAAGGAACCGCATCGCTCAGCTGTCGGAATCAAAGATAATAATAGGCTACAAAGCCCGAGCCAGGCTGAACAGGCTTGGGATGTCTGAGGTGATAGTTGGCCTTGACATAGAGCCCGAGCACTACATGAAGGCTATGGATTCCATAAAGGCATTGGATTTCGTGAAGGAGCTTTACAGGGCCAGCGGCGACCACGCGGCAATAGCCATAGTGGCCGCGGACTCAGATGAGGTGGAACGCATGATGAATGACATAATGTCCATAGCAGGAGTAAGGAAAGTGTATCCCTCATTCATACAGGAGATAATAAAATAATCATATGCGTGCGTCCAGGACGAGCTTTACCGGCACATGGTCAGAGCCTTTGACCTCTTTCAATATCTCTGCGCTGACAACCTTTTTCTCAAGCCTCTTTGAGACTAAGAAGTAGTCAATGCGCCATCCTATGTTTTTCGCCCTCGCGCCGAACATGTAAGACCACCACGTATAGTTTCCCGGTTCCTTGTTGAATATCCTGAAAGTGTCTACAAAGCCCTCTTCTATGAATCTGTCCATATCATATCTCTCCTCTTTCGTGAACCCTGCGTTGTGCATGTTCTCTTTGGGCCTGGCTATGTCTATCTCTTCGTGCGCCACGTTAAAATCTCCGCAAATAACTACTGGCTTCTTCTCTTCAAGGCCGTGCATGTAATCCAATATCTTTGAATTAAAATCCCTCTTCATGCTTAGCCTGGAAAGGTCCCTTCTCGAATTCGGGAAGTATGCGTTTATGAAATAAAAATCCCTGAATTCAAGAGTTTGAACCCTGCCCTCATCCAAATCAAAATCCGCAGAGTATGAGAGCGCCTCGGCTTTTGCAAGAGCCATCGTGCCACTGTACCCTTTCTTCTTTGCAGGGTTGATGTAAGCCTCATAGCCCATGTCTGCGAGATGTTTCGGTACCTTATCGTGGTCCGCCTTTATCTCCTGCAACGCCACCACGTCGGGAGCCTCGCTGCTTATCAACCCTGTGACTCCTTTTATTGAAGCCCTTATCCCGTTAACGTTCCACGATATCAAGCTTGTACGCATATACACACCGGCTCATAACTCAAGCTCCATCTTTACGATTTCATAACCGTCTTCTACAGCACGTCCGGATATCTTGAATCCCGCCCTGGTGTAAAGCTTCAAGCTTCTTGCGTTGTATTCGTTTATTCTGCTTACTTTAAGTTTTTCGAGCTTAAGCTGTCTTGCTCTTTCTATCAAAAGCCCAAGCACCCGCGTTCCTATGCCCTTGCCCCAGTATTCTTCAGCGCCTATCGTTATAGGGGTTTTATCCTTGGTTATGCTGGCGTCGCCTATGGCTTTCATCCCGTTCTCCTCTACTTCTATGATATAAGCTTCGCCAAGCTCCGAAAGCTTGGCGTACATCCTATGTATTACATCGGAGTCGTATGGCATGGCCTTCGGCCCTTCGGAATAAAACAGCACATCGGGATTCGTGTACCATTCAAGAAAGCTGCCCATATCCTTTTCAAGCTCTATGGGTCTGAGCCTTACGTTTCCGTCTTCCAATATTGCCATAAAATCACGAAAAGAAATCAGACATGCTCTTCTGCTGCGTAGCAGGGGTTTTTTCTGGCTTTCCCCTAGAAAGAAGGTCAAGCTCCCCGAATACGCCTGAATATCCTGGCTTTATCGTTATCCTATCGTTCCTTACGTTGTCTATGCATTCCGCTATCTCGCTTCCAGCGGTTTCTTCAATATCGCTTATCTTTGCCTTTGTAAGGACATCGAGTTCGTCCCCAAAGCGTTCTATCATCTTTGCGTACGCTTCCCTTACTAGAGCGGTATATCTCGTCTTCCCCTTTGCGTAAGATATCACCTCCAAGAGCGGCACGGCATGGATGTACGGTATGTGGTTTTTAGGAACATATCCCACAGGCCTGTCGGCAAGGTCGTTAATCCTATGCAATACCCCTATGACGAGCTTTTTGCCGCAGACCTTGCATACGCTATTTTCTGATTCTTCCGGGTTTACGGAATACCTGCATTCTCTGTGTCCGTCGTAATGGTATTTTCCCTCTTCAGGATAGTATTCTACCGTCTGCGTAAACCTCTTGGCGTCTTTTTCGACTATGGCCTTGATTATAGAATCATACGTTAATTTCTCGAGCTCAAACATGTTGGATTCCCTTCCCATGTTCTGGAGCGAATGCATGTCGCTATTCGATATGAGCGTATACTTGTCAAGCTCCGATATCCTCCAATTCATTTTCGGGTCAGAGCTCAGGCCGCTTTCGTAGGCGTGTATGTCCTTTTCCCTGTCTTCATACGCCTCCTTTATCGAGTTGAAACCTGACATCGCGCCGAGCGCGCCGAAATACGGGGTCCACAAATGCGCCGGAAATACGAAAGCCTTTTTGCTTACTCCAAGGGCCTTGTCTACAAGTTCCGCGGCGCTCATCTGCAGTTGCGGCCTGCCGTCGGAGCTCATGATTCCGTATGCCTTAAGCTCTTCCGAAAGCGCCTTCGCATCCTCGAAGCTCGGCAACAATATGCAGTTGTGCACCTTTTTGGTGGATTTGTCTCTCCCTTCGAATATGGTCGATACTTCGGCACTCGCTACAAACCTCACCTCGTGTTTGCTTCCCTTCAATTTGTAAAGCCCGTTGCCTTCAGCTTCGAGCTTGGATACGAGCTCTTTCATCCATTCAGGGTGCAAAACGTCTCCTGTGCCGACAACGTTTATGCCTTTTTCAAGCGCCGCGGCTTCCATAGATTCGGGATTTATGGCGCTGCTGCACGCCATTGCGAATCTGGAATGAACATGCAAATCAGCAATCACTCTCATAATCACACTTTTATAATTCAGGATAGCTTTCCATGGCTTTTATCGCTATGTCCTTTACGTTGGGCAACGTGTCAAGCTTTTCCATTTCCTCCCTGCTGAACCAGTTCGAACCAGTGCTCTCACTGTTCGTAGAGATACTGCCACCTATGACTTTTGCCACATATACCATGTCGAAATGTATGTGCATAGGCTGCGTTTTGTACGGCACATTTTCATATACTATGGCAAACGGTGTTATGAGCGTATGCGCCCCTTCATCGATGTGCTTTATGTTGTCGTTTCCGAGCAATTCCACGTCGAGTCCTGTTTCCTCTTTGGTTTCCCTTATAGCAGCCTCATAAGGAAATTCATTCTCCTCAATATGCCCTCCAGGATAGAGCCAGGCCCCTAGCTTATTGTGTTCAAGCATGAGGATCTTGCCATCGTTTATTACAAGGCATCCTGCTACTATGCATTTCTTTGTCATCTTCCCACTACTCGCTTTTTGTTACCCCGTTTTTCGGGCATATGTCCTTAAGAAAACATGCGCTGCATTTGGGCACGTTCCCGCATACCTGTTTCCCGTGCTCTTTTAATACATAAGAAATATTCTTCCAATACTTTTTTTCAATTTTCCGTTCGAGCTCTTTTTCTATTATGTCGGGGTTTTTGCTTTCGCTTAACCCTATCCTGTAAGCAAGCTTTATAACCCACGTATCAACAGGTATTCCGTTAACGATGCCGTACGCGTTTAGCAATATTGTGTTGGCGGTCTTTCTTCCGATTCCAGGGAGTTCAATGAGCGCCTCCATCTTGTCCGGCACCTTGCCGTTATATTTTTCATCGATTATCCTGCAGGCTTTTATTATGTTTGCGGCCTTGTTTTTTGCGTAAAAGACTCCTTTTACATATGCAAGCAACTCCTCGGGTTTCGCGTTCGCGTAGTCTTTTGCCGTTTTGTACCTGGCAAAAAGCTTAGGCGTCAAAGCATTAACTGTGGTGTCTCTTGTCTGTGCCGACAATATGGCGGCTGCAAGAAGTTCCACCGGAGTAGTAAAATTTAGGTAGTAATGCACATCCTTGTAATGCGATTCGAGCATGCCGATTGCCTTTTTTACTTCAGTCTCGGTAAGTTCTTTGTACGCCATCTCATGTCCCTATTCTATATTCTGCCTGTGGTATGGTGCAATAAATCCAAGCGTTCATACGTTCTTATCTGCGTATTCCTTCCATTGGGCAAGCTCCCCGACAAAGAAATGTGGCACCCTCTTCAGCTCGTCAATGTTTTTGGCACCGAGGAGGAACATAACGCTTTTTAATTCTCGTATTATCTTTTCTATGAAAGATTTAACATCCTCTGGCGATTTCGTGGCAGGCCTTAGTACAGGTAACGCCATCGCTGTCATAGATGACCCCATAGCTATAGCTTTCGCCACATCGAGTCCCGTCCTAAGCCCCCCTGAAGCAACAACCGGTATTTTGCTATGCAGATTTATCATGTATAATGAAGCTGCCGTAGGAATTCCCCAATCCCAAAGAAGATTGCCCAAGTCTACCTTGTCTTCCATTTTCATCGCTTTGGCCCTATACCATTCCACAGCGGCATAGCTTGTGCCTCCCATCCCTGCAGTTTCCACGGCTTTTACTCCCGCGTGCTCCAGCTGCTTGACAACGCCAGGAGACAAGCCGAAGCCCACCTCTTTCGCAACTACCGGCGTGTCTACTGATTTTACTATGGCCCTTATCCCTTCAAGTACGTTTTTGTACTTCGGTTCTCCTTCGGGCTGCACTATCTCCTGCGCCGGGTTCAGGTGCACGTAAAGCGCATCAGCCTTTACCATATCTACGAGCCTTCTTATGTCCTCTATTTTCATGCCTTTCGATATCTGCGCGCCGCCGATGTTGGCGCCTATAAAAGCGCCGGGGGCGTTCTTCCTGGCAATGGTGTAAGTATCTTCCAGCACAGGGTCGTAAAGCGCTGCCCTCTGGCTTCCGAGAGCCATTCCAAGCCCAAGCTCCTCCACAGCCGTAGCTATGTTGGCGTTTATCTTCTTTGCGGTTTCCGCTCCGCCGGTCATTGCCCCAACCATAAAAGGCGCACTGAACTTTTTGCCCAAAAACGTTGTGCTTGTGTCTATGTCTTCGAAATCTATCTCTGGCAAAGAGTTGTTTATCAGTTTAACATCCCCGAAAAGGGTCTTCGCATTCTTCGCCTGAACCGGGTCGTCAAGGCATATCTGTATGTGCTCCTCCTTCCTCTTCATTATCAGGTCTATCTTCGCTTCCTTCGAACTCTGTTCTCCGATGTCTCCGCCTTCCAAGAAATTACCTATATAAATGTTTATATAAAAGTCTAAAAAACTACCAATATAAACCCTATTTGTAAGCTACAAGTTATAAACAATTCCGGTGTTGCTCTGGCCGAAAGTAAAAAGCTTTTTGTAAAAAAGGTCATATCCCTGCTCAAGAAGAGGTACAAGGACCAGATGGCGAGCAGCTTAAACTATTCAAGCGCATGGCAATTGCTTGTTGCGACTATGCTATCCGCGCAATCGCAGGACAGGCAGGTCAATGTCGTAACGAAGAAGCTTTTCAGGGATCATGGCGATATACCTGATTACGCCTCGATGAAGCCTTCGGAACTTTACAATTACACAAAGTCGATAGGCCTTTACAGGGGCAAATCAAAAAACATAATATTATCCGCAAAGAGGATAATGTCGGATTTCAACGGCAAGGTGCCCTCCACAATCAAGGAACTGGAATCCCTTCCGGGTGTCGGCAGGAAAACGGCCAACGTGGTGCAGTACAACTGGTTCGGGAAAAGCGAGGGCATAGCGATAGACACGCACTGCATAACGGTATGCAACAGGCTCGGTCTTGCCAAAAGTACAAATCCTGCAAAGATAGAAAAAATAATGATGCAAATAACAGAAAGGAAAGATTGGGGCAATGTTACGCACCTGTTCATTGCATTGGGCAGGGACGTATGCACGGCACGCGCAAAGCATTGCGAAAGATGCGTGCTTAAAAGCATGTGCCCGTCAAGTACGGTGAAAATATGATAGCGGCACTTTTTAGCGGCGGAAAAGATTCAACATTGGCCATACACAAAGCAAGCGAAAACGGGATGAAGCCGGAGGTATTGATAACGATGAAATCGTATAATCCCGACAGTTTCATGTTCCACAAGCCAAATGTAAGGTATACATCATTGCAGGCCAAAGCTATGGGCATAAAACATGTGATATGGGATACAGAGGGCCAGAAAGAGCTCGAGCTGGAAGACCTGCGGAATGCGCTGAAGTCCAACAAGGTCACAAAGCTTATAACTGGGGCGATAGCGAGCAGGTACCAGAAAGACAGGATAGACAATATATGCTCGGAGCTAGGGATAGAGTCAATTGCGCCTTTATGGGGCATGGATCAGGAGGCCGAACTGACTGAGGTATCAGATAACTTCGAAGCAATCATAACAAAAGTATCAGCATACGGTTTGGACGAGTCTTTATTGGGCGCAAGGATTGATCGCGGTGTTGTGGATAAGCTCATCGCATTGAAGAAGAAATACAGGATAAATGTGGCATTCGAGGGAGGAGAAGCTGAATCTTTCGTTCTGGACGCACCGATGTTCAAGAAAAAAATTAACATTACCTCATACCATATCACATGGGATGGTACTGTGGGGGAATACATAATAGATGGCGCTGTACTTTCTACAAAGTGATTGCTTGCTGGTGATCGGTTTTAACTGGCCAAATTTCCACGACAACGCTGTGGCCGCAATACTGGACGGCAAGCTTGTCTACGCATCGGAAGAAGAGCGCTATACGCGCCATAAGCACGCCCCGTACGAGCTGCCATCGAATTCGCTGGAGCACTGCTTCAGGTTCTTAAAGCGCAATTACGGGATAAATCCAGGAGATGCCGATGCGTACGCCATCAATTTCGATCCCAAGGCATACGGCATCAAATCCAGAGCTTGGCATTCGTTCTCGCAAGCCTCCTTGGTAAAGGATTACGCATTAAGGAACGATATGGCGAATTTCGCTTATTCGGCAACCATGCGCATGCTCACTAAATCCATAACCTCCAAGCTGGACTTTGTATGGTCTGCAAGGCTTTTCGTAAAAGCGGTATTGCAGCATATGGGCCGTGGCATAAAGGAAGAAGACATCAAAGTAATACCTGTGAGGCACCATCTGGCCCATGCGGCATCGGCATACTATTTTTCAGGGCATAACTCCTCTCTTGCATTGGTGATAGACGGGCAGGGGGAAGTGGATTCCACAACTGCGTGGTCAGTCAAGAACGGGGAATTCGAGAACGTTTTCCAACAAAGTTGGGATTCGCTTTCGCTTGGATACCTGTATGAATATATTTCGAAGTATCTCGGATTCACAAGGCTGGAAGGCCCTGGGAAGGTCATGGGTCTTGCACCATACGGTACTAAGGACAAAAAGATGCAGTGCAGGATCGAAAGCATAATGACAAAAAGTGGGTCTTCATACGGTATCGATAGGCGTATGGCAAAAACATCGCAAGATTCAATGTACGACTGCATAGCAGAGCACATCATCGATTCAAAAGTTCCTATCCCGTATAATTCAGTGAAGAACGGGCTGAATAAAACCGCATGCAATTATGCACATACCCTCCAATCGTTCTTTGAGATGGTTGTTTTGGATTTTTCCAGCGAAATGAAAGGCAATACAGGCAAGAAGGACGTAGTGCTCGCCGGTGGCTCTGCGCTAAATGCAAAATCCAACATGGAGCTTTATTATTCAAATCTATTCAATAGCATCTTCATATTTCCAGCACCTACAGATTCCGGAGGTCCCATAGGCGCTGCAGCTTATGTATATTCCAGGATGTCAGGCCAGATGAAAAGCAAACATATTGAAAATGCATATATGGGCGATTCCTACTCTGAAGACGAAATAAAACTTCAGGTTATGAAATCGAAGCTAAAAGCTGAATATATAGAGAATCGGGTCAACGAGGTTGCAACGCTAATCGCTGATGGTGCGATTCTGGGATTCTATAATGGGCGTTCGGAATTGGGCCCGCGGGCCCTAGGCAATAGAAGCATAGTCGCAGATCCGAGAAAAAGGGAGAATTGGGCTACGGTAAATGCCATAAAGGGCAGGGAGTGGTGGAGGCCATTGGCGCCATCGTTGCTGGAAAACTCTATGGATAAATATTTCATAAACCCCATAAAACATGAATTTATGGTGATGATGTTCCACACAACCGAAACCGCAAGGGAAAACGCCCCTGCGATAAGCCATGTTGACTCTACTGCGAGACCCCAATCGGTATCGCTCAAAGAGAACAAGTTGTGGTACAACCTAATCAAAAGCTTCTATGAGGAAACAGGCGAGAGCATAGTGATAAACACGAGCTTCAATAATGCCGGGGAACCATTGGTCGAAACACCTGAACAGGCCATACGCAGTTTTTCCGTCAGCGGTTTAGATGCGCTTTACCTGCAAGGGTGGCTCATAAAGAAGTAAAAAACGTTAAACGTAAATCACTGTGTCTGCTATTATTACTGGTGTAATCATGTACGAATCCCTGCTTTCTAAAAGAAGCATTTTTGCTCATAACTCAATACTAGAAGAAGAGAAAGTTGCAGATTCTATAATAAAGAAGGGCGGCAAGGTGATAGAAATAAACAGGGGCGACCCGGCAGCGTATTTCCCGACGCCTAAATATACTATAGATGCATATGTGAAAGCCCTTAGGACTGGAAGAACCAACTATTCAAGGGACTCAGGTGTAATTCCATTGGTAGAAGCAATAACAAAGCGCTACAAGAAAAAATACAACGTAAAAGCTTCTATAGACGATGTCATAGTTACCGCAGGCGTTTCAGAAGCGCTACTGTTCATAAACATGGCAACGATAAACCCTGGCGATAACGCAATAATATTCAAGCCTTTTTACAACCAGTACCTAACGCAATTGAGGCTTTCCGGTGGTATCCCGGAATATGAAAATTATGACGAGAAAAACAATTGGGATCTGAATCCTGAAAGCATCAAAAAAACCCTCACACGCTTAAAAAGCTCCGGCAAACTGAAAAGGACAAAATACATGCTCATAACAAATCCCAATAACCCCACTGGGACAGTCCTAAGCAGAAAAGTGCTTAAGGAAATCGTGGATCTGTCAAACGAATACGGAGTTTTTCTGATAAGCGATGAGATATACGACGAGATATATTACAATAAAGCAAGTTTCACGAGCCTTAGCCAGTTGGCAAAAGGAATACCCCATATGGTTCTTAACGGCGCGTCAAAAGATTTTGACGCTACTGGCTTCAGGGTGGGCTACATGCTTTTACCAGAAAATGACAAAACCTCACTGGAACTCAAATTGAAGTTTGCTGAGATGGCGAGCGTGAGGCTATGTGTAAATACCCCTGCGCAATACGCCTTTGCGGAAGCGATATCAAACGGCAAGATGCACGAAAAGGAGATAAAGCACATGGTTTCCGAAATAGCAAAGCGCGTCAACGCCGCTGTCGACGTATTGAAAGAAAACGAAAAGATGGCAGTGGTAAGGCCCAACGGCGCATTCTACATACTTCCAAAGGTGGATTTCAAGAGCCTAAGAATAAAGGACGACCACGAGTTTGTGGATAAATTCCTTAAGGAAGAGCACGTCATGCTGAGCAGGGGTTCCGGATTTGGTGCGGAATCGCACGTCCGCGTAGTGGCGCTGCCTCCGAAAGACATATTAGAATATGCGATGGATAAACTTAATCGTTTCTGCAAGAAATATTCGAAGTAAGCAGGCTCTTCATTGGGCCCGTAGTCCAGCGGTTAAGATGCGAGCCTTACACGCTTGAGACCGGAGTTCGACTCTCCGCGGGCCCACTACAAGATAATCGCAACAAACGAACGGCCGAATGCATAAGATCGAGGCGAAAACTGCAAGCACTTTTCTGCATTCGGCAAAATCTAAAATGGAGAGTATACACACAATAGTTCTCTTGCCTTACTAAGTTACTAGCGTGAGTCCTTATTTTGCTCCGCAAAATACGGCTGAGCGCCCCGAGGGTTGAAATACATGAAAAAGTTAGAACATGTTTTCTAGTATGTACTTGAGATTCTGTTTAAATACATCATCGCTTCCTACACGAGAATACTGATTTGCCCTTTTGGCCAAATGTCCTTTAGTAATACTGGCATACTTTATGCAATCTCGTATGTCCTCCATATCTGCCTCATTGAATCTTGAAATCTTTGAGCATATAATATCTATGGGGCTTAATATCCTGACATCAATCTTCTTAAGTCCAGTTCTATACTCTGTTGTTAATTTTACATAGCCCTCCGGTAAAATTTCGCTAAATATTATGTTAGAAGGCCATGAATCAATTTTAACCCCTGGTTTTATTCTGTCATTGACACGGTTAAATTCCTTAAAATCGCTATTCGATGGTATGTTAAAATCTATGTCTTTGGTGGAAGCCTTTAGGCCTAACAAAGTCATCGCAGTACCGCCAACTGCTATAAGTACAATATTCCTATCTAATTCCTGATCGAAGAGATCTAGGAAATCTAAAAGTTCCTTTTTTGAGACTCCTGCCATCTAATCATACAACTCTATATACTTTTTAACCAATTTGCTATCGTAAATATTCAGCTTATCTGGAATAAGATTAATGTAATATTCTATTTCGTTATTATGCTGTACATTGGGCAAACGGGCTAACGATAACAAAATTCCCTTCAATTTACCTAAATTGTCGTACCTTTTATAAATATAATACAGGTAAGCCCAATTTATCTTCTCAATATTTTTATAGAAGAGAATAATGGTGCCATATTTTATTCTAATTTCCTCGCTAATACTCATTGAAAATATTATCGGTTCTATGGCTATTTTGTTATTGGGTTTAATATTCTCATTCAGCCGATAGCCAAATCTACTGTAATTATACGCCAATTCATCCCTTGTCAGATCTTGCGGGAATTTATTGAATTTTTCATATCTGGCATTTATCCCATGCTGTTTTATCAACTCCCAAAAACCATCGCTGTTGTATAAGACATTCTTATCTAAGATCAGATCCTTTATCAGATCTAATTCACTCGCTTTCATTATTTTTATGAATTCGTCTAAAGTAAGTATAATTGGGTCTACCTTAATATTATAATCGGATTCCATTTTGAGCAATGATTTTATCAAACCCTTATTTTCACCATGGTTCCTAGTGAGAACTAATAGTTCCAGCCTATTAATTTTCTTGTATCTCTCTGCGTCTAATGCGCAAATAGAGAATATATCAAATTCTTGGATTAAATCCAATATTCCGCTAAGCACCTCTTTAGACATGCTTATTCTCTGGTTTTTGTAATTTTCTACCTCGGATATGTAGTAAACAGAAAGAGGATTTTCCATATTTAACCTTATTAACCTGCTGTTTCCTTCCGGTTCTATATGTATGATACCTCTCTTTTCAAGTCCCTTTACTGTATTGTATATATTCGGATAGTATGCAGGTCCATATTTTCTATCTATGCCTTTTGACATTTCTAATATGCTGCCACCGTCACCTAGATTATCTGATAAATAGCTCATTACCTTCATCTCTTCTCTGTTCATTTTAGCCACTTATACTTTTTACTATACTACTATAGTAATTCTAATATTTAAAGGCTTTCATTAGTCGGGTCTTATGAGCAAGCAGTAGCGTAGGAGGTCTAAGAAATAGAAAACTGCAAAAAGGGCTTGAGATGCCACATTATCGACGCGAAGACTATAAATTCCACTCTCTCAAGCCAGTGTTCCACTGTAATTATAAGGAATAATCCGAGATACAAAAAAGAATAGGGAACAGATTACAAAATGTCCCCTATGATGCCGTTTATGCCGCCCTTTAGCGATGTGGCCTCCACGCTGCACTTGTTCTTCATATATCTTATGACAAACTTGGAGGTGCTGTCGTTGTATCCGGCAAAAACATGATTATTGAGCTTTTTCATCTGCTTCTCGTTGTAGTATATTATTTCCTCGGGAGTTATTCGTATTATCTTCTCCTTCGGGACGTCTATAGCCCTGCTTATGACATCCTCTGGTTCCGTTCCAAGCCATACAAGCTTGGTGTTCTTCTTGCCCACGTAGTCCATAGCCTCATTAAGGCTAAGCTCCGCTATTTCATTCTCGAGCGCTTTAATCGTTTTGCGCCTACTGTTTTTAATCTCCTTTTCCCTACCCATTTGAATCACCGACTGGTCGAATTATCTTTGCATTGCCAGATTTTTAAACCTATGCACAAAGGGTTATAAACGCCCGGCTAAAAACAGTGTAGTGAAGTAATACTGGCGTTGAAATGCAATTGGAATATATCTATGCAATATTGTTTATCGCAATAATAATGCTATTGAGGCTGCGCAGGCAGAACAAAGGCTACAAAGCAAGCGCAATGCGCATATTTAGGTATCCTGCAGTATACATAGTGCTTTCGTTGTTGCTGGTGCTTTATACTCCGAGCGTGATGCTATTTTTGCTCACTGCAATATCGATAATATTGGGCTATGCGATTGGAATAACTTTCGGCTCCAAATCCAGCGTCTTCTCGTCACAAGGGAAAATGATGTACAAACGTTCAAAGGAGATATTCACCATATGGATGGCGGCTTTTGTGATAAGGGTATTAATTGAGTTCTTGTTTCCGATAAATACGCCGAGTGCTGTTGGGATGCAATCGTTATATCTAACGTATGCAATCCCGTCTGGGGTCTATTTTTGGTATATGGTTGCTGACATGCTGCTTGCGTTTAGTGCAGGCATGCTTTTAGGAGAAGCACTTCACATATACAAAAAATATAAAAGCGCGGTCTCTGCACAAACTAAAAATAACGCAGCATAAAAATTGCCAGAAGCATACAAAACGCTTAAAATAACTATCTATTGTGCTCGCTATGCCTCAAGAAAACGGAAAATTACTATGTGTATACGCTAGCTTTCCAACAGAAGCGCATTAAGCTTTGATCCTCTGTCATATTTTATTGCAAGCATTCCAACTACTATGAGATATATCCATGATACCAAGGATATGGCCCTTCCATAACCATATTGGGCAAACTGTACATGGCCAATGAGCAGGGCTGTGGTAATTCCAGGCAATATTACAAATGCGGAGGCGAAGTAGATCGCAAGATTAAGCACAGAGTATAGCATAGCAGGTACATACCACATTCTGAATCCTAAGAGGTAAATAATGCCTATTATGATATAGAATGTGACTTCAGTCTCAAGCCAAAATGTTACCTGTGCAGTTGCCCCCGGGCTTGCGAAGAGATGCGAAGCCGCATTAAGCAACGCAAAGAAAACAAGACTCAACCTTAGCCAGTGTGACTTTACCTGTGAAGACCTTAACAACTGATAAGTAATGCTGTTTTTCCCATCCAATTTCCTACACCAACTTATAAAATATCCTTAATCTGATATTACATCGCTATACTATTTATTGTTAGGTCGTAATACAATCGGTGTGAATATTTTAAATATCTTTTCAGAAACGAACCGCTCTGGCGAACTACAGCAATCGAATCGCGACCAGAAATCTTGCCTGCAAAAGCATAAATATTTGGACAATGTAGCATATTTTGATGATAACATGGTAACAAGGCCAGGCATTCAGAAAAAAGATGCAATGCAACAGATATCAAACCCCCATGGTTCTTCACAGCAGGTTGTAACAACAGCGAGAGAGCTGGAAAAAGCACTTGAAAATAACATCGAGGTTATATCAGTTGAACTGCACGAAGTAGAACTGACTTCAAGCCTCACTATGGAGCAGGTCGAAAAGCGCATGAAGGAGAAGGGTTATGAGATTAGAGAGCCTGCAAAAAGCCTTGACCCTATGGGAATTGGTCTTCGTGGAGAATACGGGCTGTGGTATAAACGCAAACAGCAGTAATGAAGTGCTTCTTTACAAAATGTCATCTGTAGCCAGGCGTTGTTCATGCAAAACAAAATGTCCATAAACGACCTCCTCGGGGAGTACCAGAAGCTGCTAGACGAAATGCTTACTGCGGCGCAATACGTCGGGAAGCAGAAAGGCATCCGGATTCACGGAAGCGTCGAAAGGCAGGTCGACGAGCTAGCTGACAGCATTGCGCTGCTGAAGACCCTTAAAAATAAAGGTTGGGACATAATTAATTATAATCATGGAAACTGTAAAACAGCTTACGATTCAATGTCCGTACCTATACGTACCGAGTATATAAGTGCAGGGGTAGTCACGGACCTCATTCTTCTTGCAGACATCACTACAAAAAGAGGGATACAATTATCTGTCTCGACAACCGACGCCTTAAAATTTATTGTACCTCTTAGAACCGGCATAGAATTGGCCCTGGAAAAGAGGAGGCTGGATACGGAATATATCGACGCGCAACCGACAACTGAAAAGGAGGAATTACTTCGTAACAAGATTTCTGATTATGCATCTGATGGATTACTACATAAGCTGGTTGATGTCATCGGCAAGTATTATAAAATCGAGGATTACGTAAACTGGCAAGCGACAATAAGGAAAGATAATCCAGAAGGCAAAGGAGTTGCAAAATTTGATCTTAGCCCGGTTTCTTCTGTACTAGCTCAAATGGAAAGTGTATTTGACAGCTTATTGGAACTGAAAAAGCAAGGGTGGAGCGTCTTCGAATCAAGCGACAAGGCTTTTCGCCGCAACGAAAACGGGTCGTTTTCAATGGAGAGCAGCTTCGAGAGAAAAATAAACGCCTACATAAACTTCGACCGCAATGACGATGGATCGATTATTCTAG
The DNA here is from genome assembly GCA_021797495.1 of Microcaldota archaeon. Lineage (GTDB taxonomy): Archaea > Micrarchaeota > Micrarchaeia > Micrarchaeales > Micrarchaeaceae > Micrarchaeum_A. Next base: position 27,970 of record JAJZZO010000018.1, read on the forward strand.
GCAGTGACGATATACACAAAGGCACGTATGTGGATATTACAGAGATTGAAAAGCTGACAACAAAGTCTTCTATGTGGCTTACTAGTTACGTACAACCGAAAAATCCAAAGAAGGAGGCCCGCCTCGCTTACGCGATTCTACTCCCAAAGTGGCTTTGTCAGTACCTTGGCACTGACTTTTTATACGTGGCACCGCGCTTCCTCAAGGCTGAAGATACCGAGAAACTCCAGCAGGTAAAACTTGGAGACGGAACTTACATATACGCCAACGATAAGTTCATCGATGACATCTTTGGCGAAGACCTGACACGCAAGACAGGCGAACGCGTAGATGAGTCAACGCCTGTTGCGATTTCGCAGAAAACGAGTGGCTTGCAGGGTACCGAAGAGGCAAAAAAGTTCAGTAATATCTTCAGGAGGGGCGAGAAGGGAAGGAACAAGGGATAAACGCAATACCTTCATGTGCGCCGCTCTTTATTCTGTATATGTAAACGAATTTAAACTATTAAACTCAAATCTAGCCATGCGCATCATCTCTTGGAACATAAATTATGTGCGGGCACGCCTCATTAGGCTCTTGGATGTCCTAAGGAGGCATCAGCCAGATATTGTGTGCTTGCAAGAGACAAAGGTGGATAACAGCCACGTGTCCATCATGGAACTGAGAGCTGCAGGCTACGGGTCGATAACATACGGTAAAAAGGGCTACAACAGGGTTGCAATACCCTATCGCGATCCGACAAAGAAACTAGGGCTTTTCACACAGGATGAAACAGGGCTGAATATAATCCACGGAATTATTCCTATCAATGTTCAGAAAGATTTTACTGGTAACCCGCTGCCGAATGAGGCAAGAATAATATCAGCGTGCTTCGGAAACTTCAGACTAGTAAACCTATACGTTGTCAACGGGGTTGATATCCAGAGCGAGCAGTTTAAGATAAAGCAAACATTGATGTAAGCGCTCAGCAGTTGGCTTAATGACTTACCAAAATCACCGCCTCTCCTTGTCGTAGGAGATTTTAATGTAGCACCGGACGATTTGGACGTATGGGACCTAGTCAATCTTAAAAATAGGATTCATTGCACGACAGAAGAACGGGACTGGTTAAAGAAATTACAGGGAGAGCGTTTCGAAGACATAATGCGCGCGGTAAACGGGAAATCCCATATATATACCTGGTGGCCATACAAACAGGGGTGTTTTGAGAATGATGAGGGACTTCGCTTTGACGGGGTTATCTGCGATAAGGAACTATCCAAGTCAATCGACAGGATTTATGTGAATAAAGATGAACGCAAGTCAATAAACGGGGCAGAAAAACCCAGCGACCACGCTCCCATAATAATTGATTTTTAGGCCAGGGTTAGTACGCGAAGCGTATCGCCCGAAGCAGGAATCGAACCTGCAACCTAGCGGTTAACAGCCGCTCGCTCTACCATTGAGCTACTCGGGCATCAATATTAATTTTTGAAATATGGCATAGGAGCCGCAAGGTTAATTATGCGCACATAAATATAAGAACTCTCCGAAAAACTTTTCACTTTCCTTGTGGTGTTATTTGAGTAATCATACATATAAAAAGCGTTGTTTGCACTCTCATCACTGTCCTCTGCGTATACAAATACCTTCTTGTCATCCGTTATAATTTCGAATGAGCCTATGTATGCCTTGTTCAAATATTTGAACCTGTAAACCATTCCAATGCCTTCGCCGTTGATGCTGCCGTTTATTATCGCATTTATGATATCCTGCTGACCTTTTGCCCTGACGTAAAGGATGCCGTCCTGCTTCAGTCCTTTCTCCTTGAACACGCTTCCTTCAAGCGCTATCATGGGCATCTTTGCAACGCCTATGTTCGCATACTGGTTCAACTTGTCCGTGACCTCAAAGCTTTCCTTGCCGTGTTCATCCTTCGGGCTGTATACTGCATAACTCCCGCGTTTGTCAAACGGTACGTAATAAAGCATGCGGGTATCTCCCACGAATTCACCAAAAACGCATAGGGATCGTCCTTCCTTAAGCTCAAGCAGAAAAAGGTTTCTGGAATCCTGCGAGGAGCTGTATACAAGCCTACCAAGATCTTGCGCGCTTTCTAATTTAATGGGTTGAAAATATACTCCTTTCGGCTCTTTTTTCTTTTTGTCCAAGCAAACACCTCAAAGCTTCGAAATGAGTCCTATTATATACATGAGTACGTAAGAGGGTTCATATATTATCGGGAATATGGGAGAACCCTGGCCTATGGCGTAGTAATCCGCAAGAAGGCTGGGTTTGACATCGAACCTTATCCGTACTGACTTGTTTACCAACGGGCTTTCAAGCGAATCTACAGAGACTACTGGTCCGTATTCTCCAGGGGTTTTTGCGAATATCGCATATTTGAAAATCTCGCTGGTGTGGTGCAAAGCTATAACAGTCTCAGGTTGCAACGAAACACCCTGGATCCCTGATACGTTTATTACAAACGGGCTGTCAGATACGCCTGTGTTGTTTATCCTTATACTGATGCTCTTGGGCTCTCCTGGGCTCCCATAAACATTTTCAGGAGAAACATTGAGCCTGAACACGTTTGGAGTTATATTCACATACGCTATGAAATTCAGCGAGCCTATCTTTGAATAGTTTCCAGTGTTTATGGCGCTCAATCCAAGCTTGTACGTGCCATTCTGCGCGTTAGGCGAAGGTGTTATGTCTACAGTTAACGTCGACCTGTACAGGGCCGAATTTTTCACTATCCATCCGCTGGGGTAGTTGACAACTTTGAACTCGTTCCATCCTCTAGTAAAGACCGTTCCTGTGGAATTGGTGGTAAGCGACGATATGGTTATGGAGAAGGTCTGCCCAGGTCCGGATTTCCCAAGATATATGCTTCCGTTGTGCAGTATCGTTGCGTTATACGGTTCTGTTATATTCACGTATGTGCCTGCACCATGGCTAAGCCCAAGCACCGCCGTTAGGAACATAAGCGAAAGGATAACCAATACACTAAACTTCGGCATAGTACCACAAAACCTTCAGGTATATTTCATTGTTACTGATGCAACCTTTATTAAAGTGTGTTGCGACGGGAGCCCGGTTGTCGTATAATTTATGAAAATATAGCCCGTAAAGCTGTTGCCCAGCGGTTGCGCGTCAATTCCTCCGTTAGTATCGTAGCAATAAGCATTGAGCACCCCGTAGCCATCGCTGTATATGAGTACGCCATTGGAAGTGAATGTGTTTGAGGGATAGCTTCCGGGATCGCCAGAATATCCGAGTATGTTTATGTTGCCTGTTTCAGGGAGATTTTCGTCAGTGGCGTTGGAGTTTACTGCGCAAGCCACTCCAGTGACGTTTATGGTGCCGCCAGTGGCCTGCGAAAGCTTTATAATCATCGCCCCTGTGCTGTTTATCCCGTAAGAATCGCAGACGAAAGACGGCGACGGAACGCAGTTGGACGGTACTATCGTAGGGTTGAATATCCCGCTCGACATTATTATGTAGACTGCCGCGGCTATTATTATGAACGCTACCCCATAAGATATGAGGAAGTCTAGAGACATCTGTGCCTTTTCGTCGGAACGAGCGCTATTTGCCATCTTGCCCAGAAGCATTCTTTCCCACCTGCAGCCTTACACCGTTAGAATCTCTTGTTATGATTATGTCAAGATCTGATCTTCCGAAGAGTTTTTGCAATTCCTCATACGTGTAAGTGCCAACGTCTGTCTGGTTTTCTGACTTGCTCTCAAGTATTTCGTTGCGCCTTTTCTTGAGCTCATTTTTCCTTATTTCATTGTATGCCAGCGACAGTTTCGGCACCTCCTTGGATTCGAAAAGGCTTTCAATGTCGAGGTCTATTTTCCTGTACCCCTCATCTTGGAGTATGAACGGCAGCACGGCGCCGAATTCCGCTTGTATACTAGATATGACTTCGTTGACATTCTGCTGCATTCCTGCGATGACGAATTCATCGCTGTTGAGGAATCCAACGAAAACGCTGTTGTTGGAATTCTTTATTATGTCCTGGAGCAATTGGGATATGAGCCTGAGTATCACTATGCCGGAATTCTCGCTGAATCTTTTTGCGTAGGTCCCGAGGTTTTCTATCCTTATGGTGCCTATGACATACTGCTCGCCCTCCTTGAGCGAATGCTCTATCTCCTGCGATATCCTGTCCTCGTCAGGCAGGTCTATCAACGGGTCGAACCTCTTGCCCTTCTTTTTCAAGAAAAGGGTCACGAGGCTCCTGAGCTCTACAGGGTCGAACGGTTTCTTTATGTAATAATCCGCACCATACTTGAACGCGCTGAACCTGTTGTTAGTGGGGTCCATTGCGCTTACTAGTATTATCAGCGTGTCTTTTATCTCAGGGTCGCTTTTTACCGTATTACATATATCCAGGCCGTCCTTGTGCGGCAGCATCAGATCCAATATGACGAGATCCGGTCTCTTCTCCCTTACTACTTCTATTGCTTCTCCTCCGTCGTATACCTGGCTTATGTCGAAGCCCTTTCCCAACGAAAGCGACATGAGCTTGTTTATGTTCTTGTCGTCTTCCACTATCAGTACTTTCCTCAGCTGCTTGTCCTCCTCGAGCACGTAGTATGTCATTATGCCCCCGTTGTTTCTCGAGGCTATCGCTTTGCCATCCTCCAATTCCTTCAGCGATTTCTCCAATTGTCCCAAAGATATGCCCCTGCTGAAAGCGGTATCCTTCAGTTCGCTGTAGGCTATCTGCTGCTTGTCATTAATAACCGATAGAATCTCTCCTGAAAAGCCGGAAAATTCACCCATAATAGTCACCTGTTAATAAATCAACAAAAAGTATATTATACCTTGCCAGCCCCCCTCTTTTGGCTATACCAATGGCTATTCGCACATAAGTAAGCATTAAAAGATTTGCCTGGCAATCCTTAAACATGGCTTCTAGAAACCCCAAGCCGCGCAACCGCAAAAAGATTGACCAGAAAAAGGTTGCCAGCTATATAATAATTGCTGTAATCATAATAGCGGTAGCGTTTTACTTGATAACCTACAAGGGCATACAGGATATAGGATCTGCAGGCAACGTGACCATAAGCTCCAACGGTGCTGTTTTCATTATGGGCGGTTCTGAATACTCTGCGTATATAGGTTCCGGCAATATACTGTACGTAACAAAGCAGCCCACTTTCGTAAACCCGACGCTTGCGGTTTCACTGAGCAAGGGCGTAATCATTCATGTAAACTATATGTCCAAATACTCCGACATGGGCATTGATCTCCTATCAGAAAATGGCAGTGTGTATAATGTGCATTTCAGCATTATAAGCCAGTCATTGGCTGTCCCGCCGGATTCCGGACAGATAAAAACAGTGAGTTCTAACGCAATCCATAATACTACTGCTAACGTCCAGTCCGAACCTTCAAATGCATCATTAGGCTCCACGACATCTACAATCACCTCAACAACCGTAACAACCACTACGGCACAGCCAAACGGCTACGACATGGCGCTCGCAGCATTGAAGAAGAGTGCATATTATTCGCTAATGCAAAACTACTCGGAGCTTTACCAAAATACATCCAAGTGCACCCCCGCGCTATACAACAAGACATACGAGGAAAACAACTACGGCTCAACGCCATCCGGTCGGACCACTTATCAAAACATAAGCACATTCGTTCCGTTCAATATGACGTATTCAATAAATGACGTTGCAGGACCGCTTTACAGGGTAAATTATACCACCCTGAGCAAGACCACAATATCAACAGGCACTGCGCTTTCGATGTACATAAACGCGTCGTCAGGCAAAATAAGCAACGTTACTTTCTCAGGCATATTTAGAACATTGAACCAAAGCATGGTCTATCAGGGATACCTAACTGCAGTGAGGGTGGGAGGAGCATGCGGCATATACATATCCTGATGCGGACTATCACTTTAATCTAAACTGCGCCGTTATTCCCTGCGCCTTTGCCTTGCAGTGGAACTCTGGCTTATGGGCATCGTGAAATAAAACCTGCTCCCTTTCCCAAGCGTGGAATCGAATTTTATCCTTCCCCTGTGCAAGTCGACTATCTCCTTTGTTATGGCCAAGCCAAGACCGGTTCCGGTGCCATCGGGTTTTACCAGCCCCTTCTTCGACGCCTGGTAAAATTTCTTGAATATCTTTTTCTTGTCGTCATCGCTTATACCTATGCCTGTGTCTATCACTTCGCACATCACGCTGCGCTTGCTGAACTTCGATATATGCACCGTTATCTTGCCCGATTCAGTGAACTTCAATGAATTGCCTATAAGGTTTACGAATACCTGTATGAGCCTGTTTGGGTCTGCTGTTATGGCTGGCACGTCGTAATCCACGTTCCAGGCGAAGGCAAGCCCCTTGTTCTTTGCATTCTCTTCAAGGGCCTTTATGCTCGGGTTGTTCGCAAGCTCTGAAAGGTTGACCTCTTTCAGGTCAAGCTTCACTTTGTTGGCCTCGAGTTTCGCGGCATCGAGCACTTGGGTGATTATCAGCATCAGCCTGTCTGATTCGTCAAGTATCGTATCCATGTACTCTTTCTGGTCGGCGTTGAGCTGCCCGAACTCGCCTTCGTGAAGCAGTTTTGCAAAGCCCTTGATGTTGGTCAGCGGCGTCTTGAGCTCGTGCGATATGTTGTATATGAATTGGGATTTGAGTTCGCTCGCCATCCTGAAATTCTTCGCCTGCCCCTCGAGCTTCCTGTTCAGCATTTCCATGTCGTTTATGGTGCGCTTGGTCTGGAGCTCCTTTATCATTATCGCATAAAAATACGATTCGCCGTCGAAAAACAACCTCAGAGAATGGGTGCCGGGCAACATCTCCGAATTGCTTTTCTTGAGCTCCACATAGCTCCCGTCGACCTTGCCGCCGCTCTTCACGTAGGCAATATCCCTGTCAAGCGTATCTTCCTCGGAATAAATGGTCCGTATGTCCTTCCCCAGCAGCTGTTCCTTTTTGTACCCGAGGAGCTGCTCAGCCGGAAGGTTCGCATCGGTTATGGTTCCGTTCTGGTCCACTATGAGCGTTATGTCGGAAGTGACATCTATGAAATCTTTCAGGTTGCTTGAAAGCATTTTTACCGATTCCTCGAGTTCGGCGCTAAGCATAAGACACAGGTAGCCGAAAGCGGTTTTCGACAGCGACATGTAAACCTTTTCCTTGTAGCCCCCGATAGATACCTCCGTGCTGACCAACACTTTTCCCCTGCTTTTCAGGGCTGACTGCAATGCGGAGTAATCGGATGTCGGCATCAGATCGCCAAGCTTGAAGTTCCTTATGTCCAAGCTTTCTATGTTGTCCCATTTGCCAAGCCTTCCAAAGCCCCCGATTACCCTGAATTCTCCATCTAAGCTCAGTGCCACTATCTTGCCGGTGTTGTTTATGCCGTCGCTTACGCCCTCTATCAGCTCCCTGTCGCTCGTATCAACAAGCGACACGTACACCGTACTGCTGTTTATGCTGGAGGCGTGTATCTCGAAAGAACGCAATTCTCCTGATACCTTAATGAGCTTTTTTACCGGCACGTCGGGTTGCATGCCGCGCAATTCCTTGAAATCGATGCCTATGATCTGTTTCGCTTCAGGGCTGTTTGACTGGCTTATCCTGAAAAGCGCCATCGCTTTCTTGTTTGCCTTTATCACCTTTCCCGACTGCGATATGAGCATGTTCGGGGTGGCGTTACCGAATGCTGAATCGAAATAGGCCGCGAGGTTCCTGCTTCTCATGGCCTCGCTGGCGTAGCTTATGGTCAGGCCGATGAAGGCAGCGCCTATGGACAGGCTGTTCAGCATCTCCTTGCTGAACCTGTTCTCCATCTTCGAAAGAAGTTCAAGCACGCCGATTATGCGCCCGCCAACCATGAGCGGCAGTATGGCGCAGCTGGAATAGCCTAGGTTCCTGTAATTTATCAACTGCGGAAATTCCGAATACTCGCTCAGCTGGTTGTCTATATAAACCTTTTTCGTATTTGCAACATAACCGTAAATGCCGCCGTTTTCTTCTCCCAGCGCTTCGGTTTTCTTCAGGTTCGCGGCATCGATGCCGAAAACCTCCTTAACGCTCTTCGCAAATCCCTCTACGGTTTCCTTTTCGCCGTACTGCGACATCGCAAGCGGCAGCAGGTCGTACATAAACTTCTCAAGCACTATGTTTTCAGCCATGCTTCAAATCGCCCGGTTTATAATTGAATTAAGAAGTTATTTAATGGTGTTTTGAGATGTCATATTGGTGTGTGGTTTGCGCAGGTTTTCACATGCGCATGCCTCAGCCGCGCGGTCGGGAATTTCGGCTGCATCAAGGCTCGAGAGAGCCTCGATGTATTTCGAGAAGGCCAAGAGTCTGGTCAGGGCAAAGAGGCGCAGAGAGGCAGGGGTCTTCTACGCGAAGGCGCAGAAGTCGCTGCTTTCGATATTGCGCAGGAACGGGATCAAGGAAAGGAACATAAAGACCGAGGTTCTCGACGAGGAAGTACAGGAAATAAGCGATGAACGCATAACACAGTTAATGGAAAGGGCGTGGCAAAGCATGGACGCATGAACAATCGGATCAAATGCTGATATTCTTGCTAGTTAAAACAGTCTATAAATTTGGGTGAGCTATTGGAGGCAAAAGAGCTTTTTCCTGGTGTTTTTTCCATAAACGGAAAGCTAGCCACGGAAAATTTAGTCAAGGGGGCGAAGGCGTACAGCGAGGAGCTTGTCGATGCAGGCTCAAAGGAGTACAGGCTCTGGAACCCATACCGGAGCAAGCTTTCCGCGGCGATAATGAACGGGCTTAAGGAGATGCACATAAGGAGGGATTCGAAAGTGCTTTACCTTGGTGCAGCAACAGGCACAACATCGAGCCATATAAGCGATATAGTAGGTCCAAACGGGATAGTATACTGCATAGAGCTTTCCGACAGGAACATGCGCCAATTGATAAAGGTGTGCGAAAAGCGCAAGAACATACTTCCGATACTGGCAGATGCCGGCGATTCGGGGAAGTACGAGGAGTACATAAGCGGCTGCGATATAATATACCAAGATGTTTCATCCAGGGACCAATCCGGCATACTCCTTGAAAACTCACGGTTCCTGAAAAGCGGCGGGTACGCCTACTTCATAATAAAATCGCAAAGCATAGACGTGGGAAGGAAGCCGTCCGAGATATTCGAACAGGAGCTATCCAAGGTGTCGAATGTCTATGAATTGGTGGAAAAGGTCACGATAGAGCCGTATGACGAGCTTCACATGTTCGCCGTGCTGCGCAAAAGATAAATAACCTCATTCATAACTTCTAATATTGCGTGATTGCGTGAATGTCAAAAACGCCATATCTGCGGCTTCGTATGCTGCTTCGTCAGGCATGCTGATAAAGTGCCCGTACTGCGGCATGAAGACAATAAGCCTGTTGGACTACTGCGTATGCTCGTGGTGCGAGGCCCTGATACACAAGAAAACATCGGACTCCCAGAGCTCGGAGCTGTCGCAAGCTGTCACCGGCATAAACTCAAATTATTTATCCAAACAGTACGAAGCATCAATGGCCGCGTGCGATACCGCGTTTTCGATTTCCAAAAGCGCATGGTTCATATATCTCAAGGGGATAATCCAGCTCAGCGCGTCGAACAATGAGACATCGATGATAAGCTACGACAAGCCGGGTTTCATGGAGGAGAATGCGGTTCACAGGGAACGCTCTTCAAAATTATACGCGGATGCGAGGCTCTCCCTATACAAAGCGATAAGCGCTGCCGGCAAAAATTCAGCTGATTCCAAAGCTCTCGACACCACATACCTGCAGTTCATAGCGAGCATAAAGCTCAAGGACAAACCTGCCTCAAAGCATTACCTCGACGAACTTTCGGATATAGGCAACAAGTTCGTTGTAAATTATTCGAAGATGCTCTTGTTCAACATCAACGCGCTCTATGCCGAATCGCTATCGCATGCCGAATTGCTCCTGTCAAAATCGAGCTTTTCCACAGGTGCGCTTTACTACGCCGCATTCAGCCTTTTCAAGATGCATAAGCTCAAGGACGCGGAATCTCTAGTATCGGAAGCGATAAAATACATATCAACACCGTCGATTCTCGCGCTTCGCGAGGAGAGCGAAAACTACGGCAAGGTATGAGCCCTATTTTGTCATGAAGATAAGTTCTATTGGCTCCTTCTTGTCCATTGTTGCAAAACCGAACCTTTCCAGCTGCACGCTCTCGTTTACTGCTATATTTTTTGCGTAAGGCTCTATAATACCCTCTACTATATTCATGCTGTTCTCGTTGTAATCGCCGTTATCGTCAACAGGATTTTCTGGAACTATCACAACGGCGCGGGGCGAGTCCTCCGTTACCCACTGTATGGTATTTACATAGCCATCCTGGCCATCAACCCTTTCGGCATGGTATGTGCCGTCACTATGGCTTATTTTTATTGTTCCTATGCCCTTGAGCCTCACGTTTTTGCCAGAGTATGCTTCGGCATCCTCCCTGTTTATCATAACGTGGCTGTTTTTAATGTAATAGCTCCTCGATCCGAGCTCTATGTTGCTCGGGTGCAGCGGTATTTCCACATTGCCTATGCTGCCGTCTCCGAAGAAAAGTTCAGTCGGTTCCGTTATGAAGAACAGGCGTTTTGCTTTTGCATCTATTATCTTCTTGTTTTCGTCAAGGAGCATGGAAAGCCTCATGGTGCTGTCGACTTTGCTCATGCCCTGCCGAAGAACGAATCCCCTTATCGCTTCAGGCACCACGCCGCGCCTTCTAAGTGCGGATATGGTTACGAGCCTGGGATCGTCGAAACCGCTAAGCAGTCCCTTGTTTATAAATTCAACCAACTTCCTCTTGGAAGTCACATTGCCCATGATGTTTAGCCTTGATTCGAGGTGCAGGCGCGGTATCCTGAGCCCGAGCGCTTCCAGTATGCGCCTATACAGTTCGTCGCCAAGTTCATACTCCTTGCTCCTTATCACGTCAGTGACTCCGTTAAGCGAGTCGTTTATCGGGGTGTTGAAGGAATAGGTGGGCCAAAGGCAATACTTATCGTCTTGTCTATAATGCCTGTCCCTGACTATCCTGAAAATGTTTGGATCCCTGAGTGTGGTGTTGTCTGCACCCATGTCACCCCTGAACCTTATGACCGTGTCGTCCTTTCCGTAGCTTCCGGATATTATCCTTTCGAATATATCGAGGCTTTCCTCTACCGGACGGTCCCTGTGGACGCACGCCTTGCCTTCGAATCTTAACCTTTTTATCTCTTCAGCGCTGCAAGAGCATGCATAAGCTCTCTTTTCTTTTATGAGCTTTTTGCCCAGCTCGTAAGTTTTAGGGATATTGTCGCTGGCGTAGTACTCCTTGTCGAACGCCACCCCAAGCCATTCCAAATCCCCCTTTATCGCGTCAACATATTCCTGCTTTTCCTTTTTTGGGTTCGTGTCGTCGAAATACAGGAAAAGCTTACCCTTGTAAATGTCTCTGAACGCCGCTTCCAGGAACAGGGGCTTCGCGTGCCCTATGTGCAAATATCCGTTGGGCTCGGGCGGGAACCTTGTTGCAAAATCCCCTTCCACAGCGCCCTCCAATACCATCCTCGGCTTTGCGCTCTTCTCCCTCTTGTCCTTCATAGCGATTTCGAATTCCTCCGAGAATAAGCCATAAGCTTTTTCCAAGGAGTTTTTGTCCATTGCGTTTATCTCATTAACTATCGCTTCGACCTCATTGCGCAGCTCAGGTATTGGAACCCTCTGCTGTTTTGCCGCAGTTATGACCTTGTTCATGACGCTGGAAATGTCAGCCTTGCCGTAGTCCATCGCGTTCTTCAACGCATGTTTTCTCACAAGTCCGGCCAATCCCTCGTCGATCACTTTCTACACCTAAGTGCGATAAATCAGTTTGCTAGCGTTACCCTTGTCTGGTTCGGCACGAACTGCCCCTTCTGGCTTATGAGTGCCAGCACCTTTACGCTAACGTTGCTTCCTATGGTGGGCATGGGGCTTATGCTGACCGGATATTCGCCAGCCGGAGCCACGAGCGTATATCCCGTAGAGCCTGAATACAATTTCACCTTGCTAGGCAACCTTATATAAACTGTGCCGCTCACTGAGGTATTGTTCCCGAATATGCCTCCGAGAACGTCCTGCAATTCATACGCGCTGAAACTCCCGTTGAGCAACACCGCGAACTGGTTGCCGTTAGGCGTGTATGTTATAATGTTGCCGCTTCCAACCAGCTTATTCAAATATTTTGTCAAGCCTAAGGATGTGTTATTGTAGGAACCCTCTATATTTATGGTGGGGGAATTGGTATAATTGACCACTATCGCGTTGACTGTGCCTATCATCGGGACAGAGCCGCTGTAGTTATATGCCACAGTAGTGGTGCTGCTGTTGTTGGTGTTGTTTCCGGATGCCGCATACGACGTTATGAACATTATCGCAACTACCACAGAACCAAGGAACAGCAATGTGTTTTTAAGTTCCCGCTTCGTTTTCTGTTCTCCCATTCCAATTCCTCATTGTTTAAGCCTATAGCTAAGCTTGCGCTATTATAATATTAAGTATTATCCTTGAAAGCTTTTTATAGTTATTCGGTATAATTATTCTGCTAGGTGTTATATATGGTATTCAAAGATGGCGATTTCCTAGAGATAGAGTATACCGCATGGAACGATTCGGACAACAGCGTGCTTGCCACTACGGAAGAGAGCGTAGCAAAGGATTCTGGGGTGTACAACAAGGACATAAAGTACGGCCCTACGTTGGTCGTGCTGGGTTCAAACGCCGTTGTGAAGGGCCTGGAAAGGGAGCTTACGGGCATGGACGTAAACCAGAAGAAATCCTTCGTCCTGGAGCCGCAGGAGGCTTTCGGGGAAAGGATCGCAGACCTTGTGAAGGTTATGCCACTCTCGCAGTTCAAGTCGCAGAATATAAACCCGTATCCGGGCATGCGCCTAAATGTGGATAACATTTCAGTCACCGTAATGAGCGTAGGCTCAGGGCGTGTGGTAGTAGACGCAAACCATCCAGATGCCGGGAAGAAAATAAAATACGAGGTAAAGGTAATAAAAAGGATAGATGCCGAAGACGAAAAGGCAAAAGCTTTGGCAAGGACCTACGACGTCGAGCCAACAAGGGTGGAAGTGAAGCAGAACGAGATAGAGCTTTTCTATTCGGACGAGGTCAAGAAGAATGCGGACTATTTTGTGAACAGGGCAAGCCTTGTCGCGTCAATACTGACGTACATAAAAAACCTCCAGAAAGTCTACATAAAGGAGGAGTATTTAAGGCATGAGGAAGCGGAGCATAGCACAGAGGAGCCTAAAAAGGAGTAATAAATCTCACTTTCACCGGTTTCTCAACGCTTTTTGTGTGGGGGCAAAATACTTTTTGCCCCTATCAATCCTTTATGTTCAGGGCGAAGACGCTGTTGACCTTTATATCGAGCTTCTTCGCTATTTCCGACATATCCGCATTGAGCACTATAAGGTAGCCGCTCCATCTGTGCGTTAGGTTCGCAGAACCGCAGAGAGGGCATTTGTCCCCGTGGCTTATTATGAGCCTGCAATTGCTGCATACAAGTTCTTCCATAATATCACTTCAATTCTTTGCCTTTGGCCTCTTCTGGCCTTTATCTTTAACCTGCATGGATGCGTTGGCCCATTCAGGTTTTCCCAATCCATCTGCTTTCATGGTTAGCGCTATCTTCGAATCCTTTACGGAGTTCTTCATGCTTACTGTCGAAATCTTTGCGTATACGACGTCGCCCTTCTTCAGGCTTTTTCCGCTCCTTTTTGACACGAAAGCGGGTATCTTCTTGTCTAATGATATGAACTCGTCGGTTATCTGCGAGACGTGAACCAAGCCCTCCATGGGTCCAATCCTGACGAATGCACCGAAGTCTATTAATTCGGTGACCTCTCCTACTACCACTTCATCGACTTTCGGCATGTATGTGAGTATGTCGAACGTGACTTCGTGATGGGTAGCTGGGTCGCCAGGGAATATAATCCCGTCGCTTATGTCCCTTACGTCGTAAACCGCTATTATTACTCCAAGGTCTTTGTCTATGGTGCCTTCGTATTTGTTCCTGAGAACCTCTACGGCTACCTCTTCTATGTCGCTGTCAAAATACTCGGGAGCCATTTTGAATGTGTCCTTTATTGAATAGTTATAGTACATCTGTTCACCGTCTATTTGGGTATGCCGTTCCTTGAAAGCTTAAAGACCGCTATATGTTTGGAGCGCAGCTTATTAAAAAGCTCCGTGTCATTGGTAATTACGCAGTAAACGTCCTTTTCCACGGACCTTGAGAGTATCCAGCGGTCGACATTGCCCTTATTCTTATCAACTTCAACATTTTTAAGTTTTAGTATGCCGAGGCACGCCCTTGCAGTAGCGGCCCTTTTGCCGTTTCCGCTTCCTATGCCGGTAAGCTCCCTCACAACCCCCTCGGATATCAATATCCTCTTTCCAGGGTGCTTCAAAGCAACCGAATCAAGCGCGCTCTTTCTTCCTCCCATGGCGAAGAGCATGGAACTGGTATCTACTATAACGTACACTGCGCATTACCTCCGATTCGACACACTGATTATAATATGCAAAACCGCTCGTTTTTAAATGTTATCGTATAACGTATATAATAATAATGGTGTTAAAATGGGAAATTGGTCTAAACTGGCTCCGTATTGGTTTTTGTTGTTCACCATAGGTTTTGGTTGGTTCATACTTTCGCCGCTCGTCCCTATATTGATCAAGTTTTTGGGCGTTGGCCTGAGCAGCATAATACTGTTTATTTCTATATACGGCTACACAATGGTGGTGTTGGGCCTGTTGGCTGGCTACATATCCGCTAAGTTTACCGTTAAAGCTGCGCTGTACTCCGCTGCGATAATATCTGTCATAGGGTTGATAGGCAGGGCGATAGCACCAAATTATGTCGCATTCCTCATAACTGGGATAATCGCAGCTATAGCGTACCCGCTTGCCATGGCGCCTGTGGGAACGGTTGCGGATTCGCTGTTCAAGGATAAAGCGCATACTGTTATCGGAATAAGCGTGGGCATGCTGTTTTTGGGCATGGCCTTCGGTGCATTTCTGGGCCCGGGTATATTCGGCGCGCTCGGCTTGTCGGGAGCGCTATGGACTACGGTGCTGCTGGCAATAATAGCTGCCATATGGATAGGCTTTGGCATAAGGGGCTACCCGACATTCTACAAGGGCAGGTCGCTCAAGGGCTCGTTCAAGCCAGGGATGATAAAGAACTGGTATGTCGGCTTGTCTATATCAGCAATAGCCGTACTGTTTGGCGGAATAGCCTCAACGGTGCTTGGCCTGCACCACTTTTCCATAACCTCTGCGCTTTCGTACGGCGGGCTTATGGGCGGTCTCGCATTCCTTGGTTCAGCGCTTGGCGCAATAATATTGCCCCCGCTGTTCGAGCAGTACAAGCAATTCAGGCTCGGCTTGGTTTCTACTGGGGTATTGATGTTCCTAATGGCTATGCTTATGGCGCTCGGCTTGGCGTACACGAATATTATATTGGCAATAGCTGCTGGCTTCTTCCTTTTCGGATTCTTCGGGAACGCCTATTGGTCAATGGCAATGACTTCCACTACGAATTATGTGTCAGATCCGGCACAGGCCGGGTTCGCCACATCAATGTATAGCGTCTTTACCAACCTCGGCGTGGCATTCATACCTGTGATTCTCGGAGGATTTTTCGGCAGCATGTCTACCATAGCCATAGGCGTTACTGTGGTGCTGGTATTGGAATTCGTCGCGATGCTGCTATCACCTACGCTTCTTGTGCGCAAGGTGTCAAGCCCGCACAAGCGCACTGCGCGCCGCAGGAGGACGAGAACAAGAACAAAGAGATAAAGCCGCAAGGTGCAGCGTTGCTGCACCTTTTTATTATTTTTTGTTAGCGTTTATATGATATCAAATAATCGCTCCGTTCTTTTTAAGCAAGCTCTGCAGGTCTTTTATCGGAACATCTTTTGCCTTCAGTTCTCTGTCTATCGCTATTTTCGCTGCACTTGCTGCTGCCTGTCCCATCGCCATGGCTGTGCCAGTGACTCTCGCGCTCGCCTGTGCGTAGAACTCTGCGCTCAAGCATCTGCCTATTGCGAAAAGGTTGTCGACATCCTTCACGACTATGGAGCGATAAGGTATGTTGTACCACGAACTGTCGCCTCCCTTGAGGTGCGTGTAAAGGACTCCTTTTTGAGGGTCGTGCACTTCTATGGGATGCCCGCACCTCGCTATGGCGTCGTCAAAAATTGCGTTTCCCAAAACATCGCTTTGTTTTAGCATGTATTCGCCCACCGCCCTTCTGGTTTCCCTCAGGCCTATCGAAGGGGCAGAATCGATAAGGTATGAGTCCCTGAATCCGTGTATCTCCGTGGACAAAAACTCTATCGACGATAACACCTGCTTCCTCGCGTCTCCTATCGCGTTGGCAATCTCCTTTGCGTCTGTAAAGTCCTTTATGTCAACATGGGTGGCATTGCATACAAATTCTCCTTTCCTGCCTGTACTAAACATGAACTCGGCGTTGGCATGCGGCAGATACAGCCCGTACTTGGTCTTTCCGATATCTGCGAGTTTCGGAAGAATCCTGAAGCGCTCAAGGTCTCCCTTTTCGTTGACCTTTACCGAGACAAAATCGGGGTGTTCTATCGAAAAGAGTATCACGTCCTCTTCGTTCACGTCGCCGATCCTGAAAGGCACGGTAGCTTCCTGGTGCCATCCTGAATTCTCCATTCCCTGCATTGTTTTTGCTCCCGAATTGAAGGCGATATCTGCATCTCCTGTGGAATCGACAAAGAACTTTCCTTTGATTTCCACATTGCTTTTGCCGGATACATAAATTGATTTTATGCGTGCACTGTCTTTCTTGGCGCCTTTTACAAGGCTCCCATAATAGACATCCACGCCCTTCTTTTTTGCAAGCAAATCCAACGTTATCTTCATCTCGTCCGGCCTGAAAGGCACGAAATTTCCTGCCTGTCCGTGAGTGCCCCCGTTGTTCTTCAGCTCCGTTACAACCTCATCCGCGATGCCGCCCACTATCTTTTCATTGCCGTCATAAGTATACATCCCGAGTATTGATAGCACATAACCGTTGGTCCAATTCCCTCCAAGCATGAAATGCCTTTCCACTATCGCGGTCTTAAGCCCCAAATTGGCAGCGGCAAAAGCGGCACCTATCCCTGCCGGACCGCCGCCGCAAACTATAAAATCATATTCATCCATAAAACCACATACTACATCGGAAAGCAAAAACTAAATTACATCTACAAAAACAATTCTGGTGCGAGCCAATCCGTGATTGCATGCCTGAAGTTTTTGACGAATACAAAGATACTGCTTATTCCATACTGTCAAAGTACCACGTGATAGCTGTAGTGGGATGTTCGCGGAACGTGGGCAAGCCAAGCCACGATGTACCTGAATACATGCAGAAAGCGGGGTACAAGATAATACCGGTTAACCCGAGCGCGGATATGATACTTGGGGAAAAAGCCTACAAGACCCTGCTTGACATACCGGAGCCCGTGGATGTTGTGGACGTATTCAGGCCGGCGCAGGAGACTGTAGAAATAGCAAAACAGGCGGTAAAGATAAAAGCAAAAGCGCTATGGTTGCAAGAGGGAATATTTAACGATGAAGCCAAAAAAATAGCAGAGGACAACGGATTGCTGTTCATAATGAACAGGTGCATGATGAAGGAGCATTACAAGCTTTTCTAACGCTACTGCGCCTTTTTTATGCGCTCGATCCTTTTTACAAGCATCTTGTACAAAACCACTCCGTTGTTATGGTCCTTGTCGCTGGCGGCGTAAAGCAGCGTTATCGGATCGGTGCTCAAGGCTATGTCTACCAGTTTCTCGAACACTGGATTCTTCCTGAGCTCCTCCTCATATTTTCTCCTGAATTCAGGCCACTTGTCCCTTTCGTGCGCAAACCATTTCCTTAACTCGTCGCTCGGCCCGACGTCCTTGAGCCACAGATCTATGTTGGATGTGCTCCTTCTGACCCCCCTTGGCCAAAGCCTGTCTATCAATATGCGCGTTCCGTCCCTGATATCGACTTTATCATACACGCGTTTTAAGTATATCATCATAATAAGAATACAAATACATATTTTTAAATGTTATTCTAAAGCTGATATAAATACTTAACTAATAAATAACATCAAAATCCTGATATGCTGGCTTTCAGCAGCTTAATCTCCGAGAGATATTACGGTGCACAATACAGAAAGATTTAAAAGAACTAACATTGAATAGCTATAAAAGGCGATTATAGACGACTTGATAGGTGACTAAATGGGTTTGTTTGATAAGTTGGGCAAGAATCTCGGCACTTCAAAGGAACTGGATATAGAAGAGTACATGAACTCTGAAGAGATGGCCGATGTAGACGTTATGAATGAGCCTGCGGACTTTTATGTAAAGCCCGTAATACTCAGGGAGGATGCTGATATCTCTCTTATAGAGGCTGAACTCGACAAGAGGAACATAATAATAGCCGATATATCCGAGCTTATGAAAAGAGAGAACACAAGAAAGGAGCTTATAGCCAAGCTGAAGGAGTACATAACAAAGATAAACGGCGATATAGGCCAACTCGGTATCGACAAGGTAATGCTTACTCCTGCAAAGGTAAAAATAATAAAGACAAAGAAGCAGCCGCCGAAGTGAGCTGTTTCTCTATTTATTCCTTTTTCTTTTGATTCCAAAAGCTATCATGAGCGTAGCCAGTTCGTTTTTCGTGGGCCACGACCTTTCCAATATGTGCCTGAACGCGTTTTTCACCATATCTTTCTTCCTTATCGAAGGATTAGCATCTACGAACTTGTCGAAAAGCCCAAGCAGCATATCTATCTCCGTGCTTGTGGCGTATATACTTCCGAAATCCTCGGATGCATCTTTGCTAACGTTGCCCTTCAGCGCATAAAGCAGCACCGCAAGCGCATGCGATATGTTAAGCGTGGGGTAGGAATCGCTCGCCCCTATGTACACTACGGCATCGCATTCTGACATCTCGTCGCTGGTAAGCCCGGTGGTGTCCCTGCCTATTATAAGCGCAGCGTTGCGCATGCCCTTTAGGTTGAATTTATCTGTAAAATTGGAGAGTTCGTATACGTTGTTCATTCCTGAATAAGCCTTCTGCCAAATAGCCGTGGTGCCTATCTTCGTGCGCCCCCTGCACGCCTCGCCAATGCTTTTGCATATCCTCGCATTCTCTACCAGCGAGTGTGCGTGCTTCGAATATTTTATCGCATTCTTGCCGTTATACCTGCACTTGGGGTTAACTATCCATAACCTGTTTATGCCGAAGTTCTTTGCTACCCTGGCCATATAACCTATGTTTATCTGGTAATGTGGTTCTACTATCACAAGCCTTAACTGCATAACTACACCGATTATCAAAGCAGCAGAGCCAGTATGCCGAGGACGTTGACCAATACGTGAGGTATTATGGTTGCGTATAAAGATTTCGTCCTCTTAAAAACGTATCCTGCGATAAGTCCGAAAACAAAGGCCGCAATGAATTCAGATACCGAGGCATAGCTGAGGAAATGCAGTATGCCGAATATGAGTGCGCTCAGTATTATGCCTATCCTCGGGACCAAAAAGCCCCTGAAAAGTATCTCTTCGTCTATCGGAGCCACTATGACCGCAAAGGCAAAGAAATAGGCAGGAAGCCCGCCAAGGAGCGCCTTGACATTTGTAGGCAGCGGTATGTGCGTGACTGTTTCGAAAGCGCCTATCCCGAATTCAAGCAGCACTATTGCTAAAAATACAATTATCCCGTATCCTAGGGCCCTCCAATTCATCGCGCTGCGTGAAAGCCCAAGATCGACTATTATCTGCTTTAAGTTCTTCCCCTTAGCCATGAGATACGAGAAAACCACCAGCGGGAAAAATAACGAAAGCCCAATGCTCGAGTCGGCATTGGCTGTGTTTAAGCTTATAATTCCCATGGTGTAAAGATACGGTGCAAAAAATATCGATACTATCGAAGCCAGGAAAAGCAGATAAAAAGTGTACCTTATCCATCCCTTTTCCTGAATTTGCGTTATGCGTTTCGCTTTCTGGCGCAACGCCTTTTTGTTGGTGCTCCTTCTGCTTGCCTTAGTTTTGCTTGACGCCCGCTTCTTTGGGACCTTTGAAGCCATTACGCACCGCTCTTTTTCTGGCTCTTGAATTCTGTATAACTGCACTTGCCGCACGAATACCTGTCAGAATGCTCGGCCATCCTTGAGCCGCACTTAGGGCACATCTTGCCTGGCTTATATGCCTTTTTTGCCTTGCTCTTTTTCTCCGCTCCTTTCTTTTCAGCCATTTTAACACCATCACTCTTTCTTCTCTTCTTCAGCCGGTTTCTGCGCTTTTGCTTCTGCCTTGCTCCTCCTGGCTATCTTGTGCTTCTGCTCGTTCTTTGCCATGGATTCCGCATTCTCATACGACACGGCTGTGCCGTTGCAGAGCCTCTCTCCGAACGCCTGGTACAATTCCTTCACCAGGGTCGCGTCAGGGCTTATGTTCAGCTTTTTGCAAAGCTCCCTTTTTACGTCCATTGCGGACGGCGTTTTCTCCTCTCCAAGAACCAAGAAGCTTATCTCGCGCCTCTTGAACAGTTTGTTTTCCTTATCGCTTGATATTTTTATTTCCATAAAAATCACTCGTTACTCCCTAATATCCTGGAAATGGCCCTTTTGCCCATTGCTTCCAGAACCTCGACCATCGTGCCAGATTCGAGCTTGCCCTTAAGCTCTTCCGGCACCGGAAGGTCGAACACCTCGTATGTTTCCGGGTCCATAAGCTGTGCGCTTACGTCTGTGGCAGATACCACCTGTATCTTCTTCTTCTTTATCACCGGCACTTCCGTATCTCCGTCGCTCGGCTTGAGCAGCGTTTTCTTCTGCCCGTCAAATATGCCTATCGCAGTCACTCTCATTTTTGCTGATCCGTGCTTGCCAGGCGAACTTGTTTCTATGTCAACGACCTTGCACGGTATTCCGTCAATCACTATGAACCTTCCTACTTTTACCTCCTTCATCGAAGCTCTGAGTATCTCTCCTTCTGTCATCAAAATTACCAATAGCAGTTGTACATAGGATTAGTATACAAAAGTTATATAAACATAAGTCAATGGCAAAATAAAAAATCGAATAAGGGCGCAATTGCGCCCTTATACATGCATCAGTAAATCCTGTCTACTCCTGAAAGGAATTCGTTGTTGTACTCTGTGCTAACGCTTCTAGGTACGCTTCCGTTGAGCCTTGGCGTAACCCCGGTCACTATCGACATTACCCTTATCTGGTCGTTCATTTCCGGGCTCAGCCTCGAGCCGAATATCACGTTGGCTTTAGCGTCCATGCCTTCCGTAACTCCGCGGCCTATCTTTGTCGCTTCGTCTATTGTCATGGATGTCCCGCCAGTCACGTGTATCATGGCGTTCTTGCCGTTCGTGATATCTACATCGAGAAGAGGATGCGTCAGTGTGGACTTTATCGCTTTTTGCACGCGATCCGTGCCGTTTCCGAATCCCAGGTTTATCACTGCAGTGCCTCCGTCCCTGAGTACTGCCCTCAGGTCCGCAAAGTCTATGTTTATCAGGCTAGGCAGTGTTATCACGTCGGTTATCCCCTTGACTGCATTGTAAGCTATGTTGTCGACCAATTCGAACGATTTTTCAACCGGCAGATTCGGTGCGTAGCTTAACAGCCTGTCGTTTTCGACTATTATCGTGGTGTCCGCATTTTTCCTTAGCTGCTCCAGCGACCAGTCTGCCTTTGTTTTCCTGCTCCTTTCAAGGGAGAACGGATATGTTACGAAGCCTATTACCAATGCTCCTTCCTCTTTTGCAAGCTTTGCAATGACTGGGGCCGATCCGCCTCCGGTTCCTCCTCCCATTCCTGCAGAAACGAAAACCATGTCGTAGCCTTTTATCGCCTCAAGTATCTCTCCCTGGCTTGCCTCTGCTGATTTCATGCCTATTTCCGGGAATCCTCCAGCGCCCAATCCTCTGGTTATCTCCTTACCTATCAAAAGCTTTTTGTCAGCTTTTATCATGTTAAGGTGCTTCGCATCGGTGTTAACTGCTATCGTTGTTGCGCTCTTAAGCCCGTTGTTGTAAAGCCTGTTCACCAGGTTGCTTCCCTGCCCTCCTGCGCCTACGACGGCAATCTTGGCCTTGAAAAGATCCTCATCGTCCATGTCGAAGTTGTTCATTTTTCCACCTATTATCAGCCTATCATTTCAAGGTCAGAGTATGAACTCTGCTTCTTCTCTTCAAGCTTGCCTACTATGCTTGAGCCCCTGACTCCTGTGACTATTGCCACTATCTCTATCTGGTCGTCGTAACCCGGTATCAACCTTGCGCCCCACTTTATGTTGGCTTTCGGGTCCATCCTGTCGGTTATTATCTCTCCGGCCTTTATCGCATCTCCAATCGTCAGCGATGCGCCTCCTGATATGTGTATCAGCGCTCCTTTGGCGTTTTCGAAATCCACATCCAAAAGCTTGTTCTTAAGCACAGATTCCGCAGCGATGTTTACTTTGTCGGTACCCTTTCCGTTCCCTACTGCTATGAAACCTACCTGGCCGTTTCCCATTATTGACCTCACGTCCGCAAAGTCTATGTTTATCAGGCTCGGCTGCGTTATTGTCCAAACAAGGCCGCCTATCGCCTTTGCAAGAACCTCGTCTGCCAAGGCGAACGCCTCATTCATCGGGAGGTTTGGCACAAGCTTCACCAGCCTGTTGTTGTCTATTATTATCACGCTGTCGCAGTATTTTCTTAGCTCCTGTATACCCTCCTCTGCTTTTACTTTCCTTATTCCTTCAAGGTCGAACGGGTATGTAACCATTGATACGACTATGGCGCCCTGCTCCTTGGCAATCTGTGCTGCAACCCTTATCGATCCAGTTCCTGTTCCTCCGCCCATTCCCGCACACAGGAATGTGAGCTGTGCACCTTCGAAAGCCTTTTCTATCAATGGTCTGTCTACTTCTGCCGCTTTTGCTCCGAGAAGAGGGTCGCCGCCTGCGCCCAACCCTCTTGTCAAGCTTTTTCCTATTAAAATCTTGTTGATTCTGTCGTCTATTATCTTGAAATGTTGGTAGTCAGTGTTGAATGCTATGAATTCAGTGCCTTTTACACCTGCTTTCACCAGCCTGTTCACTATGTTGTTGCCTCCACCGCCGAATCCTGCCGTTATTATTTTTATTTGGGAAGATCCCATGTCCTGTGTTTCGCTCGTCGAAGCGTTTCCACCCAGTATGTTGTTAACGAAGTCGCTCATTCAGATCGCCTTTTTTGGTCGAAAAAATTTCTCTGACAAGCTTTAAAAGCCTTTTGTTGCACAAAATATTTATTGTAGTCCAGCATTATGCATAATTTACGCACCATATACGAAACTAAAATGCTTAAAATAAGGTATATGTTTATGTACTATTGGTAACTAATGTTACACTTGATAAAAATAATTTACTTATATAAATAACTATTCCACCAAATCTGTTGCGTTGGTCGCGTTGATTACGACAGTCGACACAACGACTCCGGTCCCGCTCATTGCGGCGTATAAAACGCTTTTTGTATCTGTGGCATTGTACTTTATTATCCACATCCTTGTAGAGTTTATTCCCAAAGAGAGAAGGAACGGATTCGCCGTTCTGTAAAAACTCGCATAAGCGTTCGTGTTGTTGTAGCCATGGCTCGATATATAATTTATTATTGAGCTGTTGCCGCTTTCAAACGCCCTATCCATTGCGATGTACGGCTGCGATATGACATAATCTGGGGCGTACCCATAGCCATAGACCTTGCAAGCGGACGCATAAAGTACTTCGTCGCTGGGAACCAAGGTAACTGCGGGGTAATCGAAACCTTCTGTCATAACTTCGGGACACGGTTTCGTGGAATTGTATACGACATCGAGAACTACGTTCCAGCTGTCTTTTGTGAGGTTGGAACGTGATATGCTTATAACGTTGAAAACCGCATTCGGGTATTCCTGCTGTACGTCTTTTAGCACTAAGGCTTCGGCCTGTGCCGACGTTAGGGGTGTTGTGCTAGGGTGGTACAGAACAAGCACCGCTCCGAAAACAATGCCTAAAACGAATATTACTGCTATCGTCGCTATTGCTATTTTTACTAAAAGATTCATGGTAGATATTCTAGGACAAATTTTATATAATGGATGGCTTTCCTGAATAATCCCTGCCTGTTGATTTATTTTTGAGGCAGGAATATCCCGGCTAAAAAACCATAAAAAGGTAGAAAACAATGTTGGTATAAAATTCGACTTCAACTAACGTATTTAAAGATTTGATTATTAATCTGGTATGAGAAGATGCACAGGTTAAAGCATACATATTCAACAAAGCATGCTGATTTTCTGGTAGTTCATGCCATTTCTGATAAAACTTCCGAAGGAGTTCGCCTGCAGTCGGCTATGGAGTATCTTATGACTTACGGCTGGGCAATACTCGTTATCGCGATAGTCCTTGCTGCATTGTTCCAGCTGGGAGTATTCAACTCGGCAAACTTCGCTCCAAAAGCTCCGCCGGGCTCATGCCAGGTTTTCAGGCCTAACGGCCCTGGCACAACCACATCTATCGACCTTGAGGGCATGTGCAACGGCATGCTGCCGCGGTATGTTGCATTGTTTAATGGAGGCAGTTCTGCAGTAACCACACAGTTGTATAGGAACGTAACTGGCGGCGGCTGGACTGAAGGAGGTTGGGTCGACGTTTCTGGTGACAGTACCGGTTATTGCGGTGCCCACTCCAACGTATTGCTCAACGATAGGGGTTCAGGCGCAGGGAACTCGCTTACACTGGGAACCGGACCCTCGAGTTCCGGCGGCTTCTCTTTTTTCTTTGGTTGGGATTCAAACGGCATCGGTAGTTTTGCCACCTCCAACTCAATATACCAATATAACCACTGGTACTTTATTGTAGGCACATACAATTCGAGTTATGGGTTCAGCCTTTACGTAAACGGAAAGCCTGTAGCATATTACACTAACTCTGGTTCCCATTCAGGAACAACATGTACAGACGGTGCATTGCCAACACACTTTGATTCTTCATTTCCATGGGTTATAGGTTATGAGAATTCGTGGAATTCTTATTTTGATGGCTCTATTGCCAATGTGCAGGTATACAACACCGCCATCCCTGCAAACAATATCGAAATCCTCTATAGAGAGGGCATAGGCGGTGCGCCGATGAATATACAAAATCTTGTGGCTTGGTGGCCGTTAAACGGCAACGCCAATGATTACAGCGGCAACGACAAAAATGGCGTGCCTAATGGAGTTAGTTATAGCACATCGTGGACTTTAGGATACACGCCGCCGTAATAACAGAAGTTACAACGTTATGCCGCATTTCCATGCAGTATGTTCTAGAGGTCCAATAACCTTCGTCCAGTCTAACCCACTGCTATCTGCCATGCCATAATCAGCGCTTTGCTCTGCCTATTATTTTGAATTAGTCACAAAGCCATAGCAAATGCAAAATTTAGTTCTGCTGGAGCGAAAGGAAAAGAAGCAACGCTTTTGCTATGAGCAGCTTGTTTTTCGCCTGTTCCCAAACTATGCTCTTTGGTCCGTCAATCACTTCGGAAGTTATCTCCTCGCCCCTGTGCGCCGGGAGGCAGTGCATTACCAGGGCGCTAGGGTCTGCGTATTCCAAGAGTTTTGAATTGACCTGGAAATCCTTGAATAGCTCTTTCCTTTTTTCCGCTTCAACTTCCTGTCCCATACTTACGAACGTATCCGTATAGACTATGTTTGCCCCTTCCAGGCCCTCTTTTACGTTGTCGTACACGTACACAAGCCCGTGCTCCCTAGCTTTGTTGAAATACGTGCTGTTGGGGTTGTAATCCTTTGGCCCGACAAGAGTCATGCGCGCCCCAAGCTTCGTGGCTGCAAGCATGAGAGAATTTGCAGTGTTGGTAGCTATATCGCCAACAAAAGCTATCTTCACGTCCTTGAAATTCTTTATGTGCGAATTAATCGTATACATGTCCACGAGCGCCTGCGTCGGATGTTCGAGATCCGTAAGCGCATTTATCACGGGCACAGAAGAATTTTCTGCCATTTCAACTATGTCGTCATGCCTGTACAATCTTGCTGCTATGAAGTCGCAATAGCTGCTCAGCATACGCCCTATATCGGCAAAGCTCTCCCCTCTGCTTTTCTGGGTTGTGTTTGAATCTATGTATATTCCCTTTCCTCCGAGCTGCGATATCCCTGCTTCGAAGGAGGTCCTTGTCCGCGTAGAGGGTTTCTCGAAAAAAAGCGCTAGTGTTGAATTTTCCCTGAGTGAGGTCTGTTCCTTGTTGTCCTTCAAATTTTCTGCAATGTCGAATATCTTAAGCATGTCGTCCTTTGAGAGGTCGTTTATGCTAAGAATGTTCATGGGCACTACCCGAAAATGGATCCGAACCCGGCATTCGCGCGCTCTTCCTCATCGTGTATTGCCGCTATCACTTTCTGCGAGGCTTCTGCGTCGGCAAGCGCAAAGCTCTTGTACTCATCCTTAAGCCTGTCCTCTGCGTTTTTCAGGAATTCGTCATTTGCCTTGAGGTATAAATAGCACTTTTCGGAGTTCAGGCCAAGCGATGCCCCCTCCCTTAAGCTGTACTCCTGCCTTGCAAATATTACGTTGAGGTTCTTGTCGTTTTTCAACCTGTCCTTCGCATCGTCTATGCGCTTCTGGAGATCTTCCATCTGCTGCTTGAGCTCCGGATGCTGTTCCATGTATTTTTTGTCCTCGAATTCCTTCGGCATGTCTGGGAGCAGGTTCTTGTCAAGGTACGGGTCGTAGGAAAGAACCTTTGACAATTTTTCCATCTCTGACTTGTCGAAAGAGTAAACCCTCTCTGACATCAAATCACGATATAAGCTTGGCTATAACAGTCCCTTCCCTTCCGGGCCTGTTTACCACAACCGCTTTGCCCATGTCGGTGTTTATTATAGTGCCCTTGGTTATTATGTTCTGCCTTGCGAAGTTCCTGTTGTCCTTGGACTCGAGCACTCCTTTTATTTCGAGCTTTTTGTAGCCCTCTTTGGTAAGCACGCTCACGCTCTTCGCAGCCTTGAGTTTTGCGGTACTTCTTCCTCCGCGCCTCCTTACGGTATCGGTTATATCCTTACCGGAAAGCTTTGTGGCGCTGAAGTAATTGCCCATATTGCTTCTTCTTTTGTCCTTGAACTTTATCTTTCTCTTGCCGTTTCCGGAGCCTTTGGTCTCCGAAGGGCCGTGCATCTGTTTGCTAAACTGACTCATAAACTCACTACGTTTTTATCTTAAAGCGAATAGAAAATGGTGCTTTAACGGATTAATATGCATCTATAAGCTTGTGACATCCTCCACTGCTAAAGCATATGGTCTTCCCAAGTGCAAACTGGATAATGGAATATGGATAAAAAAGTATATATATGTTTCGAGGCAATTTTCCATTATAGGGCGGGACACGCCCGAATCAACGCCTTCGGATGATTTTGTAAGACCACAATTCCATGTGGCAAATTTCGATGAACTAGGAACATACCAAGTGCAAACTGGTCTGATGCCACTTTCTCCCGAATGGAAAAAGGGAGTTTTTCCCAGATGAAGATGCGTCTGATGATTCTGGGCTATTTATGCGGTTCGCTTTCATCCCACCCATAAATGGTGTGGATTTCCTGCCCACTTAGTTAAAATTTTGTATATGGTCTAGAAATTGTCTATCCGCAGCTGCTTTTCAACAACCTTGGTGTCTGTTGTGTTCCGCGCCTTTTCTATTGCCCAATGCACTTCATGTGCGTCTATTTCCATACTGCTGAGCACTATATTTGTCGTTATCCGTTCTCTATGTGTGCCATTGCTTGACATCGTTTTACTGTAAAAAAATGGGCTCGGGTAGTATATTTTGAGCGTCGTCGCATTCCTTTCTTCGCTAGAGATAAAGTCAAAATACTTAATCTCCGAAATTTTGAAATGCGCAGTAGTATCGCCGCCTGTTGAATCAAGCACTGCGTAAAGCGTGGGTGTGTCATATGGGTGCTTAAACTCGTTCTTGACCTTGGTAGCATACAAGTCTATGTTCGTGCTTCCAAACCTAGAGTTCAATGCTATGACGTTCTTTATCGCTTCCAAGACCACCATTGCCTGCATATTGCCAGATACGCACAAATCAGTGTAGCTCCCTTTTTCCATGCCGGTTTTTATGTCCATGTGCAGCCTTCCATTTACCGATTCCTGAACTGTAGTTGTAAACTCTGCTTTAAAAGAGGTAAAATGTGCTATGCGTTCGCTTCTGAGAAGTTCTCTTGGAGACCCTGAGTTAACCTTCAAACTCTGTGTCCTTAATTCAGATTCCTTGTACACCTCTATGTACATAATATATGCTGGGCATTTCCTAATATTTATACTTTGCAGAATCAGCTTTCTTCGAACTTTTCCAGTTTCTTGAGCTGCTTTTCACTGAACTTTGTGAATATCGGCTCAAGCCCTTCCAGGTCAAGCGCCTCAATCTCGTTATCGAGCAAGGAAATGCCCGGTTTTTCTACTCCGAATCTCCGCAAGATTTTTTTCGATGCTTCTGGGGCGAAAGGCCACATCAGCATGCCTATGTGGTACACAAGCCTTACCAAACTACCGAGCATGCTTCTCGCGTTTTCCTCATTTCCGGGCAAAACGCCGTCCTTGCCAACGATCTCCCACGGCTTTTTGTTGCTTATCATTTCGTTGCCTAAGTCCGCAATGGCGACCAGATCTCTGAGCGCCTCCCTAATCCTGAATCCCTCAAAGTTATTCACGTAGCTTTCACGCAGTTTTATGGCCTTGGGCATTTGTCCTATGTCTGTTTTTAAGTCTTCCACGCGCAATTTTGAATTCTTCAAAAGGGTCAAAACCCTGTGCACGTAGTTGCCTATCTTGTCGTTCATTACCTTGTTAATTATGTCCACAAAAAGGGCTATCGTGAAATCAGTGTCTGAATTTTCAGGAGACAGATACATAAGTGCGAACCTCCAATAATCCGCATCTGCTATCTCAAGGGCGTTTTCCATGTTCAATCCTACACCTCTGCTCTTGGAGAACTTCAAGCCCTTTGCCGTAAGGTATTCGTAAGCGTATATGGTATGGGGCAGCACATAGCCGAGGTTTGCCCCTATGAGCAATCCTGGCCACATCATTGTGTGGAATTCTATGTTGTCCTTTCCCATGAACTGTATGAGCCTTGTCTCAGGGTTTTTCCAATAATCCTTCCATTTATCCGACCATTCCATGCTTATGCCTATGTATCCTATGACTGCATCGAACCACACGTAGAAGACTTTGTCCTCGAAGCCCTCCTTCGGCACAGGAAAGCCCCATTTCATCTCCCTGGTTATTTCGCGCGCCTCCAAGCCCTGCCCGAGGTAACTGATGGTTTTGTTAGCCGCGTTCTTGCTCCATGAACCCATGCGTCCTTTCACAAATTCCAGTATGTCTGGCTGGAGCTTGTCAAGCTCTATCGCAAGGTTCATCGTTTTCTTGAATTCTATATCCTTGTTGTGGCACAAGCCGCAATAAGGGTCTACAAGCTCCCCTGGTGTTAAAAGCCTGCCGCAGTTGTCGCACTGGTCCCCCCTTGCACCCTCAAAGCCGCAGTACGGGCATTTGCCTTCTATATACCTGTCAGTAAGGAACCTTTTGTCTATGTTGCAATAAGGCATTACCGATTCAACGCTTTTTATGTATCCGTTCCTTTCAAGGGCGCCAAAGATTTCGTAGACCGCTTTCTTGTTGCTTTCAGAATGGGTCTTGCCGTAATAAGTGAATCTGCATTCGAATTTTCCGAAAATCTCCTTCATGCGTTCATGTACGCTGTCTGCCAAACGCTCAGGCGCAACACCCTCCTTGAGCGCCCTTATCTCTATTGGAGTGCCATGCTGGTCTGAGCCGCATATGAATATAGAGTCATATCCTGCAAGTTCGGTATACCTGTAGAAAACATCCGCTGGCAGTATCGAGCCTACGAAGTTCCCTATGTGAGGTATTGCTTCTGAATAAGGCAGCGCGGATGTTATTATCATTTTTTTGTTGTCTGGCATTTTATTACACTTCGACGTGGATTTAATGCTATAACTATACAATAGAAGCTTATAAATAATTTAAAGCATAATCAATTTCGGGCTGTTTCTGACAATGGCTTAAGGTGCTTTACATTGGAAGATGCTGTAATATCTGCAATAAAATCCCGCTTTGACGAATTCTTGGAGCTATATTACAGGGAAGGCATCGATGACATAATAGTATCGTTCCCGGAGAAGCGCAGCCTTTCAGTGGGCATAAGCGATCTTGCGAAATTCGACCCAAACATGGCCAGCGAACTCGTTAACAATCCTGACGTTGTCGTACGCGCAGCGAACGAATCCCTCAAATACAAGCTTTCCGACGTTCAGCTGGGAATGCACGAGCCGCACGTGAGGTTCTACGGTCTTAAAATAAACAACCCGCTGGTGCAGGACGTGGGCTCATCGTACATATCAAAGCTCATAAGCCTGGACGGGCTCATAGTCAAAAGGTCCGAGATAAGCCCAAGAGTAAGGATAGGCGTTTACGAGTGCACGTTTTGTGGTGCAAGGCAGACTGTACAAACAGACAAGGACCCTGTCCCGGAGATATGCCGCGAGTGCAAGAGAAAATCCCTGAAGCAGGTTCCTGAGGAATCGCAGTTCATAAACCTGCAAAAGATAGCGGTCCAAGACCCTCTTGAGAAGCTCAGGGGCAATACGCCGACCTGGCAGCTCGAGGTTTGGCTCGAGGACGACATGGTGAACACCGTAATACCTGGAGACAGGATAGAGTTGACAGGCGTATTGCGCATAAGACCCAGGAAGAACCAGCGCGGCAAAACCGAGCAGAACCTCTATACAATGTTCGTCGAAGCTGTCTCGATAGTTCCCAAACAGAAGGAGTTCGCAGAGCTTTCGATAACCGAAGAGGAGATGAGGGAGATAAAGGAGCTTTCAAGGGACCCGCAGATATTCGAAAAGATAGGAAAATCCATTGCCACGTCTATATATGGCCACGATGAGATAAAGAAAGCTGTGGCGTTGCAGCTCTTCGGCGGCACAATGGGCAAGACGCTTGTTGACGGTGGGATCATAAGGAGCGACATGCACATAATGCTAATAGGTGATCCCGGAAGCGCAAAAACCAGGATACTTCAAGCGGTATCGCAGCTGGTGCCGAAAGGCATATACGTCAGCGGCAAATCCGTTACTGGAGGAGGGCTAACAGCTGTTGCCGAGAGGGACGATTTCTCAGAGGGGGGCTGGACGCTAAAAGCTGGTGCGCTGGTGCTCGGCTCAGGCGGCATAGTCTGCATAGACGAATTCGACAAGATAGGCTCCGAGGACAAGGCCGCGCTGCACGAAGCGCTCGAATCGCAGACTATAAGCGTGGCAAAGGCTGGCATCATAGCCACATTCAGCGCAAGGGCTGCTGTCCTAGCCGCGGCAAACCCGAAATTCGGCCGTTTCGATCCTCACCAATATCCTGCGGAGCAGTTCGACATACCTCCCACATTGCTTTCAAGGTTTGACCTGATATTTCCCATAACAGACGTAATGGATGAAGACATAGACAGGAACATAGCCAAGCATATACTAGTGCAGCACGAGGCCGCAGGCGCAAGGCTCGCTGAAATGAAGGAGTTCGAGCAGGTCGAGGCGCCGCCAATAAGCCACGACCTACTGAGGAAATATATAGCGTACGCGAGGAAGTACGTTTCACCGAGGCTCAGCCAGGAAGCGAGCGAGCACATACAAAAATACTATGTAGACTTGAGGAAGACGGGAATGAAGCAGGGTGCAGTGCCGATAACCCCGCGTCAGATTGAAGGCTTGGTAAGGATGAGTGAGGCCAGCGCCAAAAGCAGGCTCGCAGACGTCGTGGAGGTGTCCGACGCGGAACTGGCGATAAACCTAAGCAGGTTCATGCTCAAGTCACTAGCTCTCGATACAGGAGGGCGCATAGACATAGACACGATACTCACTGGCATGCCGCGCGAGAAAGTGGACCGCATGAATTCCATACTCAATATAATAAAGAAGCTGGAGCAGGACGACAGCAACATAAAGATGCAGCGCGTGATAGAAGAGGCTGAGGCTGCAGGCATAGATTCCGCGACTGCAAGCAAATACCTGTCGGAGCTCGAGCGTTCCGGAGACATATACAGGCCAAGGCAGGGAGTCATAAAACTTGTCCACCACGAGGCAGACTAAAGGTGTATTGTTGGAAAAAAGGTTGATAGAGAATAGGCAGCTTGTCGGAATCCTGACTATGTTCATGATCGTGCAGTTCGCGGGGATAGCGCTGGCCACGCTGTGGTTCAACGGCGCAACGTACCAGCAGATTACCAGCTCGCAGGTGGCAACGGGACCGACAAACGCCATTTTTCTCATAGGGTACATAATAATCCTTGCTGCTGTGATGATACTTATATTCAGGTTTTATCACGGTGCGAAACTATTCAGGGTGATAGAGGGAGTCGTGATATTCATAGCCTCGTTCTACGTGTTCCTGATTCTGCTCGCTTATGCCACGCAGAACACTAACATAGCAACGGCAGGTGCAGTAATAATGGCGATACTGCTTGTTGCTGCAAAGAACAAGTGGGTAAAGCTGAAGAACGTTGCAGCCATAATAGCAAGCATAGGGGTAGGCGCAGTGCTTGGCGTGGGCTTCAGCTTCCTTGCGGCGATAATATTCATGGGACTGCTCGCTATATACGATTTCGTAGCAGTGTTTATAACAAAGCACATGATAACTTTGGCAAACGTGGTCACGGAAAACAACCTCGCATTCATGGTCGACATGAGCGAAGTCGAAGGGGTGCCGAAGTCTAACTTCAGCAAGAAGGAATTTGCAGAATACAACAAAGAGCTCAAGGCATCAGGCTCGCGCGGCAGGAGGATAATGTCGGTGATGAAAAAATCAAGCGGCATGGGTCTCGTTCCGATATCAGCCAATGTCGCGCTTGGCACAGGCGATTTGGCGATACCGCTCATGGTCGCGGTATCTGCATACAAGCTTACGCTGAGCTTTGTCCCGAGTTTCTTCATAGCATTCGGCGCAGTCCTCGGGCTTCTGTTGACCATGTTCATATTAAGAAAATACAAGCGCGCCCTTCCGGCAATACCTCCGCTATTCCTCGGCGTCCTTATAGGATTTGCCCTTTACTACCTCATCTACTACGTTGTTTAGATCCCAGAAAAATCTTATCGATTTTATGTAATCCTTGGAATCAGCTATCTCTATGCTGTTGGATATCGCAGCCCTGTACATGCGCCACGAATACCTTTTGTCCATGAATACAAGCACGGCCCTGTCGTTTTCGTTGCGTACAGCTCTTCCTGCTGCTTGTACTGCCCTTACCACTGCTGGTATTATGTAGGCGTAGTCCATTCCCTTCCCATCGAACCTTTTGTCAAGGTAGGCAATCCTTGCCTTGAGCTCGAGGTCCGGTGCCGTGAGTGGAATCCCGACTATGACTATGCCCTTTATGGAATTGTTCTTGTAGTCGACACCCTCGCTGAGGCTCCCCCCCATGACGGCCATCAGCGTCGAGCCGTCGTCCTCCATGAAGCGTTTGAGCAATGATTCTGTGGCAACGCTGGCCATATCGCGCCTCTGCACGTACTTCTTGCTTACGTCGACATGCCTTGATATACCGTCCAGCACAGTAAAACTAGGGAAGAACACTGCCAGACTTCCAGGTACGCTTTCCTTTATCTCCATTATGCGTTTCGCTATGTTTGCATATTGTTCGTTTGACCTCTGCGTAAACTTCGTTGTGAAGTTCTCGTCTATGAACGCAATTTTGTTGGGTTTCGGGAAGGGCGAGGCATAGCTCATCATCTTCGAATTAGCAAGCCCGAACATATCAGCGTACATATTCATGGGCTCCATCGTGGCGCTCATGAACACATTGGCATATGCTTCCTGCAGCGTAGGCAAAGCCCTGTCGGGGTATAAACAGCTCACGTTAAGCCTTATGCGCCCGTTCCTGTTTGTTATGATCCTTGCAGTGGATTCATCTGCGTCAAGGAAGCCCCTGAGGAAGCGAGCAACGTGCAATATTGCGGAACGCTTCGCAGCCTTCGCCTGTATATATTCAAGCCCTGCTTTTTCAAGCGTGTCTATAAGCTTCTCGTATTCACCTTCCATCAATTCCGCCATGTCGCTTTTCTCCACGAAAGATTCCGGCATACCTAAAGCGAGTTTCCTTGATGCAAGCTTTTTTATCGCAAACTTGAGATAGTCCAGGTCTATTTTACTGTTTATGGCCTTTAGCTCCCTCTCTGCCGCGTCTATGCCTAGCTCCGATATGGCGGTGCTGAAGTAGGCGTTGGCTATGTTTATAAGGTTGTGCGCCTCGTCCCATATTACTATGGCGTTGTCTATGCTGTGGCCTATTTTCTTGAGGAACGTACTTTTATTGTAGGGGTTCAGCAGATGAGAATATCCTGCGATTATGACTCTGCAATTCCTTGCGTACTTGGCCGCCACCTCATAAGCGCATACCCCTTTCCCGTAAGAGTAGTCAAGCATGGAATTATGCCCGTTCTCCATGGCTTCCGCAAGCCCTTTGCTGTCCGCATCAAAGCTCTTGGCGTTGGAGAAATACGCGCACTTGCCAGCTTTGACAACACTCTCGCAGGCGCTGTAGAACCCGTCGCTCTCTATGGAATTGACCTTGTCGTTTATGCACATGTTGCGCTTGCCAACTATATCGGCAAACCCGAAATCAAGGTTGAACTTCCTTTTTATCCCGGCAACCGCCTCCATTGCTATTTTATGCTGCGATATCTTCGGCGTAAGGAAGAATACGTCCAAGCCTCTCTTTAACGCAAATGTCAACGCAGCTCCTAAAGAGGCGTCGGTTTTTCCTATCCCTGTCGGGGCGTTTATGAATATGTCGCGCCTCTCCTCAAGAGCGCCATATATGTCGCTGATCATGGCCTCTTGGTTGAGCCTTGGCTTTGCGAACCTGAACAAATAGTCCATAAATAAATATTCTCATGGAAGGGATATAAACTTGAGCACTATATGTTGCTTTTTTCTTTCTTTAGCCATTATTGCTCGTCATGACTTTTAGTGTTATTCGCATATTTTGCTTGCAACAGTACAGGTGAACTACCCCTCCCTCACAGAAGGGGACTTCCCGCTCGCAGAGTTAAATCTTAATTGCTTAACGCTAAATTATACTTATGGCGAATGGTTCATCAGAAAGCGCAAGGCACGCAAGACTAGCTTATATGGCCCTGATTTCGGGTTTCATAGCCATGCTCTCGGATTTCTATTACATGCAGGTGCTCTCTTATTCCGTGGGTGTGGTGCGTGGCGTTACGTCGATTATAAACGCGTACAATATAACACCGTCGAACACCCTGTTGGCATCCCTTTCAGGTGCGTCTTCACTTGACGTTGCGGTGCACCTGACTTATATAATGCTCCCTTTCGCGTTGATAATGTTTGCCGTAGGCGCGATATGGCTTATAGGAAGGTCTGCATATAGGGTATTAAGCATAGGTATGCTGTTTTCCTCGATAATATTCGCGCTTTTGCTAGCGGTTCTCGACGCGGATTTTTACTTGGGCCTGATGATAGGGTTAGGACCTTTTCTTGGTGTTGCTCTTGGGGTGATATCTAGTATCAAGGAGCTCCAAATCTCAAACGCAAAGCAGGGCTCGCGGGTACCGCGCCCCATAAGCATAAACCCTGAAACGCCATATTCCAACATACTGGTGCTTTCAAAGAGGTTCTTCGGAAAATTAAAGGGCGACATAAGCATACTGGACATGCATTTTGACAGCAAGGCTATCGAAAACCTGCTGGCGTTAATATCTGGCAACGAACATAACCACGGCTCATTAAGGATACTCACTACGGCAAATAGGCTCGGCAGCCATTTCGAAAGGGGGTATTTCGATTTCAGGGACGAACTCGCAAACAAGGGAATAAGCCTTGAGCTGAGGGTAATGTCCGATAACGATGCGGTGCAGCAGCACGAAAGGCTAATAATAGACGCGCAAAACGCCTTCAAGATTCCCCCATTAAACATAATAAACAAGAAGAGCGAGCACATAGTCGCGATAAACAGGAGGGAAGCGCTGTCGAGGTTCGAGGAGATATGGCAGCGTTCAACCAAATACGAGAACTACAACAAAAAATAAACAAAAAATAAAAATAAACCGCAAGTTATATTACCATTAAGCTCTTAATATTGAAATAAAGGCTATTGCGTTTTGGATATTATGGCGACAAAATATTTTCGAGGGTTATAAATGAATTTTGTGAAATTATTGTTTCTGGCTTCGCTGACGCTTGCTGCGCTTTTTAGCGTTTCATCGGCGCAGTTCGTAGGCAACGCTACAATACACGCTCCAGCAGTTATACTGCAGACCAACAACGGCACGCTTACATTAATCAAGCTCGACGTGACCACTGGCAACGGGACGGTAAACATAACCGGGCCAGTCAGCGTAGGACAATCTACTTTAAACTCATCTCAAGTTGCGGCAATGACTGCATCGTCAATGCTCGGTATCAACTACAAAAATTACGATTTCCATTACAAAATACTTGACAGCGGCGCTAACGTCTCCGGACCTAGTGCAGGCACCGCAATGACGCTATTGGCTCTATCCGCATTATCGCATAAGCCCCTGCTTGACAATTTTACCGTAACCGGCGTTATAAACAGCAACGGCACGATAGGCTTAATAGGCGGGGTATACGACAAGGTGGAGACTGCAAAAGCACACGCCATGCGCTTCATAATGGTGCCGTTTGCCGGGAACAATTCGCTGGAAACGGAAATATACTATCTGGCGTCAAGGTATTTTGGAATACGCGTCATACCTATAAGCAATGTAAGCGAAGCTTTCTCCTACGCTACAGGCAGTGCTCCTGTATACGGGTTAAACGTAAGCCTTAACGTCTCAAACAACTATGATATATATAAAATACCGCAAGCCAAGCTGAGCTGCTCGAATTCCTGCAACCAGTCGGTGTTGGATGCTCTTTCGCATTTTACCCTTAACTTTACCAATGCATCCATACGAAACGTATCCTCATACAAGGGCTTCAGGGCCATAGCTGCGAACTTGTCGGTGAATCAAGCCGGCGCCGCACAGCTAGGGCAAAAGGGTTACTATTACGCCTCTGCAGATGTCGCCTTCCTGGATTTCATAAACAGCTTCATGTTCCAAAATCCCAACTTAAGCATATCAAAGGGCATGGACCTGCTGAACTCTGTCGGATACTATTGCAGTTCGTTGACACCGCCGCCGTTGACGCGCTCCAACTACAACAACGTGCTTAACGGAGAACTAAGGCAGCTCTGGGGCAACGTCACGATAAACGCCCTGATAAGCCAGTACAATTCTACAGCCATAGACTCAGACGGCATACTGAGGAATGTTTATTCCGCAGCTGAGGCATACGCATGGTGCAAAGCGGCCAACGAAATATATTCAATGAGCACGCCAAGCAATTCCTCACTCGAAGTCAACGTAAGCACAGGCATAAACTCTATAGCGGCCTCGGCAGTGTCAAGGGCGCTTTCATCAGGCAATATTTCCTCGGTCCCAAGCGTTTACATCATAAGCGCAAAGGAGGCTATGAACAAGGGAAACTACGCGCTTGCACTGCTTGATTCGGATTACATAACAACTGACGAGCATGGAACGCCTCCAGTATCTACACCGGTGCTTTACAATGATACTGCGTCAATGATAAACTCTTCAAGGTTTGGCTCATGGGCTACTCAATTCGCTGATGAAGCGTTGTTCTACATGAACGAATCTTCATATTCAAGCCATCAAAGGGCGCATTCCTTGCTTGCCAATGGCTATTACGCTGTGCTTCTAGGCAACAAGATAAGCAACTCCACGCAGCAGATATACGAAATGCTCACCTCAAAGCCCGTACAGAGGATTACCCCAACACCAACAAACGTGACGAGCTACATCGGCCAAACAACGATAAATATAATAATTGTTATGCTAATAATCATAATCGCGCTTTTGCTTGCAATTTTGGTTGTGGTGTTTCTGACTCTTAGCGCTTTAAGGTCGGAGCTCGGCAACGGAAGGCAACGCGGCAGGCGCACAAGGTGACAATTAATGTCAAATAATTTACCTGGAAAAGTATGCGTTTCATGCGGCAGGCTTACCCATGAATACAGCGAATTCAAATGCCCTAACTGCGGCGAGACAGACATAGTCAGATGCTCTCACTGCAGGGAGATAGCAAACATATACAAATGCAAAAATTGCGGATTCGAGGGACCATAATGGCGAAAGTAGGAGTAATTTTCAACGTGTACGCGGAAGAGGGCAAATTCGACGAGGTCTCCCAGAGCATAAAGGCAAAGCTAAATCCGGCGAGCATGGATTCGCAGGAGGTCGCTTTCGGGATAAAGGTCCTCAAGGTTTTCTTCACGTTCGACGACGAGCAAAACAGCTCCTCCAAAATAGAAGACTCCATAAAAGCCATAGAAGGAGTCAGCCAAGTGGACGTCTCGGAAGAAAGCCTGATATGAAAGCTCTGTTTCTTTTAAGCTTTTGTTGAATAATCCGAATGATGATCAGCTGGGCAAAGCGCTCGATTATGGTGCAACACATTACGACGCGCCATAACCTGAGTACCAGTTTGTTGTATAAGTAACGCCAGTAGGTACCCGTTGTTGTTATTGCCAGAATAGCCGCTTCTTGTATTACCTTGCTTCCTGACGATACTATACAAAAAGCTTAATATATCGAACCATTAAGAACTTCTCTTATACAGGTGTTGTGGATGTTCAAGAAACTCTCGGAATATGAGATAGACAGCAAGTCCAGGCTCGTGAAACAACTGCCCCTTGAATTTATCATATCGGACAGCGAAGCGGCTGCGGTAAGAAATGCCATACGCCATGCCGCAGAAGCGGCATTGGGCAGGATGCCGTTCGTGAGCATGTCGCTAAGCAACGACAAATCGGACCCAAGGAGCATGGTCCGGATCGACAAATACGAATTTATAATAAATAGCCTAGATAATGGCAAAAAGTCGCTCATGATACGCTCGCGCAGCGTAGACGCATACGACAAAGAGGAGATAAACGAATTCCTTTCCGTAACAAGAGCGGCAGAGAGCTCTATAAAGCAAATGTTTTACCAGCGGCTATGAACCGCTGGCCAATCTCCAATTGGAAGGGCTTACACTGCTTTTTGCACAGCGCATATAAACTTTAAACCCTATTTATAACAGGGCGTCTTTTATGATAAAATCCATAACGCTTGTCAATTGGAAGACACACGAAGATACCACTCTGGACTTCCAAAACGGCACCAACATAATAGTGGGCTTGATGGGAGCAGGCAAAAGCTCAATGATGGATGCCATATCGTTCGCGCTCTTCGGAACCTTCCCTGCGCTGGAGCACAGGCGATACAAGGTGGAAGACATAATAATGAACAGGCCGAGGAAAAAAGATTCGGCATCCGTAAAACTCGAATTTGCATTGGGCGATGACCTGTATGTTGTCTCCAGGGGAATAAGCAGGAACAAGAAAAGCGAGGCCAAGATAGAAAAGAACGGCAAATACCTGCAGACCCAGTCGGAGCGCGTAACGGAGGAAATAGAAGCAATACTAAAAATAAACTACGAAGTCTTTTCAAGGGCCATATACGCCGAACAGAACAGGCTCGACTACTTCCTCGAGCTTCGAAAGGGCGAGAGAAAGAAGCAAATAGACGAAATGCTGGGCCTTGACAGGTTTGCCTTGGCCGAAGAGAACGCAACCTCTCTCGTAAACTCCCTGAAAGCCATAATACAGGAAAACGAAAAATTCGTACAGAACGCCGATATAAGCGCCATGAAAAGCAAGCTTGAATCGTTGTCAAAGGGGCTTGAATCGGAAAAGAAAAAGGCTGTGCTATTGAACGATTCGGCCAAGGCCCTGCGCGAGCAACTTTCAGCCCTAAAGCAGGAGTACCAGAAAATGCGTGAAGAGAACGAAAAAAGGATAGCGCTTTCAAAGAGCATGGCAGAAGTGGAAAGCAGGCTTTCCACGCTGAAAATGCAGCTAAGCAAGATATCAGTGCCAAAAGGGAGCCTTACCGAACTGCAGGAATCCGGAAAAAGGCTCTCGAGCGAACTCGAATCCGCGGATAAAAACATAGAATCGGCGCAGGAAAAGGTGAAAAGGTTCATAAGCATGCGTTCTTCAAGCGAGGCTCAACTGACCCGCTGCCTTTCCGATATGGAGAAGGCTAAAGAGATAAAGAAAAAAATCGGAGGAACGGATATAAACTCATTGAAATCCGAAATAGATGCAAAACAAAACGAGCTCAAGCTCTCGGTGGCAGAGCTTGCCGATTCGAGGAGTAGGCTCGCAGAAACTAAGAAATGGCTCGACGAGCTCAACAAGCACGAAAGCAAATGCCCTATATGCGAGAGGTCGTTGCCCGAAGATCTCAAAAAGCATCTTCTTGAAGAAAGGAATGAAATAATAAAAACCATAACCGAGGAGATAAAACACAAGGAGTCGCAGGTGAACAATTCCGAGAAGGAGCTCAAATCATTAAACGTCAGGCTCAACGAGCTTAGCGCTTTGGCGTCGAATCTCTCCGCTTACGAAGGGCTTGATGCGAAGGCGGAGGAACTTAAAAACAAGATAAAAAGTATAAATTCCGATATGGAAGCCTCGGAAAGCGCTCTCAAAACCCTGAAGCCGAAAAGGGACGAGCTATACAAGGATCTGGAAAAGAACCGCTCGGATATGGATTCCATAAAGCGTGCCGAATCTCTCAAATCAGAAATTGTTTCCTCCGAAGCCGCACTGAAAGAAAAGACAATGCAAATATCGATGTTGAAGATAACGGA
This sequence comes from Microcaldota archaeon, assembly GCA_021797495.1. GTDB lineage: Archaea > Micrarchaeota > Micrarchaeia > Micrarchaeales > Micrarchaeaceae > Micrarchaeum_A. The sequence continues at coordinate 68,876 of JAJZZO010000018.1, forward strand.
CAAGGACATAGAAGCCGTGAGGGAACGCTACAACGAAAAAAACGCAGAGTATGCCAAGGCGAGTGCCGAAATCGCTGCGATAAAGGAATCGTCCTCAAGGCTTGAGGTCCAGATAAGCGACGTTACAAAGTCCATAGCGCAGATAAACGCCATAGAAGAAAAAATATCCGCAACTAGGAAGCATTCCATAGAAGTCTCAAGATTCAAAAACGCGCTCGTCGATACCGAGGCGCAGCTTAGGGAAAGGCTTGTGTATTCGATAAACGAGCTACTCGAGGGATTATGGCTGGGCCTTTACCCCTATGGGGATTACTCTGCAATAGCGCTCAGGGCATACTCGGATGATTACGCATTGGAAGCCTCAGTGCAGATAGAGGGTGAAGACACATGGCTCCCTGTGGATGGAGTTTCAAGCGGTGGGGAGCGAAGCATAGCGTGCCTTGCGCTTCGCATAGCGATGTCAATGGTGATAGTGCCGAACCTTAAATGGCTCATACTCGACGAACCTACGCACAATCTTGATGCACAGGGAATAAACAAGATGATAGAAGTATTTAGCGGTTCGCTTCCTAACATAGTCGAGCAGATATTCGTCATAACCCACGACGAGGCGATGAAGCAGGTGCACAACGCAAGAATATACGAGTTCAGCAGGGACAAATCCTCAAACTCACCTACCGAGATAAACACAGGATAATATTGATAGTGGTTTCTATGGAAGAAGAAAAAAGGGAGCGAATAAGCTTCAATAACGGCAAATGGGAGACGCCAGACCATCCTACAATACCATTCACGTACGGCGACGGGATAGGGCCGGAAATAACAGCGGCATCCATCTCCATAATAGATGCCGCAGTGCAGAAAGCCTACGGCAGCGAAAAGAGCATAGACTGGCTCGAAGTGGCAGCCGGAGAGGAAGCCCAAAAGAAATATGGCACAGGCCTTCCGGATGATACGCTTGAAACGATAAAAACATATGGGATAATATTCAAGGGTCCGCTGACCACGCCTGTAGGTTCGGGTTTCAGGTCCCTTAACGTTACTCTCAGGGTAATGTTTGATCTGTACGCGAATATACGGCCGGTTAAGTACATAGAAGGGCTCGACAGCCCCTTGAAATACCCTGAAAAAGTGGACATGATTGTCTTCAGGGAAAATACCGACGACATATATACTGGCATAGAATGGCCATACAACAGCGCGGAAGCCGAAAAGGTTCGCGAATTCATGAAAAGCTCAATGAACGTCAACATAGACCCGGATGCCGGCATAGGGTTGAAGCCCATGGGAAAAGCGAAAACGCAGAGGATAACAAGGATGGCGATAAAATACGCCATAGAAAACGGCAGGAAATCGGTAACGGTAATGCACAAGGGCAACATAATGAAGTATACCGAAGGGGCTTTTAAGGACTGGGCATACGAGGTCGCACAGAAAGAATTCGGTGACAAAATAGTTACCGAAGCTGACTTGTATTCCAAGTACGACGGCAAGATGCCAAGCGGAAAGGTGCTATTCAACGACAGGATAGCGGACAATATGTTCCAGCAGATAATAACGAGGCCAGAGACATACGACGTGATATTGGCCCCAAATCTTAACGGCGATTACATATCCGACGCATGCGGCGCCCTGATAGGCGACATAGGCGTGCTAGGAGGTGCAAACATAGGCGACAGCGGCGCCATGTTCGAGGCGGCTCACGGAACGGCTCCCAAGTACGCTGGCAAAAATGTCGCCAACCCTATGGGCATACTGAAAGCCGGCGAGCTCATGCTGACCTTCATGGGCTGGACAGAAGCCGCGGCGCTAATAACAAAAGCGGTTGAGAAGGCGATGAAAGAAAGAAAAGTCACCCCAGACATAGCCAAGTTCATGGGTGTAGAACCGTTAGGAACCAAGGAGTTTGCACAATACCTTGTAGATACCATAAAATCCGCATGAGCGATTGCTCATGCGACCTCTTCGGCAGAAGCCATCACGTAGTTGAGGAACACCTCCTCGGGCTGCGCACCCTCGAATGAATACTTGTCGTTTATCACTATTTTTGGGACTCCCATAACCGCGTATTTTTGTGCGAGGTCCATAAATTCAGAAGCCTCTATCATGCTGCTTTTAACGAACTTGCTCTCTATGGCGAACTGGTGCGCAGTCCTCACTGCTTTGGGGCACCACGGGCATGTGGGGGTTACGAATACCTTTATGTCAATGTGCTTCTTGAGGCTCTTTAAAGCGCTCTTTGTTTTCTCAGAAAGGCTTGTCGCATCTTTGGACGCATCTATTATGTCGCCGACCAATGACGCGAATTCATGCCCTGCGGGAATGCCCTTGTAAATGATGCCGTAAATACGCTTGCCTCCTATGACCGTCGAGGGTACGGCATCCACTCCGAGGAATTTCGCTTCGCTCATGTGCTCGTTTATATCATAAACCGTAAGCTTTATCCTGCTGTCCAGGGCGCTAAGCTCCTTCAGCAATCCAAGGTTCTCCTTGCAATAGGTGCACTTCTCTTCTGAATCGGTAAAGTATATGACCGAAACATCGCCAGCCAGTTCTTTTTTGAACGTCTCTTCAAGGACCTTCCTATCTCCGTCGTTAAGCATGCTCATCTAATCACAAATACACATACAAGGACAGTATACCATTCCCTCAAATGCTCATATCTCGCCTATTCCTCCAAAGCCTCTGCTTTCCGTTCTGGAATCGAATTCATTGCTTTCTCCGCTTCCGAGTATCGATGGGCTTTTAACGCCCGTAAATATGGCAATGAGCTCGATTTTCCCGTTGTACGCAGGGTCTACCCGTGCTCCCCACAGTATGTTGGCGTTCTGTGATATGTGCTCTGTAAGCTTCCTGCCTATCTCGTTGGCTTCTCCCAAGGTTAGGTCGTCCCCTCCTGTTATGTGCATAAGAACCCCGGTGGCGCCGTCGTAATCTACGTCAAGAAGCTTGTTTCTGAGCGTATCCTCTACAGCCTCAGCAACTTTGTTAGTTCCCTTTCCTTCGCCTATGCTTATCATGGCAAGCCCGCCGCTGTTCATCACGGCTTTCACGTCTGCAAAATCCAGGTTTATGAAGCTCGGCGTATTGACCGTTTCTGTTATGCCGCGCACAGCCCTGTAAGCCACTTCGTCGGCAACCCTGAACGCCTGTTCTAAAGCAAGGTTCTGGTAAAGGCTTACAAGCCTCTGGTTGTCTATGACTATGAGCGTATCGACATTCTTCCTGAGCTCCTGTATGCTCTTCATCGCTACCTGAAGCCTGACTTTCTCAAGCCTGAACGGGAATGTGACTACGCCTATGACTATTGCACCGTTCTCTTTGGCAATGCCGGCAGCTATCGGCGCAGCTCCGCCTCCTGTACCTCCGCCCATTCCTGCACATACGAATACGAGGTTATAGCCGTCAAGCGCTTTCTTCAAATCGCTTCTGGAGTATTCTGCAGCTCTTGCCCCAATCTCCGGGAATCCTCCCGCTCCGAGCCCTTTTGTCAGTGGCCCGCCTATGAGCAATCTGTTTATCGAAGGATCCAGGCTGTTCAGGTGCTTCGAGTCCGTGTTAACCGCAATGAAGCTTGCGCTCTTTATCCCTTGCTTCACCATCCTCTGGATGGTGTTGCTTCCTCCTCCTCCAAGACCGCATACTGCTATCTTGGCCTTGAAGATACTGTCATCAAAATCGTTGTTCAAAGCGTTATCCACGAGTTCCATATATACACCCAAGCAAATTCTCTCAATTAATATTTGCATGGATAATCCTAAATATCTGACAGTGCCAAATCTTTTTATAAGTTTTTATACAAAACTATTATCGCTAATCTTTATTCGGAAGTGGATTATGCATATTTACAAGAGTGTTTATAATGACTAGGCTAAGACCCGCAAGGACTTTCAGGTACATATTCTCACAGGCATGGGCTAGGTACTCGCAGAAGAAACCGAGGAAGAACTACATAAGGGCAAAGCCCCATACAAGCCTTCTGGTTTTCAACATGGGAGTGGACAAGCCAGATTTCGATACCGTGTTCACGCTCACCACGAAGCAGGCGATACAGATACGCTCCAACGCCATTGAATCTGCCAGGCAGATGATAAACAAGCACATGGAGCTCACGGCGCCAGGGGATTTCTATTTCAAGGTTCTTGTATACCCGCACATGATAATAAGGGAGCACAGGATGGCTACGGGAGCAGGAGCAGACCGTATATCACAGGGTATGAGCCACGCGTTCGGCAAACCCGTAAGCGTAGCTGCAAGGCTGAAAGAGGGCCAGCCAGTATTCATGGTAAAGACAAAGGCAAAGAACGCCCAGCACGTAAAAGAGGCTTTCAGGAGAGGCTCGTCAAAACTCTCAGGCCTGTACAAGCTCAATGTGGCGCAGGTACAGACCGTAAAGAATTGAAGAGCTTCAGTTCTTTTATTTTCTTTTTCTCTATGCCTTTTTCAATAATCAAAAAGGGTTAAATATTACTTTTTCTAAAAGCAATTGCAGTGTTGCATATGAAGATACTTATACAGTTTCCAGAAGGCTTGAAGCAAAAGGCCCTGAATCATGCCAAAAAGCTCGAGAGTGAAGGCAACGAGGTCTTCATATCAGCATCTCCGAATTTCGGGGCATGCGACCTTGCTCTGGACGAAGCGAAGAACCTCGGCGTGGACAAGCTCATACACTACGGCCATGCGGAGTTCAATCGCGTGGATTTTGACGTGGAATATGTACCGTACGAGATTGATGCACCTCTAGACCTTCTCCCAAAATCGTTAGAATACCTGAAGGATTTTAGTACAATAAGCATAGTGACCACGGTGCAGCACCTACACCAGCTGGAGAAGCTGAAGGAATTCTACGAAAGCAGCGGCAAGAAGGTCGTCATAGGCAAGCCCTATGGTTTTGCAAAGCATCAAGGACAGATTCTCGGGTGCGACATAGGAAGCGCAGCATCCGTAGACGGTAAAGTTGACGCCCACGTGTACTTCGGCGGCGGCATATTCCACCCGTTGGGCGCATTGCTTTCAACAAAAAAGCCCTTTTTGGTCATTGAGCCATTCGACAACAAAATCGAATTCATAGATGCCATGAGGGAAAAATATCAAAGAATGAGCAAAGGCAAGGTTTTGGCGTCGCTAGAGGCAAGGTCGATAGGGATAATGGTCAGCACCAAGAACGGCCAGCATAACCTTAAACTGGCGGGAATACTCAAAAAGAAAATAGAGGAGTCTGGACTAAGCGCCGGGATAATAGTATCAAACACGTTCGATTTTGATTCGATAAACAACATGATGGAGTTCGATGCGTTTGTGAATACCGCGTGCCCGCGCATAGCCATAGACGATACCGAAAGGCTGAGGAAACCCCTGCTGAGCGCCAACGAGCTGATGCAGGTCCTAAGCATGAAGAAGGAGCTGTCCCAGATGAGGGAAAGGTCCTGACTTATCCTGAATCCTACAGAAAGGTAAAACGATAACAAAAGCTTAGCATGAGCTACGTTGAAATGGCATTAAAAATAAAGAAAAAGAAAAGAAAGAAAAGCTGAACTAATCAGCTTTCCTTCAGTGTCGTTGTTGCTATCTGCGACAGCAGACCAGAAGCGCTTGGTGTATTATATAATACCCATATGGCGCCGCTTGCCGATGTTCCAGGTGCTGTTGAGAAGTCAGCTCCTGCAGGCTGTGATGTGCCATTAAGTGCAAATGTCGCAGCTACTGTCTGACCGCTTGAAAGGTCTGTTGTGGAAGGAGTTAAGGTTCCTATCACATAGTTAGCCGAAGTCACTTGCGATCCTGATGTCGGATCTGCAACACCTGCTGGTACAAAGAAGAACGATACTCCTGTCCAGCTAGTTCCGGTGCTTTGACCAAGAGTCACGTGCAATGTGCCGCTAGTCCATACTGGAGAGCTGCACAAGAATCCGGAGCTTGCAATGCAAGTCGTTCCTGTGAAGGAGCTGCTGCTAAAGATTCCGAGAGAGAACAGTGCCGCCAGCACTATTGCTATAATTAGTATTGCCCAACCGTATGTCATTAGGTATTCCATAGCGCTTTGCGCTTTCTTGTTTTTCATTCCCATGTCCTAACACCTTGAAGTGCTACTAAATAGATGAACACACAATATATATAAAGCTTACTTAATAGCGGAACCTTACGTGCAGCCAATAAAGAATCGCAAAAATATTTTGTCGTGGTAAAATCCAGTGGCACCTGCATTTTCCGTTTTTATCGTTGTAATTGCGCGTTGCAAAGGAACTTTATATAGTTTGCTGAAAAAATACTTCAGGAGCAACTACTCCTAAAACATGAATGATACACAGGTGCACAAAATGGCCGAAGAATTAAACCCTTTCAAGATAGCGCAGGAACAGCTCGATGAGGCTGCAGAGGTAATGGAACTTGACGAACAGGCGCATGCGATACTGCGCGAGCCGATGAGGACACTTATAGTTAATATTCCTGTAAGAATGCATGACGGCAATGTGCACGTCTTTCAGGGCTTTAGGGTACAATACAACGATGCACGTGGTCCAACGAAAGGTGGAATAAGGTTCCATCCGAAGGAGAGCCTTGATACTGTAAAAGCTCTTTCCGCATGGATGACGTGGAAAGTGTCGCTTGCAAACGTTCCTTTCGGCGGTGCAAAGGGCGGCATAATATGCGACACGAAAACAATGACGCAGCAGGAGCTAGAGGCGCTTTCAAGGGGCTACATACGCGCTATAGGCAAATACATCGGACCAGAAGTAGACATTCCTGCTCCGGACGTTTATACTACGCCGCAAATAATGGCGTGGATGATGGACGAATACAGCAACATAGTGAGGCACAACGCGTTCGGTACGATAACCGGGAAGCCCCTGGAAGTTTGGGGAAGCGAAGGAAGGAGCGATTCAACCGCAATGGGTGGCATTTTCGTAATGAGAGAAGCTGCAAAGACCTTAGGTATAGACCTTAAGAATGCGAAGATAGCCGTGCAGGGCTTCGGCAACGCCGGCATGTATGCATATACATTGTCAAGAAAGCTTTTCGGCTCGAAGGTTGTGGCAATAAGCGATTCCAACGGAGCCATATACGATCCTAACGGCTTGGATTTGGAAAAGCTTGAAAAAGCAAAGAGTGAAACAGGCAGCGTAACAGGCTACGAGGGCGGCCAGAAGATGACCAACGAGCAACTACTCGAAAGCGATGTAGATATATTGATACCTGCGGCAATAGAAAGCCAGATAACAGGCGCGAATGCGGACAAGATAAAGGCAAAGCTCGTCCTGGAGCTTGCAAACGGCCCAGTAACCCCTGATGCGGACAAGATACTACACGAACGCGGCATATTCGACGTACCTGACTTCCTGGTAAATTCTGGGGGTGTAATAGGCTCGTATTTTGAATGGGTGCAGAACATAGGCGGCTATTATTGGGATGCGGACGAGGTATACAGTAGATTAGACAAGATAATAACAAAGTCCTATGCCGACATGATGGCGATTAAAAAGGGATATGCTGACAAAGGCAAGAAGATAACGCCAAGGACTGCAGCATACGTAATAGCGGTTTCAAGGGTAGCAGCTGCCATGAAGGCACGCGGCTGGTATTGAAGGTGTATTGATGCCAGAAAAAAAAGCGGAATTCGGAGTTTTAGGAGGTTCTGGAGTCTATTCCCTGTTTGACAACCCTGAAGAAATTGATATGGATACGGAATACGGAAAGCCCAGCGATAAGGTATCTCTCGGAACCATAAACGGCAGAAGTGTTGCTTTCATACCGAGGCATGGCAAAGAGCATACTATACCTCCGCACAAAATAAACTACAGGGCGAACATAGCGGCACTCGACTCTTTGGGGGTAACGCGCGTAATATCCATAACTGCAGTGGGATCGCTGAGGATGGACTTCGTGCCTGGGGATTTTGCGCTTCCGAACCAGTTCATAAACATGACCAGTGGCAGGGCAGATACTTTTTACGACGGTGCACCTGTCACCCACATAAGCACGGCATTCCCATATTGCCCGGAAATGCACAAGCTTGCGGTGAGGGTGGGCGACTACGACAACATAAAATATCACGAAAATGCAACTATAATAGTGATAAGCGGTCCAAGGTTCTCGACGATGGCGGAATCCAAGCTGTTCAACACTATAGGAGCGGACATAATAAACATGACGCAATATCCAGAAATAACGCTTGCAAGGGAAAAGGGCATGTGTTATTCCTCAATAGCTGTAGTTACCGATTATGATGCAGGCATGGAAGCGGACCAGCGCATACCTCCAGTATCGTTTGAGGATGTGGGCAAAAAGTTTGCAAAAAGCGTAGAAAAGGTAAAGATTATGGTTGCAGACATAATAAAGGAAACCCCTGCAGAAAGGTCTTGCGGTTGTGCAAACGTCCTTGACAATGCCATGGTCAAGAAGTGAATCTCTGCTGTTTTTATTTTTTTATATATCTTTTTTTGCACTGGTTCAAACCTTATTTATAAATATTAAGAACCAGTAAATAACATTGGTGAATAAATGAATCCTTTTGATTCTGCAAAAACGGAAAATGGGGAAATGGTATTTTCTTATAATCATGATGATTTTTCGTGCTATGCCACTATTTACTACCAAAGCCTAATCGATATAGGGTACATGGGAGATAACGAAAGCGGTCTTTCTAAGTTCGAAGCTATGGAACGACAGAAAGATAATACAGATAAACAAATCCATAATCATTTCGCTGCTTCGGAACAAACAGATACAAGAAAAGAAACTACGCCGCAAAAGGGGGAATTTACTAAAGCCTCTATTGAAAAAACCAAAGAAGAAAAGGAACAGGAGACATACAAGCGGAAAATAGTGGCAGAAGTTGAAAAAGTAAAAGAAATTCTCGTAGAGCCGATAAAAAAAGATTTCGAAAGGTATGGCATAGAAAAAGGAACTTTTGAAAAATTAGGAGTTGGAATCTCAATACCACTAACGGAATCAACAGCTGCTCATTTTTCTATGGAAGATAACAAGATATATTTGTATCCCAATGTATTGAATTATTTCGATACCAATCCAGACATTTCAAAAATAAGCGAAGACCAAAAAATGGGAAACTTCAAAGAAATAATCGCGCATGAACTGGTGCACTATATAAGGTATAACGCCACAGGCAAGGAAACGAAATGGATAACAGATACGGAAGAAAGCATGGCAAACGCCGTAGCAGGCGTTATGTTTAGAAGCAAGGATATAATTACAAAAGAATACGATGCACAAAAAATGGATTTTATGGTGGGTAGTGTCGAGCGATTGCCGTATATGGTAGGCTACGCCGCGGCATACTCCCTGTTGTCGATGGATGAGGACAAAAGGGTTGATTTGACCAAAGAACTTATTCTCAGAAAAAATTCCTTGAAATCATTAGAAACCATAACAAAACTTGCTATAGACAGCGGCATAATAGAAGATGAAAATACTATAAAATTGGTCCGAGAGCTTCCAAAAATACAACACCACATACATAAACAGAATGAAGACATACCGAAGGAGGAAATAAGGGAAATAATAAACAGCGGGAATGCATATTTAGTCGGGCTTCTTGCACAAAATGCAAAGTTAACAAGTTATTTCAAGAAGGTCCTCGCGAATTATGACGAAGACGTCGTAAAAATACTCCTAATAAAAAACCAAAAGTTAGGAAGGGAAGAACAGTTAATACTAGAACGGCATTCTGATGATAAAGTGAAATCGGAACTTGCCAGTTATTGGGGTTTAGATCCTGATGTCCAATTACTTTTGTTCAATGAATCAAATCCTGCGATAGTCCAAAACCTTGCTAAAAACCCAGGAATATCGCAAGACGTGCAGGAAGCCATAGCAAAATTGGACGATCCCATCGCTTCATGGTATCTGATCAGGAACCTCAAGAACCTTAGTGGTATTAATGTGGAAAGGATATCAAATCTCGAAGCCATTAATGACGTGCTTTTAAATGAAAAGGAATCATCCCAGGCTTCGGAAAAAGCGTTTGAATACCTATCCGAGAGCAAGCACTATGCAGTCAGGCTTTGCAATGCCGTTGCAACCGTCATGCGTGAAGAAGAAAGAAATGATAAAAGTGCAATAGGATATCAGCTAAAGCTCGCGGAAGACAACACCCCAAATGTCAGGGTCTTCATCGCTTTGAGCGATAGGCTTTCAAACGAGGCATTTGAAAAGCTCTTATCAGACAAAGACCCTGTAGTGCTCCTAGCATTGAGCGAAAATCTCTATACTACTGAACAACAGAAAGCCGAGGTAAAAAGTGTGCTCGAGAGAAACGACATAAATCCGAAGGATAAGGAGTTAAGCGATAAGCTGTTATCTTACCAAACAGATATTGAAAAAGTAAAGAGATTCCTGTGGTGACTTATACATTAAGTCGCATCGGCGTAAGAAAGCTTTTAATATCTTAATCGCAGAAATATGTTATAACGTTTTTGAGGTGTTTGGAATAAAGATTAAAGACATAAGGGCATTGCAGGATAACGCCCTTAAGACGAAGATGGGAGAGCTGAATCTGGAGCTCGCGATAGAGAAAAGGAAGGTCGCCGCTACGGGAGTTTCGAGCAAGGTAGTCAAGATAAGGGAGATGAAGAAGACGATAGCTAAAATAAAAACGGTGCTCAACGAGAGGGGTGCATCCAAGAAATGAGTGATATATGCCCAAAATGCGGATTGCCAAAAGAGCTTTGCGTATGCGACGTTCTTGATAAGGAAGTTGAAAGCAGGATAAAGGTTTACACTAAAAAAGCCAAGTTTAACAAGGTTGTAACAATAGTCGAAGGGCTGAACTCCGGAGACATAGAGAATGCCCTAAAGGGCCTCAAGAGGACCCTTGCATGTGGAGGTACGGCCAAAGACAGCGTAATAGAATTGCAGGGCAACCACAAGTCAAAGGTCAAGCGCGTTTTGGTTAACATGGGCTACAAGGATACAAGCATAGACGTAGCTTCATAATGTCACGCTTGCCCTTCTCCTTTTTTAATCTTGCTCGAGCAATATAACTTTAGCTTTAGCTTCAGCGTGGTTCATTGGCAGTATTGGGAATAGAAAGCAGTGCGCATACCTTCGGCGTAGGCATATCTGAAAAAGGCAAAATACTTGCCAATGCAAAGGAGATGTACAAAATAACCGACAAAGGCATGATACCGTCGCGCGTTGCAGAATTCCATTCAAACAACGCCAAAGCGGTGATAACCGATGCGCTGAAAAGCTCTGGGCTTTCGCTGGGCGACATAGAGGCCATAAGCTATACCAAAGGCCCAGGCCTGGGCCCGTGCCTGAGGGTGGGCCAGCTCTCAGCCCTGACGCTAGGCGAAAAACTTTCCGTTCCAGTATATCCTGTCAACCACGCGATAGGCCACATACAGATAACTGCCCATTTATCAGGGATTAAGGACCCATTGGCAATATACGTCAGCGGTGGCAACTCCCAGATATTAGGCATCGCAGATGAAGGCTTGAAACGCTATCATATATACGGGGAAACCTTGGACATAGGGCTTGGCAACATGATAGACAACTTCGCCAGGGCCGCAAAGCTCAACCCGGCCTGGGGCTCAACGGTTGCAAAAGTAGCTGAGGGCGGCAGCTACCTACAAATGCCTTATACCGTAAAGGGCATGGATTTCACATTCACCGGCTTGCTGACGCACGCTGTAAAGTCGCTGCCTCACAATTCCCTAAGGGATGTAGCCTACTCGCTTCAGGAAACTGCGTTCAGCATGGTGGCTGAGGCATCGGAAAGGGCCCTGCTGCTAAGCGGCAAAAGAGGCGCAATACTATGCGGAGGGGTCGCGCAAAGCAAAAGGCTCAGGGAAATGCTTGGGGCAATGTCAAACTCCCACGGATGCGGGTTTTTCGTAGCCCCTGATGAATACAATGCAGACAACGGGGCGATGATAGCTTATGTCGGGGAGCTTATGCACAGGCACGGCGCAAAACCCAAAAATTCAGAGCTCGGCATAAAGCAAAGATACAGGATTGACGAGGTGGATTTGCGATGGCTTTGAAAAAGATATCCGAAGGAGCAGAAGCGGACATATACGAGCTTGACTTCCTTGGAGTGCCATCCATAATGAAGTTCAGGAGGCGCAAATCGTACCTAGTGCCTGAAATAGAGGAATCGCTGAGGTTCGTGCGTACCAAAACGGAAGCAAGGATTCTGGCCAAGGCATCCTCCATAACCAACGCGCCAAGGCCATTGTTTGTATCAAAATACGGCATAATAATGGAAAAACTGCAAGGAATACGCGCATCAGAAATGCATTCATTAGGTTCGGAAAGCGCAAGTCGTGCCGCTTCAATACTGGCGTCCCTGCATGGTGCGGGAATAGTCCACGGTGATTTCACCAAGGCAAATCTTCTCGCCTATGAAAACAGGCTTTACGTGATAGACTTCGGGCTTTCGTTCTATTCCAGCTCTGCCGAGGACATGGCGTTCGATGTGCTCCTAATTAAGCGGTCCATAAGCAAGGACGAATATGCGAGCTTTAGAGCCGAATATGCGAAATCCTTCGATAAAGCGAAGGAGGTGCTGAAAAAGCTGGACGGCATAGAACGCCGCGGCAGATACCAGAACCGGAGCCTTGACGCCAAGTAACATTACTGCGCAATAAATAAATATTACCTAATCTCCATTTCAAAGCGTCAGTGGTCCAATGCAAGCCCATAGCCAAAGGAGGATAGAAGACTATTCGAACAGATTCTCCGACGATATGGCTAACGTAAGAAAGGCTCTCGACACATTCTTCCATTATGGCAATGGTAATCGCATAAGCTTCAACATAGAATCGAACGAGCTCAGCATAAAAGTAATGCGCGAAGACCTGAAAGGGGACGGATACCTGATTGGCAGCGCCGGCGAGCTAACCATTTTTCTTGCGTCAAGGCTTAATGCGCAGGAGGAGAAGGTGGTTATGGCGCATGAGCTCGCGCACCTGCTTAGAAGGGACTATAAACCCCAATCAATCAACAGCACCCTCCTTCACTATTTGCTGCCTAGACTGGACAGCAAACCCAAGTTAATCAATGATTACAAAATAGAAATCGAGGCAGAGCGTCTGTGCAGGGAAATACTCATGCCAAACGAATCTCTGGGTGCATATACCGACATGCAGCATTCACTTTACTCCGCAAGGAAAATCGCAAAAAGCACAGGCATAACCGTAGGTTCGGTGCTTGCCAGGCTTACATACGATACGGGGTTATGGGACGATGTCAGTTTTGGCCTATATACCACATACTGTTTTCAGAACAGCTGCAAATCACTCATAACAGTGCCGTATTCCGTGAACTCACTGTATTATGCAAATGAACCCGTGGAAGCCTACGCTGGCAGTGCCATAGGTGCCGAGAAGTCAAAAAAGATTAAGCTTCCCGAGGTGATTCAAAACAGTGCCGGCGTACATACGCGTTACAGAAAGCCTGACGGCAAAGAGGTGGAGCTTGAAGAGCCTACAGGCAGTCTTATCCGAAGATGCACAGCGGATTTCATAAACGTCATGGCAGGCATGGACAAGTCGTTCAGCTCGGACGGGATAACCGTGGAAGTGGGATTTGAGCATTCCAAGATATTGACTCATCCGGAGTGTAAAATTCCTGAAGAGAACATCACAGGAAACCTTTTTGTACTGATGTCATAGATCTAGAAACGCCCCACGTTGGCGAACTGCACTTCGGTTGGTTGTTCCTCGCTGCTCTTTTCTTCCATAGTTTCTTCATCACGCAAGCCAATAAACGAGTAGATTTGCATAAGCAGTGCGACTAGTGCAAGAGCTGCTATAACCATTGCATAAAGCACTCCGTAAGCAAAGAAGCTGTATGCAAAAATGATGCTTGAAAGTATTCCTACTGCCTGTCCTAGCGCTGCCGATGCTTTTGTGTGCATCAAGGTTAGGAATCCGGCAACAAAAGCCAATAGCGCAAATATGCTTTCAAGCACCAGCAAAAGCTCCTGTAGTTTTGCGGTTGAAAGGAATGTGAAAAATCCCACGCTGTTCGAATAGCTTATAACGCTCGATAACTGCGAGTTCGCAAAGAGTATGAACAGCAAGAATATCGCTACGTATGCAATGCCGGAAATGGTCCCAACATTCATGTAGTTAAATCTACCGGAAACCTCGCTTAGCGTGTCGGCGGAGCCAACCTTGTCTATATCTTCAAGGCAGTAATAATGCCCTTTCTGCTCTACTATGTCCTCGAAACAGAATGGCCTGTGGCAATAATTGCAAATTGCATATGCCGGTCTCCACGGATGCCAAACGCACGATAGGCCAGTAGCTGCCTCTTCGCTCTGCTCTTCTGACCTGCTTTTGCCTTTGTGCTTGGAAGATATCTGCGACATATCACCTCCTGCAGCCTCCACGGCTTCTTCTATCACCGTGCTCGAAACCGTAGGAGCAATAAATAGTGGGACCTCTTTTGCCTCTTTGAAGTCAACTGCAGGCTTCCTGCTTTCTACGGGAGGCACAACTTTCGGCTTGCTCTGTACTGCTTGCGCTATCGGTTTGGTTGCAGTTTCCATCCGCTTTGGCGCTTGGCCGGTCTGTGCCTGAACATTCTGCGCCTGCTGCTGCGCCGTCGGAGCCTGAGATATCTGCTGCGGCACCGCCTTCATGTTCGGTACCATGTGCCGCATCCTGAATATCAGCATATCGTCAGGATTTACTGGCATTCACATCATTTTCTTAGATTTCTCTATCGCCTGGCGTTTTTTCTTCTCGAAAATTCCCCTGTGCTTGGCACAGCTTATGCAGTAATAGACCTTTCTCCGCTCAAAGAAGCGTACGTCGTTGGCCGTCTTTAGGTCTGTGCTGAAGCTTATCGACTTCTCAAATATCACAGCCTTGTTTCTTGGGACTTTTCTGCCGCATGACTCGCAGATTACTAGTGTATCCTTTCCTCGCAATTAAACACCTTGATATTGTTATTGCAGCTTAATTAATAAATATTAGTCCCATAATATGGTTAACTATATATACCAAGGAACATACTGCTTCATACAAAACAAGGTGCATAAACTTGAAATTTTATATCTCATCCCAGAATCAGGCTGCTGCAATAAAACTCGCGAATGCCATAAGCAGGACGGGTGGGCAGTCTGTAATATCAGAATCCGAGTCTGACGAGCCGGAATACATAATATCAGACATCAGCAACAATACTGATGACAGCACATTCACCATAGTGATATGCGGCAATCCCATAAAAGTGGTTCTTGCGGCAAACAAAACGGGCTATTTCAATGCGGTTGCATGCAGCACGGCCAACGACCTCGGAATAGCGATGCAGGGAGGTGCAAATCTGGTAGCATTGCAGGATGAACAGGAGTTAATCTCTGAAGTCGCTGTTGCGCTTGGCGGTCCGTCCACGCCTGTGCAAGGCGCAAGGAAGCCAATCCCAAAGCAGCAAAAACCTGCCCAAAAAACGCAGCAACCAAAATTCGATTTCCCTTTTCAGAAGAGGAAACCGCAGCAGGCTCTGGAAGATTCCAAGCCCCTATGGGAGAAGGATAAGGGCATAAAGAAGAATCTCAAAAACCTATTCGGCATAGAGTGATCAGATGCAAATGCTGTGCGAGAAACTTACCAAATTTTCAATACCTGCTGTTAGGGTAGCGGTTTCGGATACACTATATCATGACTACAAGATGCCACAGGTAAGCATAGCTAAAAAACTCGGTGTGGCTCAACCAGCAGTTTACAAATACCTGAAAAAGAGGTATTCAGAGCGCGTATCCGTAGTCGTAGATTTTCTTAAGTCGAAAGGCATGCAGGAGCAGATAGTGAAAGAGGTAATCTCCGGTGCAAACAGCTCAAAAATACAAAAGATGGTGGAAAAGCTTGCGTCAAGCAACGAGCTATCAAAATACTGTAGCCCAATGCCCAAGGAATAGCCGCGTTTTTGTTCAACGCCGCATATACGTAATTTCCCTATAGCGCCTTAGCGTATCTTCGACATCTTTCAATTGCCAATACCTCAATCCCATTGTCAGCGCCTCTGCGACTTTTTCGTCCTTGAGCGATTCTTCAAAGAGCGCACCAATAGCAAATACTATGTTGTTTATCTTCGTCCTATATTCATCAACCCCTTCGGCTTTTACAGACGAAGCTCCTATGCTTATATACATTATGGCGCTGTTTATCATCAGATAAAAGGAGTCTTTGTCATGTGCCGTATACTCGCCAAGTTCCCTAATGCATTTCCCTACTTTCTCCATGCAATGCGGATCCGCCGAAAATACGACGGACTTTAGCGTTTCGGTGAATTCATATTTCGAGGAAAGCATTTTCTGCACAAGCTGCACCATATATAAGCCTAAACAAACAATTTTAGCAGTTGCACGCGCAACGACAATTGGCGTATCTGACCTAATGCTTAAAGTGCAAAAGCTCGGAAGTGCAACTCTCTATCAGTACCCTGGCAACGTCCTGCTTTCTGCGGAATCCTGGCAGCACATGCTCCTGGTACCGTATACCCCTGCATGCGTCGTATATATCCTGCATGGTATTTGTATATGCTTCCGCGCGTGCTACATCGTTTTTTGAAAGCGCCTCGAAAACCTCCCTTTTGAGCTCGCCTACCGCATCCATCATCCCGAGCAGATACGCCTTGTCTCCAACTCCAGTTTCTTCCGAGCCAGGCACCTCTCTTTTTGTTATTATGCTGTAAAATATGAAGGCTTCGGCGTATTCCTGCAGGGCGTGGACCTTCATGTTCTCGTTTGCGTCCTCGATTTTCATCAGGCCTACTGCCATTATCTTGGCCTCTTCAAGCTCCTTGTCTACTGTGCTGGAGTCCCTGTGCATGCCTGTAATGAGGATGCCGCACAGCCTTACTAATTTCCTTGAAAGCTGCTCTGCATCGTCAAGCTTAGTTTCCAAGTCTCTAAGCCCACCATCTATATGTGCTATCTCTCCGAATAAATCCTTCAATCATATCGCCTCATACTTACATTTTAATTCTTTACCGCTTAATATCTATTGCTTTAATCAAGCGGTGTTAGAAAATGCGTCCGTTCATACTGCTGCTCGTACTGATTTCCACAATGGTGTTATCGTCCTCTTTCGGGGCGACAGTAACACTAACTGGAAGTTGCTCGTCTTCTGGTGCTACATCAAATTCCGTGAACGTTACCTTTTCCCTGCTTAATAGCGGCGACTTCCCTGCGAGCAGCGTATCGCTTATACCAAGCACGTTCGGTCCCCTGGCTTCAGTAAATATTAGCTCTAAAAATATAGGTTCCGTATATCCCAACGTGACAAAGAACGCAACATTCAATTTCAAAAACCTGCCGATGCCTGGAACCTACATAATAAAGGTCATGGTGTCGTATTTTCAAGGTTCATCAAACTTCTTTGCTGCGTTCCCGTGCGAATTCAATTATAATACTGGAAATCTTACGAACTATATCGCTCCGCTATATTCCAATTACAGCTCTGGAACATTGAAGCTGGACTTTTTCAATATAGCGTCAAAGCCGTTAAATGTAACAACGGATATAATAGCGCCCCCGCAAGTGCACTACTCGCCACAAAGCAGAAGCGCTGTCATAGCATCACAGAACAGCTTCAACACGAGCTTCAACGTTTCAATGGGCAAACTTCCTGGCTTATCAAGCGCGTCGATGGGTATTTCAATAGTTGCCGGATATCCTTACGATGGCTTTTACCATTCCACACTGGAAAACATTGTGATATCGTCTTCTAGCCATACTTCAAGCGCTTTTTCCGGCGGTTTTCTGATTGTTATAATATTCACGGCAGTGATTATAGTGCTTATTGTTTTGATAATATTTTCAGTATTGCACAAGAAACGCAAAGCAGTTAAACCCCAATGAAAGCAGATGTGGATACAATGCGAAAGCCATTCGTGAGCATAATAATACCGACACTTAACGAAGCCGAGAATCTTGCCAGACTACTGCCCGATGTTAAGGCGGCCCTTTCGGAATATAAGCACGAAGTAATAATAGTCGACAAGCATTCCAAGGACGGCACCGCTGAAGTCGCAAGGAGGAACGGCGTAAGGGTGTTATACGATGACAACGGCAAGGGCAGCGCCCTTATAAAGGGCTTCAAAGCGGCAAAGGGCGATATAATAATATCGATGGACGCAGATCTTTCCCACAGGCCCAAAGAGCTGAAGCTGCTCATATCCGGGATAGAAGCAGGCTACGACGTGTGCATGGGCTCAAGGTTTCTCACTGGCGGCGGTTCCGATGACATGCCGATATTCAGGCGCATCGGCAATAAATTCTTCGTCATGCTTGTGAATATATTCTACAACGCGCACTATTCTGATTTATGCTATGGCTATAGGAGTTTTAGCAAGAGCGCTACAAGGAAGCTAAGGTTGGCTTCCAAGGGCTTCGGCATAGAGACGGAGATAAACATCAAGGCGCGAAAGGAGAACCTTAGGGTAATCGAGATACCGAGCTTCGAAAAGAAACGCGAGAAAGGCAGCGGTAAACTGAATTCTTTCAGGGACGGGTACATAATACTAAAGACGATATTCAAAAACCTTTTCAACTGAACAGCGGTTCATGGAGGACTGTAGTTGTAACCTGTAATCCTGTAAAGCCCGTAAGTAAAGTTAGCCGGTTCATATGTTGCAGTGGCTATCGGTGTTGTCTTGTATTCGTTGAAAGCCCGGCTGCATATGTTGTCCGGCGTTCCGCACCAATACCCATAATCTATAATCTCGCAGCTGTATTTGTTTGCTACAGTGCTCATGAAACTTTGGTTGTATAAAAAGTAATATTGTGCGGAAGGTTTGCCCAATATATTGAACAGCGTAGGATCATAGCTGAACACCAGGCAGCTGTCCGGTATTTTGCCGCTAACGTTGTAAACGAAATTCTCGTAAAACCTGGCGGCCCCTGCCTGTGCTATTGCAGACGGTTTTATACCAAGTTCATTTACCTGAAGACTGAAGGAGTACAGGACAATTATCGTTAGCACCAGAGCAACGGCTAACGGTATAAGCTTGGAGTAAACTCTTTTATCATTCAAACGTACCACCCAAAAACCTTCTTGCAACTTCCATGATTCCGTAGATACCGAAGCCGCCAAGTATTGCCGCCGGAGCGGCAAGCGAAAGCATAAACCTCCAATCTACGCCGTACAGCACTCCTCCTGCATAAAAAGCCGTGTACAGCAGGAAGAATGCCCCGAACCACACCGCTATCGCGAACAATTTTCTCTTATACTCTGCTGCAGCCATGAAAGCAATTCCTACTATGGCAAGCGCCGTGAATGCAAACGGCTGTATTATGTCTATATTCGCGTAAGCGTTGAGCCAGTAACCAAGGTTCGAGCAGATATTGGCCTCGAAATTCTGCAGGTCTATCGGCTTGCTTGCCAATACTGACGGCGCGTTCGGCACGCAGGTCTGCTGTACATAAGCACCTTGGTAACCGAACTGGCCGTAAAACAGCTCGTTTGCGGCAAAACCTACCTCAGGACCTATCGCAATTATGAATATGAGAAGAACCACAAGGAACCGCGTATCGAGCGAATAACTCACCAAGCGCTTTGCATTGTTGACTATCGAATGCCAGATGCTATCGTCAGAAAGTATCACATACAAAACTGGTATAACCACCAAGTATACTACTCCGTCTATTTTCATATAGGTAAGGAACGACAATCCCATAAGGGCCGTGAACATTGTGGTAATATTCCTTTTCTCTATGAATACAAGCGCAAGGAATATTGCAACCAACGATGCGGTAAGCATGGGCATATCTGAGGTTGTTGGATAAGCCCATATCAGCATTACAGGCGATAATGCCATTATGAATTCGGAGAATATGGCAACCTCGAACCTCTTCGAAAGGACCAGCGCAACCATGAATGTCATGTAGACCGCAATGGCACCGAGAGCGAACATCGTGCCGTATGCTGTGCCCTGGCTTGTGCTGAAGCCCATAAAGCCCAAGGCGAGCACGAAAGCTGTTCCGATTGGTTCATGGAACGCGCTTCCCGATATGCAGCTTGTGGCAGTGCCGTAATTGCACATCCATGCCTGCCCCATGTGGATTAGGTTTATTGCCATGTCCTGATAAATGGTATCGTCGAAAAACAACTGTTGCGTGGGTTTCACAATTGCAATCTCTGCAACTATGAAAACAAGCAGGACCAATACCGAAGCAAGGAGCTTTTTCTTGTCTATGTTGTAACTCTTTATCAATTCATGCATATATTTGCGCGATAAATAAACCCCTGCGAGCATTCCAAAGAACGAAATGAGTATGCCAATCGTGAATAAGTACTGTTCAATCCCGGAAGAAGACAAAGGCATTATACTCCTCTCTTGTTGGTTACCGCAATTCCGTTTATGAACATATATTTTGTCTTGGTAGCTTTCATTGTTGCCAGTGCATCCTCTGGGGTCATAACTATCGGCATGCCGTGAAGGTTGAAGCTTGTGTTCAGCACCAGTCCGTATCCTGTGAGCTTCCTGACGCTGTTCAGCAGCTCCCTGTATTTCTGGTTCTCCTGCCCGACGGCCTGCGGCCTCGCCGAATTGTCAACGTTCACCACGGATTTTGTAACATCCCTGGCCGATTCTTTTACGCTGTACGCCATCGTCATGTACTTGTCATATCCCTTATTGTCATAATCCACGACTCTTGAGATGTCCTCTTCCAATACTGACGGCGCAAAAGGCTGGAACCACTCGCGCCTCTTGACATACATGTTCAGTTTTTCCTTTACCGTGTCGGAGTCCGAAGGTGCAAGTATGCTTCTGTCCCCTAACGCCCTGGGTCCGTATTCCATCCGCCCCTGGAACCAGAATACGTAATTGCCATTGCTTATCAACTCGGCTGCATGTCTCGCCTGCCCAGCAGCGCTCTCCTTAGCAAACTCGAAGGATTTATCTTTTTTAATTATCTGCACTGTCGATTCGGTGTCGTATTCATTGCCCAGATACGCATCGAAATCGTACTGTGTTTTGCCACTGAGCATATGGTCGGTATACAACGCGCTACCAAGCGCTATGCCGCCGTCGCCCATGTGCGGGAATACATACCAGCGCTTCACGTTTTCAAGCTTCCGTATTTTCATGTTGGCTTTTATGTTGGAAAAAAGTCCACCTGCAAGAACTATGTCGTTTATATTAAACCTATCCACAACGTTGCTCGCAAATTTCACAACAATGTTCTCAAGAAGCTGTTGAGCCATGTAAGAGAATTGCTCCCTCGGGAGCTGCCATCCGATGCTCTGCAGCTTGGCGAACTGCTTGCGTGCATTATATCTGGCGCTTATCACTGTGCCTTCGACTTTGAATAAGTCCTTTAGCTTGTTGCTTTCGAAGTCGAAGGGGTAGGAATAGTCTGCCATGGCCATAACTTTGCCCTCGTCTTCAAGCTCCCTCATGCCTATTATATTCGTTACCTGCTCGAAAAATATCCCCAAGGAATCCCGTACTGGTATCGATATGTGCCTGTCGAGCTTACCGTTTTCAAATGTGCTCACGGAACCTGACAGGCCGTCTCCAAGCCCGTCAAGCGTTATGACCAATGACTTTTTGAACCCTGAGGTAAACGCCGCTGTAGCGGCATGCGCTGTGTGGTGTTCCACTATATGCAACTTGAAGTCCCTGAATCCCATGTGCTTGAGCTGCCTTGATATTATCGACGAGCTTATCTGGTTGCACATCGGGAGTATGCCAACCCCTGTCATTGTATATTTGAGATTGTGCATGAAACCGTCGAACCTAGGCTTCGGCACTTTCCTGCGCCTGAATAAATAATAGGTTTCTTTCATCCTTGGGTATATCCTTTCCAGCGTCTTTGTAAATTCTGTAGTCGTGAAGGCTATATGCTCCACTTCTGTAGGTTTTATCTTTGCATATTCCAAAGCTGCTTTTATCGAATGATAAGGAAACTTGACCTCAAGCTTTCTTTTTGTAAAACGCTCCTCGTTCGCAGCGTATACTATAGAGCCGTCTTCAATCAGGGCTGCCCCTGCATCATGTCCATCCCATATACCTAAAACATACATAAGAACCACTGAAATCCTCTGCTCCCAAGGCAGCATCCATGCCGATTAGAGAATCCAATATTTGCATGATAATTTGCATGATAAATACTAAAGATAAATATTAAAAGGGAACGCAAAATCACATAGATTTACCGGCAAAGCGCTTAATCACGTATAAGCCGGCAATAGCGAAAACTATTTAAATTATCCTAGACTAGTAAAATACGATAATTAGAAAAACAGGGTGCAAAAATGTCAATGGAAACAAAAGCTTTGAATCTGATGAAAATTGTACAATCAAGGGTATTCAAGTTTGTGCTGATGCTACTCCCATTTATAGCATTCGCCACAGTATCTGCCCAATCCACTACATCCAATACGCTAGCTACGATAAGCAGCGTTATATGCCCGATATACATAGCGGTTAATACAGGCATATTCATCCTTGGGTTGACTCTTATGATACTGGGAGGCGCACTGTATGCCGCGGCACATATAATGCCTGGACAGAGCAAGGGTTCCATACAGGGATATGGTATGGGTATGATAATAGGCGGAGTAATAGGCGTGATAATAGCCGAGCTTGCACCGTACATACTCAGTCTTCTGACTAGCACATCCTCTGCAACAATAAGGGGGTACTGCTGAATTTGTTGAATTTTTGTTGCGGCGCTTGCCGCAATATATTTTTATTTGGCTAGCTTTGGCAATGAGCTCCAACCGAAATATATTTATTGGATCCAATCCCTAATAAATCCGTTCCTAAGCGTTGGAGCTATCTGGTGCAGGCAATGGCAAACATATTGGACGTATCGCTAAAGACATACAGGAAGAACGCCAAGCTCATACTGTTCTTCTCCATAGCTTTCCTCATTGCGTTGCTCATACCTGTTTTTGCGCCTTTCCCAACCTATGGCGATATGGGTGCGATATTCATAAGGACCGGCAGCATCTATCTCAACATGAATTTTGTTGATGCCATAATAATAGTTGCAGCTACAATGTTCTCCCTGTTATTCCTTAGTTTTGCCATAGTTGCGATAAACATCATAGTGAAGCACAGCCATACCGCAACAAGGATAAAAAAAGAGGTGCTCGACGGCCTTGAGAAGTATACTGCAAACGTATTTGTCATATTGCTGTTTTTTACCGCGGTGCTTGTGCTTGTCAGCTTCCTGACTTATTACACCGGTTATTCCGGAATAGTCACTCTCGTAACTGCGATAATACTGATACCGTTCCTGTTTTACGCCCCCACTTCAATCGTTATGGATGATGCAAGACCTTTAAGGGCCATAAGGTACAGCATGCATTTCATAAAGACAAAGTTCGGCTATTTCATCCTGTGGGTATTGGTTTCATTCGTTCTGCTTAGCATCGTGGATTCGATACCTATACTGGGTAGCGGTTCTGCCGCTTCTATGTACGCCTCGCTCCTGATAGATTCATTCATAGTGCTGCCATTTCTCATAGTGTTGCAAAGCGAAACATACATAAGGCGCTTCAACATACTAAAGCATACATAAGCCCTCGTCATCTACTCGTCATCTACCCGTGTATCGTATTAAATACCTATCCTTAGAAATAATATCATGCGACATGTTGCGCTGTTGGCAGCCCTTATGGTTCTCGTGCTGTTTTTGGGGCATTCCAATGCAGCTTCAGCTTCTCCCATAATAAGCTGCCCCCTTACGGGCCAGTCCGTGCCTCTCTCGCGAGCCGGGGTTTGCATAGAGAGTGCAATACCATTGGCTATAATAGGCCTGCTTGTTTCCTTTGCCATGGTGGCACTGTCGTTCATGTTGGGAAACGTCTTCCAGATAAGCTCTCTCAAAAACTGGTATCAGGGCGAGCTTTGGGAAACCGCGAAAACCGTAATACTTATAGTGATAATATTTGCCGTGCTCATAATAATCGGAGCCCTTGCCGTAGGCCTGAGCGGCAACAGCCCCGTATCATCTGTTCCCACATCAGGCTCTGCATTGAGCAATGCGGTGGGTGAAAACCTCAATGCGCTTTACTCTACAGCATTGAACTCGTATGTAACCCCGGATATGGTAATAATCAACGAATCGTACTACGGTCTTGAAGGCTTGGCTACCGGAGTTGGCGATCTCAAGAAAGCCTCGGTGTCTGAATGGATCCCTATCCCGATACCCTTCGTGGGTTCATTGCAGTTCGGCGTCAAAGCCCCGGTCCTTGCAAGCTCTGTTATAGAATCCGATACGGCCACGCCAGGCGTCTCTTTCATAAAGGACATAATAACCATAGTGCTGATACCCGATTACATAGTCTTCAGCATACTGAGCGTAGACATATATTCGATAGTGGCTGCTGCTTTTGCGCTTTTCATACCTATAGGGATCGTATTTAGGGCGTTTCCCTTCCTTCGTGGCCTCGGCGGCTCCTTCATAGCAATAGGCATAGCAATAGGGCTCATATTTCCAGCCCTGTTGGTGCTGTTCAACCTCCCGATACAGAATTACATAATGCCGTTGATTTTTAACCAGAGCCAGAGTGCGCAATACAAAAGTCCTTCATTGCCCTGCAATTATCTCACGTTCAATTTCTTCGAAGACATAGTGTGCGGTCCTGCAAAGGTCGGTTTCGAGATATCTTCATTATACCTTATATCACCACAAGCAGGTCACCCGCAATATGTCAATGCCTTTGATCACGGTTTTAATTCCGGGCTCGCATCTCTCTTCAACAATAACGGCGGTTCCATATACGCTCCAATAAATTTCATAAACTTTTACGCGTATGCCGACATTTTGCAGTTCATACTTTTTATATTTGACATAGTAATAACTGTGGTTATCGCCGGTGCCATAGCCCAGCTTTTGGGAGGCAAGCTGAGCTTAGGCGTAGGCAAATTCAAGATTGCGTGATGTATATGATAATGCTGGCAACTACAACGGGCACTGCCGTAAACTATTGCCAGCTGTTCGGCGGTCCGGCCTCGCCATATATAAGCGGATGGCTTCCATTGACGTATGTGGTTATAGGTCTCGCCTTCGCGATTGTTGCAATATTGTATATGGCAAGCAAGCTGGCTCCAACTTCAACAAGCAGCAAACTACGCGAGATTACAAAAGTTGAGATAACGCAAATAGTGTTGAGCATATTCATTGTGCTTATACTGCTATACGTAACAACTACCGCATGCAGCATATCAAGTTCCCTCGGAGTCCAGGTATTGGGAAACGCTGGGGTTTCGACAAACAGCGGTATCAACCCGTTCCAGTATGCCGATTACTACATAGGGACACTGGCTTTAAACCACGGCATAAATCTTTTGGGGTACGTATACACGACATCCATAGGTTATGCCATAGAAGCGAGGGTAGTGACTGCGCTTTCTAAAGATTTAAGCCGCGAAACGAGCACCGGTGGCCAAATATCGTTTTCTGTATCCTATGACCATGACTTAGGTACGCTTTACGGCGCTCTGTCTGACGTATATTTCGACGCGCTTTCTCCAATACTTGTGATAACTATAGGTATGCTTTACCTTCAATATCTTGCCCTGCCGCTGCTAGAATTTACCGCATTTACTGTAATACTGCCTGTAGCTCTTCTGATACGCTTAATACCTTATGGCGGCGTAGGCCTTAAAACTGCGTCAAACGCAATCCTTGCAATAGCGATAGCGGCATACATAGTATATCCTTTAATGATCGCCTTTGACAGCTATATCGT
Organism: Microcaldota archaeon; assembly: GCA_021797495.1. GTDB lineage: Archaea > Micrarchaeota > Micrarchaeia > Micrarchaeales > Micrarchaeaceae > Micrarchaeum_A. The sequence goes on from JAJZZO010000018.1 coordinate 94,564, forward strand.
ATACTGGATATACAGCCCATCCCTGAATCCCGCATACGGGTGTACGAATTGCCTGAATACTGCATACACCCTTCCCAGCATTCCATCAAGCTCTTTCTTGAGCTCAAGCGTTACGAAAAGTAGCAATCACGCGCTCGGGGATGTAAGCGGCGCCCTTGGGATTTCGGCTCCAGCAACCAACAACCTGCTCTCATCATCATTTTTCTCTTCGCTCACACTTAATCCCGAGCCAGCGGCAGCTTACATAACGCAGCAAATGTCCCAATTCATATTCGTCGCAGTTTTCCTGTTCGGCCTCAATCTCGCTGTAACGCTGGGTTTTGCAATGGGCCTTGCCAGGGGGCTCAATACTGGCGTAGAGGGTTCGGTATCATTCTGGGGTAGTCTATGATCGCATCAACATTTTTATCCATTGTGCTTCCGGTCATGTCTATTGCAGGGTATAATTCAATATCCACGGAAATGTTCCCGATAATAGCTATAGCGTTATTCATAGATGCGGCCATAGTGGGCTTATGGTACTTTGCCGGGGCCATACTGAACAATAACAGGGTCAAGTCAAACGCCATGGGCGAATTTTATCAGGTCTTCGGAACCGCCGTGCTGGTTGTGGTTCTAACCGGCATATTGGTAATATTCGCAAGCACGTTCTATTCCGTGACGTCTTCCACGTCGCTCATGTCTCCGTCTACGATATTTAACATGTGCAAAGGCATAAACACTACATCACAGCTTACAATACTAAACTCCTCTTTGTCCCAAACCGGCTCATCGCTGCTTTACTCATCGGGCTCTTCCGGATTCCCAGGCTTCTGCCAACTGGTAAAGCCAAAAAGTTCTCCATCCCTTACGGAAAGGATCGATTATCCGCTTGCAGCATCAGGTGTCATATTGGCCAACGTCACAAATCAAACAGCTACAAACCTAAACTCGTTTTTCGTATTTGATTCGTACATAGGCTTCCAGGAAAAACTTTCACCGACGTTTGCCATATGCATCGACCCTCCTGGTTTTTTCGGTGTAGTTCTGAATTGTCTATTTCCCACGCCTATAGAACCAGACTTATTAATACAGTATTCAATCACGCCGTTTGCTGGGTATGCCATGATATACAAATCACTTGCCGCTCTCGGCGATTTGCTTACCGCCGCGTTTGAATCCTTCGTGGCCCAGCTCACGCTCTCAGCAATATTCATTTACCTATGGCCTTACATGCTGTTCTCCGGAATAATATTAAGGGCAACTCCGTTCACTAGAAAAATTGGAGGCCTTTTAATCGCAATAGCGGTAGGCGGTATATTGTTCTTCCCGCTAATATTCTCGATAGAATATCTTTCGCTAGCTCACGGTCTCGGCCCTGCATTGGGTTATACCCCTGGAAACGCCCTAACGCTAACTCCTGGGTCATATTCCGCAAACGACATAGGCAATTATTATGGTTTTGGCAACATTTTTACCAATAGCACCTATTTCATACCAAACAGCACAGGGGAACCGTATGTAACCAATTTCTTTATAATGCCAAATATAAGCGCCATAGCGATATACGGCGGCTGTTGGCCCCATAATGGCGATATATTCGAAACCGAACAAGTTGACACACAGCACCTGTTGATACCTTTTGTTGTCGTTATCCATTCAATAATAGCTTTCGCAAACCACAATCCGACTCCGCCCTCTGGTACTTTCGGCATCCCGTATATCTGCAATTCTACCCAGGCGCTCAACACAAATTATCTGATGGTGAGAGCGTATGGGGTGTTCGGCATCACCGCATATTTCATCCCTATAATAAACATAATAATAGTGCTTACCGCAATAATAGGTCTCTCCGGTCTTTTGGGAGGAGATACCTCGTTGGCAGGATTATCTAGGTTGGTATGATGGCTTCGATAAAACGCAGTAACGTTGCAAGGCATTTGTCCGTTATAGCCATGCTTTTAATCATGCTTGCCTTCCTTCCTGGGTACGCCCACGCAGCCGGATCTGGATATTCCAATGAGTCTGCAAGTTTCTGTTCTGGGATAATACAAAAAACAACAACCATAACATCCGGGAATCTTCTTTCCAGCAGCACATTCGTCATATCGATAGGTTTAGTGGCTCTAATGTTCGCCATAGTGGGCTTTACATATGCTATTGGGTATGCCTTCGGCATAGGGCCTCTGCTCAACTTTTCCAAAACGGAGCTTGGCGAGATAGGCATCACGCTGATAATAATAATCGTTCTGCTGGGTACGATGGCGGCGATAACCGGAGGTACATCTCCAGGCCGCATATTCTCAAACTACAACTTTTATGGCATTTTCAACAAGGATTGCTACGTGATGACTCTTACCGCTTTGAATACGACGTCGGATTTCAGGGGCATTGCCATAACTCAGGATATCTTCAGCCTTATGTCCAGTACGAAGGTTTCCATAGACCCGAATTACTTTGGCTTCTCTATGTTTCCGTTTGTGGGTCTCACCGTAATAAACCAGATAATAAAAATGATGATGGAATTCACGGGAATAATAATAGCTTTGTTCTTCGGCATTTCAATATTCCTGGCAATAATATACGGGCTATTCCCGATATTCCTTTACGTAGGCATAGTTTTAAGGACAATACCATGGACAAGGGCCGCCGGCGGCGCGTTTTTGGGTCTGTTCATTGGTTTTTACATACTGCTGCCGTTGTTGATAGGCTTTGTGGCAACCGCCTCTTTTGTAAGCTTGCCCCCAGTGTCATTCCCAGCCACTTCGCTGTTCACCATTTCGTCAGTCCTTAATCCCATAGCCAGCCTTACTGGACTTGCGTCGTTGGTAAACAGCAACATGATTATACTGTTTATAGAAGGAGTGGTAGCTCCAAGCATATACGTCATAATCGGCGTTGTAATATCTATAATACTGTCATTGGACTTTGCCGAGACGATGGGAGATTATCTGGGGGCTCCGAGCCTGTCGAGCAGTCATGCCCTTAAGGGACTAGTGTGATGAAATGCGTGCGGCATCAATCTTTATGACTATTTTGCTTTTGGTGCTAGCATTGCCAATCGCTTATGGCGCTTCCGCATCGCCGCTTCTGCCTAATGCATTGGGAGTCAACGGCCTTCAGGCATATGCCTTGAGCCATTACCAGTTCGTCAAATCCCTCTCTTCGCAGGCCTTCAGCTCCCCGTTGCTTACCAGCATAACACCTCCGGTTGTAGACATGGGACTTGCGTTCATAGTAGTCATTATGGTCATATCGATAGCGGCATTCATCTACATACTTGCAAGCATAATAAACAGCTCGAACGCCAAGAATTGGGCAAAGATACAGATATACGAAGCACTTCTTTCTATGCTTTTGTTGATGATATTCCTTGGCATATTCTATTTATTCCTTACAAATCCTTCGGGTTCATACTCGTCCGTGGGACTTCTTCCAAACGAGTGCAGCACCCCGAGTATAAATACTCTATTTAACCTATCCGCATGCGATATCGGCACATTTTCAAACAATGCGCTCGGATATTTTGATCTTATGTCTGTTGTCGCCCTTGCTTCAGGCGGCGCACCCGGGATAGGTGTAAAGTTTAGTCCAATGACCGGTTTCGGGATTTCCATGAAACTCGATAGCGTAATGCCTGACGGCATAGAAGGCATGCTTGGTACCGGTCTTTCGGCATTGATATTTTTCCTTGTACTGAATAACCTCCAATTGATACTGGTATCGGGATCGATATTGTTTTTGACATTCTTCATTACGCTAGGAGTGTTTGCAAGGCTGTTCGGCATAACGCGCACATTCGGAGGGGCTATGATAGCCTTCGGTATAGGTCTCGGCGTCATATACCCGTTGCTTATAAGCATTACTTACGGTTTTATAGATGTGAAAATGATTTCCGCATCTACCGCGTTTAGCGCTGCACCATTTGCCATTGCAGACATGATGACATTCATATATGGGAGCAGTTTGCCTTTTCTTCCAACACAAATAGTGTTGGGACTGGGTTATGTCGTTGCGGGATTGACGTTCATACCGTTCATAAATTTCATAATACTCGACGCCTTCATCGTAGACTTTTCGAAGGCGGTAGGTGAAAAGGTAAGCTTTATGGCTTTGCTTTCAAATTTCATATAGGTGCACACCATTGGATAATTCGAAAAAGGCAAGGATAATAGCAATATACTCAATCATGCTGTTAGTAATAGCAGCATACGCCCTGTATTCCGCACATCCGGCCCAGCCGCAGAATGCAATAAGCAATGCTAACCTTAAAATAGCAAATTATTCCGCCAGTGTTTCTTACTCTCTAGTCTACAGTGCACCGAACCTCAAGGATCCGGTGATGGCTACTAGTCTACCCGTTTGTAACGCTAATGAAGAGAATTTTGTTTGTAGTGATGGCGTCGCTAAACTGGTATGCTCTAAATGCCCGTCAGGCACGTCTAAAATAACTGTAACACCAAGTTGTGCGCATATAACCGGGGGCTCATATTATGAGTGCAAATCCAAATCAACATCAACATCTACATCTACTACATCTACAATCAAAACCTCTACATCAACCTCCACAACCTCTACATCAACGACTTCGACGGCATTTTACTCCTGTGATCAATGCGTTAAACCAACGACGGGCTTCACCTGCGCCTCAAACTGCAAGTATCAAAGCAGCGGCCCTGTCAACGGCTGCCCGTCAGGTTATATCGCTTGTTCTCCATCGTCCACTGCGCCAAAATTGCAGTGCGGCTTCCTGCCTCCACGCCTCGCGCAATCGATAAGCTCAGCGGAACCTTGGTATTGCCCTATAAACCAGTCGCTTTATCTGTCGTGGGCTGGCGATATACCCATTGCGCTCATAGTCGTAATGATTGCATTCCTTATAGCTGGAGGCATATTCATGGTTGGCGCCGGAATAAAAGACAATAGGATAAGAAACTTCGGCATAGGGGAGCTGTACGAGGCTGTGGCAAGCGCTATAATGGTTGCTTTATTCGTGTACTTGAGTGCGGTTATATTCGGTTTGATACCAGGGATATTTGTCGGTGCGATAAATCCCTATGCATTGTCTCTGCACTTGATAACAACTACGATAAACTCTGCGGAAAATGTATATACCGGACTTTTCCATGTGTACGATTATGACATGTACCTAACCACGCTATCGGTAAATGTTGGCTCTCCCTTATATCCACAGTTCAGCATAACCAATGATGTGATAGATCTTTCGTTGCTGCCCTTGACCATATACTTCATAGAGCCAACATACATAGTGTCTGGATTCATATATGACGGTATAATGGCTCTTTACGCAGAGTACTATCTGATAGTGTTTTTTGCGGTGGCGGCAATCCCCGTCTTCCTGATACCTGGGATAATACTTCGCGTGCTGCTACCGACGAGAGCGCTTGGCGGCATACTGATAGCGTTAGCCGCAGGCTTTTATTTCGTTATGCCATTGCTTTTTGCAGTGGCTTTCTACTTCACCGCACCGCATATGGCCACGCAGCTCAATAACGCTGCCGCATTGCTGAACAGGTACGGTGCGGGCAAGGGCGCCTACAACAATGCGATTACTCCAACAAGCCCCATCGTAACCGAGCTTTCCGGCATAGAAAGCTCATTGAACAGCTTCTGGCTCCTAATACTCTTCTATCCTGCATTGATAAGCGCGGTAACATACGCATTTGTGGTGCAGTTGGCAAGCTTCATAGGCGGAACAGCGCGTATGAGCAGCAGGGCCCGTGCAAAATTCATATAGCGTCAGAGGTATTTAGTTATGCAAATGGATTATAAGTAAATTTATAAATTCATAGTGGGAAAACCCCATTTTTTAAAGGTGAGATGAGAGTAAACGCAACAATAAAAAGCATATAAATGTTAATGGCGTAATCACTATGGTCATCTTAATGAAAACAGCACATAAATATCGTGCATACCCTTCAAAGGAAGAGCTAGAAATACTGAACAGGCAGATGTTTCTCTCAAAGGAACTATACAACCTCCTTCTCGAAAAGTCAAAGGAGTATTACAAAAACACAAAAAAGACGCTTACACAATACAGAATGAATGTATGGCTTACGCAGATAAAGAAGGAAAGCCCGGAATTCAACGAAATATATTCGCAAGCGCTTCAGAATGTATCAAAAAGAATATCCGATGCATATAAATCGTTCTTTCGAAGGTGCAAGGAAAAGAAACTGGGAAAGAAGATACAGGCAGGTTTTCCAAGACATAAAAAGTTTGTTTCCTCATTGACATACCCGCAATCGGGATTTAAAATAGAAAGGAAAAGAGTAGAACTCTCGAAAATAGGCCGAATAAACTTCGTCAATCACAGAGATATAGAAGACAAAATAAAGACCTGCAGCATAAAGAAGACAAAATCAGACGAATGGTATATCACGTTTTCTGTTGAGAAAGAGGATAAACCATTTGTATCAAACGGCAAGGAAAAGATAGGGTTGGATTTGGGATTAACGGATTATGCGACACTCTCAAACGGTCAGAAGATAGAAAATCCAAGAATATTGAATAAGCATATCAAAAGGTTAAAAAGGAAACAGAGAAAAATATCCTCGAAAGTAAAGGGCTCGCAGAACAGGAAAAAGGCAGTAAAGAGATTTGCAAGGTATTCGGAACACATTTCAAGAATAAGAGAAGACAGTCTGCACAAACTTTCATATGTCCTCGTACATTCATACTCGTTTATCGCACACGAAAACCTGCAGATACAGAATATGCAGAAAAACCACAGATATGCGAGAAGCATAGGCGATGCTTCTTGGGGAACCCTGATATCATTCGCTCACTACAAGGCTGGAAGTGCTGGTTGTGAAACGGTTGGTGTCAACCCAAGAGATTCGACGCAGGAATGCAGCAGATGTCATAACATAAAGAAGGGTAGTGAAAAACTGACGCTAACGGACAGGCTCTACCACTGCAATAACTGCGGACTAACAATGGGCAGAGATGAAAATTCAGGAATAGTAATAAAGAAAAGGGGACTGGATAAATCCATTCCAACTACCTCTGGACAAGGGGAAAGTCACGCCTTTGGAGATATTGTAAGACCTCAATTACAGGAGGCAGATGTCGGTGAATTAGGAACTATACGTGGTGTTTCAAGATGATAAATCAAAAACGCCACTGGAAGCCCACGCCTTTAGGCGCGGGAGGAGGTCACATAGTAAATAATAATAATGTTTGACCAGCTCAGCGATGAACCCAATGGAGATAATAAAGCGGTTAGAGTCCATAGAGACCTACGCCACAGAAGACGGTTTTGACATAGTAGAACTAGTTGGAAATGCCACCTGGAAAGAGCTCATAATGATGCTTGTAGAGACAAACAAGCTGGACCCCTGGAACATAGACATAACGAAGGTTGTGGACTCTTACATAGAAACGGTAAACAAGATGAAGCTGCTTGACCTTTTCATGCCCGCCAACGTGATATTCGCGGCGTCGGTACTGCTGCGAATAAAAAGCGACACGATGAGGTTCTTCGAGGAACCTTCGGACGAGTTTTATGAAGGCGATATCGCTTCCAGGCCTGAAAGACCGGAGGTCGAAGTACTTGTACCCAGGGCAAGGCACCAACCACCGGCCAAGATCACGCTGCAGCAACTGATGGATGCGCTTGACGACGCGATAAAGCTTGAGGCGAAACGCGTAGAAAGAGACAGAGTGGTTTCCGAACCCATTAAGTTCAATATAGAGATCGAAGACATAGATGAAAAAATAGACGGGGTGCTCAAACTCGTAAGGGATAATGCCGATCTTTACGGAATGACCTCTTTCAAATCAGTATCAAGATATTTCCCTGACGGGTACGGTTTGCTGATGGATTTCTTTGTGCCGTTATTGTACCTGCAGAATAGGGGTGATGTGATTATGACGCAGGAAGACTTTTTCGGTGAAATAGTTATAAAGGCATTGGAGCGCCAGGTAAAAAATTCAACAAAAACATGATGATATTATGCCTGAGGACAGTGACAGTGGAAGCCTTAAACTCATAGAAGCGGTGTTGTTTGTTACTGGCAGGGCGATGAGCGTAGACGAGCTGGCTGAAGCTACGGGAATAGCATCGAAGGGTTATGTTGAGAGCTTAGTAAAAAGGCTTACTGAAAAATACGCTTCGCAGGATACCGCTTTGGCGATTTCAGCAATAGGCGGAAAGTATGCGCTTTCCCTTAAAGAGCCATACGGCTCGAAAGTCAGCAGCATGGCCGGTACCCCGGAGGTGTCGAAGGCGGCATTGAGGATACTGGCTTACATAAGCAGAAAAGAGCCCATACTTCAAAGCGATATAGTGAAGGCATTCGGAACATCGGTATACGAGCAGATGAAGGAGCTCAGGGAGAAAGATTTTGTCAAGGCAGAGATTGCGGGAAGGACCAAGAGGATAACTACCACCCAAAAATTTAAGGAATACTTCAATGTGCCCGGTCAGTAATCCGGGGGTGTTTCCTTTACGTCGTTGACATGATTTATGAACCTTGCTGCAACAAACAATAGCGACGACAGCCTGTTCATATAGGCAAGCACATGGACGTTTTCTATTTTTGTCGAATTTGCGGCATTGACAAGCGACCTCTCCGCACGCCGCGCCACTGCCCTGGCTTCGTCCGCCGCTGCGCTTTCAGGGCATCCACCAGGAAGAACGAAACTTTTCAACTGGGGGAAGCTATTCCCGAAAGCGTTCGTATAGGCTTCGATTTTTGAAATGTCGGAATCTCCGATATTTCTTTTAGGCGCAAATGATTTGTTAAGTAGTGATGCCATGTAGGCGCCAATGGAAAAGAGATCGCTTTGTATTGTCATTAAGATATCATTAAGGCTGTATTTGCGGCTATCCGACACTACAGCGTACTTATCTATATCTTTCGAGATTACCGCGATTAGGGTGCCTATCTTGGTGTTTAGCTCGTCTATATCACCTATAGCACATAACAGGCTGTCCGTCTTGCTGAGCCTGCTGTCTCCTATCGATGTGAAACCCTTATCCCCAAAGCCGGTGTAGTATTTGACCATCGAAACACCCACATATCATACTGGCATGATGTTCTTATCTTTAAGCAGGCGAAGAGTTTTCTCGAGCAGTTCAGCTGTTACAATTTCGGCGTCTTTGTCTCCATTTATACGCTCTATCTCATCGCCTTTAAATTTGTCATATGACCTCTTTATTTTTTCCAGAGTCTCGAGTCTTTCGAATATCTCTTTTTCCGAACGCCCATTATCTATGCGTTTGAACGCCTCCGACGGCTCGATTTCGAGTACGAATGTTTTATCGGGTTTTGGGAATATGGAATTTAACGTTTCCAGATAATCCCTTTTTACCCCAAGTGCTTCGCCGTAGGCTATTGTAGAATAATAATACCTGTCGCTTATTACAATGCCGTTGCTTATTTCCCTATGAATAGCTTTGATGTGCTCGTTCCTGTCAGCCACAAAAAGCAATTGCAGAGATATCAGGTCTATTTTAACCTTGTCTTGAAGCGCCTGCCGTATAAACCTGCCTATTACCCCTTCGGTTGGCTCTTTTTCGTTCGTGACCTTATAACCAAGACCTTCCAAGCCCCTGCATAGCGCTTTGACTTGCGTGGTCTTTCCCGATCCGTCGATACCCTCTATAACTATGAAAACCATGCCACAACCAAGATTACACAATAACGCTTAAACAGGGTATACTCATAGTGAATGATGCCAGCATGCACAGAGGCACGCTTGCGGCGTGAAGCTAACAGATAGCTTCAGCCAGCAGTCACGTTGTACGATGCGAATGCTCCTTGCTCACCAGTTATCCTTACTGTATAGGTCTCATTTTCTATCGGTGCCATCAGCATGCGCCCGTTGCTCAATGAAACGGCGCCGTTGTAGCTGAAAGTTGTGCTTGAACCTGGAGCCAACGTGTATCCCGATGGACCCTCTGCCATGTTAGCATCGAATGGAAGCGATAGTGTTCCGTTATTGCCTATGATGAATACGAACATATTGTGGTAGTGGTCATTGAAGGTGTTTGCCATGTGCATAAATGCCTCCAGCCTGTCGCTCGATATGTTGAAATTGTGCATGGCTTCCATCACCGAAAAGTTCACCTTATTGCGCATATTAGCGCGTATGGCGTTATATTCGGAAGGGCTTACGTTGAGGTTGAAGTTGCTGTTGAATGCCGAATAATTTGGAGCTATTGCAGAAATGTTTATATTTTCAGAGCTTAGACGGGACAATATGCCTGAAAGGTTGTGACCCTTGATTACAGATGACAAACCTGCTTCGAAGCCCGCGGTCATATTTGCGCTATACTTGTTAGATAAATTATTGAACAGTGAGCTTATGTTGTAGCTGCTGTTGCTGTGCTGACTTATTATTGCGCTTGACCCATAGCCGCCCGAACCACGGAAGCTGTACGATGGGGCCTGTATTGACGGGTTTATGCTGCCGTTAAGGTTCATTGCCATTATGCCATATAAAAGTATGTGGTTAAGTTCCACCGAAGAATTGCCGTTGTTTTTCACAGTAACGCTCAAACTTGTTGCGTTGCCTGTCTCTGACAAAGAGGCATTTGTTATTGTTATGTTAGGTGTTGTCAGCCTGAGCTTGGAATGCATTTCTAGGTTCAGATTTACTCTCGCACCGACATGCACTGCCGTGCTGCTCACATTGCCGGAACCTACAACCACAGCTTTTACCGATGGGACCATTACGAATACTGTTTGGTTTGCTGATACTATTTGCACTATTGTTGGTGACAGGTCTATAAGAGCTGCACCGCTTGTGCCGTTGAAATCGCTTATATGCACCATCAGTTTGTTTGAAGGCAAGGTTACGTTGTACGTGGTGCCGTTTATGGTTATACTTGATGCGCTTACATTCAGGATTATGGTGTTGTAGTTCTTGCTCTTGTTTAGCGATACGATGCCTAGCGTCTGTGAAACATTAACAAGGGAAAGTAGGTTTATGGTTCCTGAAGCGTTTATAGCTACGAAACCGGTAGAGTTTGATGCGCCTGATTCATGGACCATGGCGCCATTAAATGTTACGTTGAGTGCGGTGGTACCCTGTGGAACCTGAGCCGGGTCTGTAAGCATTAAGGCTACTGTGCCGTTAGACGATACAGAAGGACTTACAGTAGATGTCACCAAGCTCGAAGGTTTTGGCGTTGTCAAGCTTATTGCGACATATATTATAGCAAGAATTACAATTATACCGATTATATAGCTTATAGCTTTATTTACCATAGTACCAACCACATGACTTACGCAAGCAATGTATTTAAAACATACACTTCCGGCCTAACCCACAGTCTGGACAATTAGGATGTTGACTTTATGTCCATATCATCCAATCATTCGCGCCCTTTTATCGTTTTTTATTATGCCCGCCGCATTAACTATTTTTGCCGTGGTTTTCCTTACCTTCGAAAATCGCGTGGTAGAATGTCTTTTGAACATCCAGCAATTTGAGCCATGTTTATGGTTTTTGTTGTGTTTGGGCACCGGCTTTATGCCTGAAGATTAGGTAGTATGCACCGATTATTATCAAAACTACTGCAAACG
>JAJZZO010000013.1 GCA_021797495.1 Microcaldota archaeon
TGAAAATGGCTGGCAAAAATTCTGCGAATTTTAAGTCGTCTAGTCCGGTCAAGGACGCAGGCCTCTCAAGTCTGAAACTCGGGTTCAAATCCCGGCGGGAGCATTTGAGATTTTCGACGGCAGACTCGGGTTCGGATAAGTTAGAGGCAAGCTTATATGTACCGGCCAATCACGTAAATTACGAATATTGTTATCAAAACGGAAATTGCAAGCGCAGATACTACTTGTTTAATGTCGTGAGCCCCGACCTTTATTCTGGAGTATCCGACAATTAGCGAAAGTGCCAGCATGCCGATGAATGCATAAGAACCATATGCATATAACAAAGCAACAGAAGGCCCGCTTATGCCCCAAGTATGTATGCTTACCTTTGTTAGATATTTAGTTATCAATGCCGCTATTATGGTATTGATTACGTATGCGAGCATAAGTACTCTGAATATGAAAGGCGAAGCGGTTACTTCAAGTAAAACAAACCCGATTATATAAGCAGATATTGAGATTATAAACAGCGGAAGCCTTTTTTCTTTATCAGCTACGTAAAATCCGGCGTTTGAAGTTTTGGCATATACGAGTAGGGCACATGTCTGAATCAGGGATGAGAAGGTTATCGCTATCGCTACCGATAGTATTGTGCCGCCTCTTATGTATAATAACAAAAACCAGTAAGCTGGCGATATCTGCGGCGCGAATATAAGCGAGAGAAAGTCATATATGCCAAAGTGGGATTTCATAACAGTATATTTCAAATAAATTTATATACTGATTTCATTACTTACAAACCTGCATTCAGAGAGCAGATGCAGAATGAGCTTGCATACAGGAAAAGGCATGACAGGATAACAAAAAGGCATAACATATTAATTTTTCCGGGTAATACTTCACTGCGAAGGGCCCGTAGTCGATTGGTAAGACGTTCCCCTCACACGGGAAAGACACGGAGTTCGATTCTCCGCGGGCCCAAATTGAATACGATTTTTTAGAGGAGTTTGAGGATAATTCCAGCTATTTAATATTGTCCAACGTTGCCAAAAGTTCACTTGTTGGGATAACACCAACTATGTCCTGTTTCTTTATTAGCTTGTCATTAGGCCAGATTTTGCAATGTTTATACAATGCAACAGCAAAATATGGCGCATCGTTCTTAGTTGGTGACGCCATTTCTGCATCTTTTTCGAATTTGTTTAATTCAGCAGCAGTAACTATTTCAATATTGGCTGCTGATATCGACCCCATGGAAAGCTCAGCGACATAGCTTTCGTCCCCTCTCACAAAATGAAATCTCTCACTTGCAAACAGTTAAAACAACCGAAAATACTTTTTTTACTACATTATAACCAAAAAGGCAAAAAGCATTAAATATCATTACGAGGGTATTATATTATTTAGTGACATTCGTATTTTGATGCTCTACTAAGACATTAAGATATTATAGTGGTCATATGACTAAGTATGTTTTAGTGTCGGATTCGAGCCTTACCGCAAACTACAGGCAATTCCCCCTTCTTGAATTTCTTCCGAGCGCACCTGTGCAGGCAGTCCCTAATTCAGTATATTATTTCTTGAAGGGGAAGTCGTACAAGCCGGATCGCGATGGTCGATCCACAGTTACAACTTACGCGCTAAGGAAGCTTGAAGCTGCCCTACTACAAAGATACCCAAGAAAAGACGTTGTCGTAGCGCATGAAGACCAGCTTAGCAAATTCATAAGAGGCGACACAGAGATCATAGCAGTGAACACGATGGACCCGTTAGGGTTGGGTCCGCTCACAATGTCTTATTTCGCCCTTATGGGCGCTGACAAAGGTGCCTGGGTGACAAAAGAGTGGCATAGGTTGATTGAGAAGATAAACATAGCTAGGAAAGGTACGAATGCAAAGCTGGTAGTAGGCGGGCCTGGTGTGTGGGAGCTAACGATACATCCAGAAGAATTGGAATCCGCTAACATAGATTACGCATTCCAGGGTGAATCGGAAGACATATTGTGCGACCTATTCGAACAGATAAGCGCTGGGAACATAGACAAAAACATGTTTTTTGAAGGTTATACGACAATCGATGATGATTTCCACAGAAGTTATGTAAGCAATCCCAAGTTTCTGTCAAGGAACAGAAGCATAGGCACTTCAGTACCGCTCGAGAAGATACCATTGATACAAGGCCCAGCGCATTCAGGTATGGTCGAGATAATGCGGGGGTGCGGTATAGGATGCGACTTCTGTGAGGTAACACTCAGACCGCTTCGCTACTACAGTTATGATTCGATACGCAAGGAGATAGAAGTCAACGTCAAAATGGGTGGATATGATAACGCGTGGCTGCACACAGATGAATTCTTCGGATTCAGGCACACGAATGCCAGGTTTGAACCTAACGAGGAGGCGCTGCTAGAATTAGCTACTACGGTAATGTCGATCTCAGGGATAAAACACATGAATCCGACACATGCTAGGATATCTCCTGCAACGGCATACCCTGAGATGATAGAAAAACTGTCAATTATAATGAGAGCTGGACCGTCAAACTGGATAGGTGTGCAGGTAGGTGTGGAAACCGGAAGTGATTCCCTTGCCAAAAAACATATGCCAAACAAGACACTGCCGCTTCATATAGGCCCAGACGGAAGCTGGAACGAGATAGTATGGACAGGCACGAGAAATCTTAACAAGTATTTCTGGAGACCGGCTTTCACAATACAATCGGGGCAAAAAGATGAGACCCCCGAAGATAACTGGGACACAGTAGCGCTTATAAACAAAATGGGCAACTCTTACATAGACGGAAGACCGTTCGAATTCACTGTTACTCCGATGCAAAACGTCCCGCTCGGCCTAATAAAAAGTAAGGGTTTCTCAACAGATATGCTCACCGAATCACAACTCGCAATGTACTACGCAAGTTATAGGCACTTATACAAGATAGCGGTCAGAAACGCAAGAAGAGAGGGTAAGGGCAATCTTGGCGTGAAAGTTGGAACCTCGTTTATAATAGCACTTGGTGGGTGGGCAATGATGAAGTTCGTGGAGAGGATAGCAAAGAAGGGAGGGGTAGATTTAGAGAAAGCCAAAACTTACGGCATCTCATCAACAACGTCGCGCATTGAAAGCATAACGCAGTTCAACAAATGAACGTATACGTTCAAGCGTTGAGGAATTGCACACGATACTTGTAATAAGAGTTTTAAATTATTAGAACCTGCAACTGCCTGAACAAAGCGTCAAGCTTAGTACAAAGGTCATGGGTGTTCCTGGTTAGAGTATGCACCAGAGTACTTCTTCGCTCCTTTTACTTCCTCGAGTATTATCTGGCATATCCTTATTCCTGGAATCAGCCTTAGTTTTACTTTCGATAAATTCGCTATTTCAAGCACCACCTTGCCGCTGCTGCCAGGTTGGACGAAGCCGCTGCTCACGTGAACAAGTAGCCCTATCCTTGCGAATCTTGACCTACCCTCTATCCTGCCGGAAACATTAACAGGGAGCGTTATCTTTTCCAAGGTTATCCCGTTTATAAACTGCCCTGGCATAAGGACTATTCCGTCAGGCTCCGCCTTGACAATGCTGCTTATTGATTGATATTTATTGTTTTCCGAAACGTCAATGATACCGTCATGTTTTTTGAATATGCGAAATTCATCGCCCAAACGCAGATCTATAGAACCTGATCCTATCTGCGAGATGTCGAATGGAGTTATAACCAATTTTTTGGTTTTTATGAGCGTTAGGATATTCGATTTGGCTAAAACAGACATTAATACACCTTATTCTGTAACGCGAACATTTACGCCATAATACTGCATGAACATATGCATCAAGGTGTTCTTGGCATCTTCTATCTGCATTTTTATCTCACCCTGCCGCTCTATCATTGAACTGCGACGTTTAGATTCGGATTCAATATTATTTACCTTTTTTCTGGCATCATAGAGCTTGTTGCTGTATTCCCTGGCCTGTTGCTCCAGAGCGTATTTTTGTTCCATTATGGACTTCGCTTCAGAGATTGCGGAACCTATACCTGCACTGATTGCATCGTCTATTTGTTCGATTATTTGAGCAGCATTATCGATCATTATAGTATTGTCCTTTATTTTTGAGCGCATTGCCTCAAGCATGCTTATGAAGTTCGAATATGCAATTTGGTCAGAAAGCTCTGTCATTGGTGAGGATATTTGCTTCGCAAGGCTTTCTCCACTGGTTTTTGAATGGTCGTACTTCCTGGCTGCGCGCTCGAGTGGCTTCAGCACTAGTTCTACCTCGGACTTTATCGTATGGTAATTCTTTTCCAATCCTTCTATTTTATTGTTTATTTCCTTCATCTCTTTTTCGATAGTATCCCTTTCAATCTCTGCATCAGAGTCCACAGGTGCAGGATTGTAATTACCGTCTATGTACGCTGCAGTGTTGTGAAGTTCGGCCTTCAATCCCATCATCTTGCTTATTTCGTCCCTAAGCGCCATGTATGACTTGAAACTGTCCTCGCCCTTGCCGAGTTCGTACTCTAGATCCTTGAGCGCCTTTTCTATTGCCGAAAAAGGTTTTTTGAAAAGGTGCATTTCATCGGAATAGCCCATGACTACTCCCTTGAAATTTGCATTTACCGAAAGCACTTTCGAGACAAAATCTGCATAAAGCCTTTGCACTGCCCTTAAATCTTCATACCTTGTTTCGAACTTTACGGCTTCTATGCTTTCATTAAGCGAAAGCACTGAAGCGGAAAGCGACTCTATATATTTGGGCTTTTGCGTCTTTATGAAGCTTGTGCTCATTCTTCCGGCAAACTCTTCATCGGGATCTTTTTCTATCTTAGAAAAGCTCGATATGGCTGCATTAAAGCTTTCCAACGATGTTGAAAGCCTGCCAAGTATCGGCGAGCATCTGTTGATTACCTGAAGCGAAGCCTCGTCGAACATTTTTTTAAGATAGCCTTCGCAGGAATCTAGAGGAAGTTCGACTTGTTTCGGTTTTCTGTTGAAAAGAGACATGTTCAATGACCTGGATTCTCAGATTCGTAAAATACTCTGTGCCTTGGCTGGCCCTCGACTATATCCCTTGCGGATGCTGTAACTCCGTGGAATGCCTCGCTCCTTACAAAATTGGTGAAACTCTCGATGCTGTCCCATTCGCTGTATATCATGTATTCCCTTGGGTTGCTGACCTCTTTATAGAGCTTGGCGAGCCTGAAGCCGCTGCCTTTCGACAGGTATTCAACAACATCCCTGAACTTGGATTCGAACTCGCTTTCGTGGCCCTCCTTGATTTTATAGTATAGCCCGACATTTATCATTTTACCACCTAAACCAGTTTCACATTTAACGCTTAAAAGGATTAGCTGGTTATTTGGCTTTTGGAGAGCAACAAAAGGATTAAATTGTTACCTCATTAAATAGATATGCTTTTTAAGCTGCGATCGTAGTCTAGCCTGGTAGGACATTGCCTTGCCAAGGCAGTAACCCGGGTTCAAATCCCGGCGGTCGCACCTTTCGGTAATTTAATGGATGAGATAGAGTTCAACGACGGGAGCATAGAAGCAGGTTTCAAAAAACTGGCCAAGGTCGAAATAGGCTATGAGGAACTGCAGCTTACCGATTCCGAGCGTAGAGTATTGGAGCTTTTGGGCAAAGCCTCAAGGGTTTTGGATTACGTTTTCATGGAGCAGATATGCCCGGCAATACCGCCGCTAGTAGAAGCTTTGAAAAGCAACGGTGGCGAAGAGAATAGAAAAAGATTGGCATACCTTATGTTCAACAAATCCCCATTCGATGCGTTGGACGGGCTCAAGCCGTTCGTAAAAGGAAATGGCATCTGCAGGGATATAGCAGTATACCCAGAGGGGATAACCGCTGAAGAGCTTGAGAGCGCTATAAAAA
Source organism: Microcaldota archaeon (assembly GCA_021797495.1). Taxonomy (GTDB): domain Archaea; phylum Micrarchaeota; class Micrarchaeia; order Micrarchaeales; family Micrarchaeaceae; genus Micrarchaeum_A. Next base: position 5,867 of record JAJZZO010000013.1, read on the forward strand.
ATGGTGAGATAAGCGCAGATGATGCTAAGAGCTATTATACCGCAATAAGGAGGGAAAACGGCATGCTCGGACTCGTGAAAGGACTTAACGATATAGAGGCATCTGGCGATTATGAAAGGGCAAAAAGGCTTACGGAAAAATATTGCCATATTACAGAGGAACTCGAAGCCGCGTATAAGTCAATAAGTAATTTGCCTGTTGAGATAATGCTTGCAGCGAATTCGGGTAACGCCAATGAACAATAGTTTGGCCATAAAGGGAGCAGGTATACTGCTTGGCAACGGCAGCGTAAAAAATACGGACATACTCATAGAAGACGGTGTGATATCTAGGATTGGAAAAATAGGTAAAAGAGCAGACAAGATAATAGACGGCAAACATGAAGGCTTGATCGCGATACCCGGGTTAATAAATACGCATGCACACATCGCAATGGCACCTCTGAAAGGAATGGTAGACGGAACGGATCTTATGGATTTCCTGAAAACCACATCTGATTTTGACGCAAGGAATAGCAAAAGCATGGTTTATGACTCAGCAATAGTTGGAATGGCGGAAATGATAAGGAATGGCATAACGGATTTTGTTGATTTTTATTATAGCGAAGATGTCGTAGCTAAGGCAGTGGATGATCTAAATTATCAGGGAAACCTTGCTTGGGTGGTTCTGGACAAGGACAAGACAACGCAAGATGGAGACCCTATCTCCAATGCCGAAAACTTCATAAAACACAACAAGGTAAAAAGCGTAAAGCCCATGGTGGCGATCCAAGGCGTTTATGCGGCATCTAAAGAAACGATGGAAGCAGCTTATGAAATTGCGAAAAAACACGGTACCAAGGTCACGATGCATATAGCGGAAACAGAATATGAGGTAAAAGAACACAAGAAGAAACACGGACTGAGACCGGTAGAGTGGATGCATAAGAACGGATTCGTAAACAAGAATCTGCTTGCTGTACACTGTGTTTGGCTTGACAAAAATGAAATCGCGATGATTTCAAACGCTGGCGCAGTGTCATATAACCCGACCAGCAACATGAAGCTTGGTTCTGGAATCGCACCGATAACGGAGATGATGGATTCTGGGGCATCCATAACGCTTGGAACCGATAGCGTAGCGAGCAATAACTCATTGGACATAATTTCCGAAATGAAATACGGCTCTTTGCTCCAAGCAGTAAGACTTGGCAACCCGAAAGCGATATTGCCGAAACAGGCGTTTTCCTTTGCGACTTATAATGCCGCGCAATTCCTGCATCATGGCAAAAGTTACGGGTTGAAAGAGGGGGCAAAAGCGGATATAACTCTCATAAAAAATGGTATAGGTGCAGGGCGTTCCAATGCAATAAACGCACTCGTTTATTCCTCAAGTCCCGCTAACATTGTCGGGACGATAGTCAACGGTAAGGTGCTTTACTACAAAGGATTCGCACCTAAAATCTTGGAGAAGGTAACAACATCGCTTAAAAGATTGGAAAAACGCGAGCGAAGCAGTTGAGCTAAACCTGCAAAAGTAATTTATATATTGTTTAGCCATTTATTGTGCTTTTATTTTTATGGCGGAGTAGCTCAGCCTGGTTAGAGCGCTAGACTCATATGCATAGCATTATGAGTGATGAGCTTTTTGCGATGACGAGAAATCTAGAGGCCGTGGGTTCAAACCCCACCCCCGCCAAAACCATTTTTATTGCTTGAGGGCTTCCTTCCTTGACTTTGCCTCTATGCTCTGCCGTGCTACCACCATATTGCATGAATTATGTTCCTTGTCCCATGCTTCGCATTTTTTGGCAAGTTCCTCGGACTCGTAGTGAAGCAAGCAGCGTTCGCAGATGTATGCACCGAATTTGTTGTCAAATACCACCATTTTTACACCTATAACGGAAAGTCAGCAGGCAATCTTGACTTTATTGCCGCGTATTCTTTAGAATTCTCGTATGTTGCTTTGATTTTATCTAGCATCGATAATACTTCAGATTCGGAAAGCCCCCTGGCACGTGCTACCATACGTACAGTATTCTTGAAGTCCCCATGGCACGTATTGTAGCAGTTTGCCATACCTTCAATTAGCTCTTTTTCGGCATCTTCCATTAGCTCACGTTTATGGCGGCGAGCCGTAGCCCCCTTTCTGTTTTAGGCAGCATTTGACTGAGCGGCTCAAAGGCCTTGCATACTCACGGCATTTGCATCGGCGCGTTTCATCGGCATCACTGCGCTCGGAGTGTCATCGCTTTATGCAGTGCAGCCGTACGTTTCTATTCCGAATAGGGCCTTAAGCCCTTTAATGCTCTGTATGAGGGGAGCTTCCTCCTTTCGGTAAGCTGCCCGCCCGCCGCCACTGTAATATAAATAAGCGTTCAATTAATAAATCCTTTTCTCCGGGATCTCTCACGTCGTAGTTGTTACGTGCGTTATGGAGTTAGACGGCACTATGGCGCTCGTGCTTCCGGCGAAGAAGCCGTAGATGTCAGACAGGAACTTTAGGCTATACCCTATGCTGAACGAACCGGTCTTGAAGAAGTAATAAGTCGTAGATAATAGTATTAGCAGTATAATAACAACAAAAAGCCCCGCTATTGCGTACTTAAAGAACTTATAAAACAGGAATATGCATATGATTATCAGCACTATTCCAACTATTGCACGAAATGCCAACGGCACTGCTGTTGTCTGGTTCGCAACGCTGGAATTTATCAGCGAAGAAAAGACCAAAGCCAGCATCGCAAAACTTGCAAAAGTGCTTTTATAGTTCATTTATACCGCTATTTATTGGAACGCAAGCTTTATATCTGATTCCTCAACCGTCTTTCGCTTTGCATGGCTGCACAACTTGACAGATTTTTGAGCAACCCCAAAAGCAAACTTATTTAGCGAATCCTGGAACGATTGCGCCGCTGCATCGCTTACACGTTTTGCACCAGCATCCTTGAGCATTTTCTTGATAATAGACTTTGATATGTACACTTAGACACCGTATTTATACATTTCATGCTACCCTTTATAAAATTGACGTTTATTCCTTAAATACGATATCGAACCGTGGACTAAATTCCCCGTTGAGTATCGAAAGCAATACCAGATCCTGCGGGCCTGATTTGGTTATGGCGGCATTCCTGAGTACGCCTTCTTTTTTCATGCCGAGGGATTCCATCAACATTAACGATTTCTCGTTGCTTTTTAGAGCAGTGGCAAAGACCCTCTGCATCTCGAGCTTTTTGAAGCAGAAACCCAGAAGCAGAAGAAGCGCAGCCCTTGTGTAGCCATGACCCCTGTAACGTTTTCCTGTCCAAAACCCCATCTCGGCGTTCTTAGCATATGTGTTAAGGTTCCTTATCCCAGCCATCCCAACTGGAGAATCTATGTCTTTAGGTATAACCTCGAAGTTGTATCCCATCCCCAATTCATACGATGATATTGCAGAATCTATGGCGTTTATAGCATCCTGCTCGGTGTATGGGTATGGGAATTCTCCTACGGATCCAACATTTTCCGCTATGTCTTCCGAGTTTGCGAGTTCCGCCATTATGTGCGCATCCTCATATCGCGGGAGAGTGAGCGCCATTGCAAGCTTTTCTGATATTATTGAAAACATCCCTGCACCGTATTTAAACCTTGACATGAAAGATTAAAATATCCAACTACCAAGTTGTTAACATCTAGGGTTTTTGATTCCATGCGTGTTAAAAACGCCGCAGATATGAGCAGTATTGAAGGGGCAAAGCTCAACAGGCAGCACATAAGGATAATGCTCATATCTGGAATGAGCTTCTTCACTGACGCATACGACCTTTTTGTTATAGGCGTTGTGCTGCTCATGGTTAGGGGGCTGTTCAATCTCAGCACCCTGCAGATAGGAATGCTCGCCAGCGTGGCACTTTTCGGCGCTGCGATAGGCCCGATAATATTCGGGTACATAGGGGACAAGATAGGCAGGAAGTATACATACTGGATGACTATAACCATACTCATAGTGGGTGCTATAGGCTCTGCGTTCTCTTTCGGGTTCGTAGAGCTATTTTTATGGCGTTTTATTTTGGGAATAGGCATAGGCGGCGACTACCCGTTGAGCGCGACGATAGTGGCTGAATACGCCAACAAAAATGACAGGGGAAAGCTTGTTTCCTCGACATTCGCAATGCAGGGCTTCGGCATAATAGCGGGAGCTGTGCTTGCAGTGGTTTTGCTTACAATACACGTGCCGATACAATCAGCATGGAGGATACTGCTCGGCTTCGGAGCGGTTCCGACGCTTACAATACTTTATGCAAGAACAAAGCTCGGGGAAACGCCGTGGTATAGCTTATATTCCGCTTCCTCGAAAACAGGGAAGGGCTCGAAAAGGCATAAGAACTATTCAATATCTCCGAGAGACCTCTGGAACAAGAATTGGAAGTACATAATAGGCACGTCAGTAGCATGGTTTCTTTTGGATGTATCGTATTACGGTACCTCGATATTTACCCCATACCTTACAACATTCCTGGGATTTTCTGGGATATACGGACCGACACTGGCTTCAGCACTCATATTGATAATAGCAGCAGTACCAGGGTATTGGGTTGCTGTTGCACTGATAGACAAAGAGGGAAGGAAGCCAATCCAAGCGATAGGTTTTCTGATGATGGCAGCTTCGTTCATAGTGCTGGCTTTGTTCGGAAGCGCATTCCTCGCAATAACTCCGCTCCTGTTCTTTGGAGTATACGGGCTCACATTCTTCTTTTCCAATTACGGTCCAAATACAACAACCTATGTATATCCGGTAGAGCTTTATCCTACGCAGTACAGGGCTAGAGGGCATGGGATAGCTGCGATGTCAGGAAAGCTCGGCGCTGCAATATCTACGTTAGTATTTCCGCTAATAATAGTTGGGCTCGGAAAATATGCGCTGCTCGGAATGCTGGGAATCGTTGCAATCATTGGATTCTTGGTAACCATAGTATTGCTTCCAGAGACGAAGCGCAAGTCGCTTCTAGAAACCTCAGGAGAGAACGAGATATTGCTCATAACAAGCAAGCTAGCCAACGAATTCGAGCAGTTGCTGTCGCACATAGGCAAGGGCTTTTTTTACATGGAAAAAAGATTGAACTCCGAAATAGATAATGCAAAATTTTTCGAGTCGGTGAAAAGGGAGGAACACGAAGCGGATCTGATAGTGCACGACATACTTGATTACATAGCAAATTATGGTGCGAGCAGCATCTCTTACAGGGACGTCTCGCACCTTGCGGAAAGGCTTGACGACATAATGGACGGGATAGAAGCCATTGGTGCAAGGTTTATGATATATGAGATAGATGAAGTCGAAAAAGAGATGCTTGATATGGAAAACGTTACAGTAAAATGCTTCGAGATATTGAAAAAGAGTATCGAACTTTTGAACGAAGTAGGTGACACGGACGACGCAGAGGTTATAAGGAACAATGCAATAGAAGCTTCTAGATACGAGAATGAAGCCGACAACATATTAAGATCATCGCTGCATAGGATAATGCAATGGGACGACGCCAAAAAGATAATAAAATACAAAGAGATTTACGAGCATATGGAATCGTTGAGCGATAGGTGCATGGACTCCATAGACGTGATAAACGACGTTGCCATACGTTACAAATATATAACACGCAATAAACATTAGCGCCAATATGCATCAAGGCAATATTATCGAAAATAGGAACATGAGGAAACCTATCGCCACTAGAATGGAAGTATACACCAGTTTCAAACCTGCATACTTCGATAGAAGCCCTGCGGCGCAGATGAGCATGAACGCCGAGAAGAATATCGGATATCTATACCTTGACTGTAATATTTTTTTCATCTTTACCACATCATTCGTTCATATATGCGCTATGTGCAGCAGTGTTATGTCAAGAGGTATGCCAGCGGACAATGCCCTTATGTAAAGGTCGACGAACACGAACAGTATCAGGCTTGCCCATGCGAGCGCTTCGTGATGCTCGTTGAATTTTGACTGTATGTTGAAGAAAGAATTTTTCTGCTTTCCGGCGAACCTGCAGCCGTAGCAGTCCATTCTCCCACCTGTGAGATGCCTCACGGCATGGCATGAAAACACCCATAATGTTACCATTATGGCGTTTGCCAGAAGTATGAGGCTAGCCAACCTTATTATCAAACCTCCGCCGAATGTTATTGAAAGGTAAAAATCATAGAAGAAAAACGGCAGTATTGCAACACCGAAATACATGAAATACCTATGCAGGTTTTCCAGCCTGAAAAACTTGGTTTCACCCGAATAATCTCTTGTATTGGAATCACCCCTGAAATCCAAAGCGCATGAAACAGGGTGCTTGAATACGTGCCTATGGTAGTCCTTCCTATATGCGTAGCATGTCAGCCTGAACAGCCCGACAAACGGCAGTATGAGTATTGTCGGGGAGTAGAACGGGTCTATTATGCCGTGGTATGGCTTTACCTGGAATTCGAGCATCATGAATATAGTGAATGCTATCAGGAATATGAACGAGTAGAAACGCCAGTTTGGCTCAATAAACTCTGAAGGCAGTATGCTTCGCAGCGATTTGTAGACCCCCATGTTAACACTATTTCGATTTTTTTGCGAGCTTTTTCAGAAGCATCGATAACGGGTCGTAATAGTTGTCTACGGCCCTTTCTTTTTCCTGTATTATGGCGTTGTCAGTTATTTTTATATGCTCCGGGCAAACCTCCTGGCAGCACTTTGTGATGTTGCAGAACCCCAAGCCGCCGTCCTTATTCAAGTACTTTGACCTGTCGATAGTATCCATCGGGTGCATATCCAATGAAGCGGCTTTCACGACGTGCCTTGGGCCGACGTAATCCTTCCTGTGTTCGCGCACCACATGGCACACGTCCATGCACAGGAAGCACTCTATGCATGTGCGGAATTCCTTCGTGCGTTCGACATCCATCTGCTGTATTATCCATGGACTCTTAAGACCTTCTTTCGGCGTGAATGCAGGGATTTTCCTGTCCGTCTCAAAATTTTCAGATACATCAGTAACAAGATCTTTGACAAGGGGAAATGCTGCCATAGGCGCCACCTTTATGTTATCCCCTAGTATATCTATACGCGTCTTGCACATCAAAGCGGGCCTGTTGTTTATCTCTGCAGCACAGGAACCACATCTTGCCGCCTTGCAATTCCACCTTACTGCCAGAGTCGTGTCAATGTTCTCGCTTATATACGTTACCGCATCCAGAACCACCATCCCCTCTTTTACCGGGACTTCGTAATCCACGAAACGCCCATCTTCTTTTGTGGCAGGGTCCTTCCTGTATACGCTCATTTTTATAGTATCCTTCATTGATATACCTCTGGCTTTACAAGTTTCTTTAACTCTTCTGGCATCTTCTTTAATGGAGCTGTGCCCAAGGACATATTGCCTTTCGAATCGATATTGCATATTATGTTCTTAAGCCATTCCTTTGATTTTTTAGGATAATCGCTGCGCGTGTGAGCACCTCTGCTCTCCTTGCGCATTATTGCGCTCCTTACTATTGCTTCCGCGGCTATGAGCATGTTGCCAAGCTCCAAGCATGCAAGCAGGCCTTTGTTGTATATTAGAGTACCGGAAACTGCAACGCTCTTAGACTGGGCCTTTAGCTCTTCTACGACGCCAAGGGCTTTCTGCAGCGCCTCCTCGTTCCTTATTATGCCAACATTGTTCGACATGTTTTCCCTGAGCTGTTCTATCAGAACATTTGGGTTTTTTGCGTTTTTCGCACCAGGCTTTATGAATGCCTTGATTTCTGTTATGGCTTTCGTCACTTCAGATTCTTTTGGTGCTGCACTGCGTGCATTTTTTACGTATGAACTCGCAGCTTCACCTGTGCGTTTGCCGAATACAAGTATGTCAGCGAGCGAATTCCCGCCGAGCCTGTTCGCGCCATGCAATCCGGAAGCCACCTCTCCGGCTGAGAATACGCCCTTCACGTTTGTCGCACCGGTCTCGGCGTCGACTTTTATTCCGCCCATCTGGTAATGGACGGTTGGGCCTACCTCCATTTTCTCTTTTGTAATGTCCACCCCTGCGAATTCTTTGAACTGCATGTACATGCCGGGCAGCTTGTTCTTGACGAAAGCCGCACCCTTGTGGCTTATGTCCAAGTATACGCCTCCGTGCTCCGTGCCTCTGCCGGCTTGTATCTCATAGTATATTGAGCGTGCCACGACATCCCTTGCATCCAGCTCTTTCTTTTCAGGAGAATACCTGAGCATGAAGCGTTCACCCTTTGTGTTTGTTAGTACGCCGCCTTCGCCGCGCACGCCTTCGGTGACCAAGAGGCCTGCGACCCCGGGAGGATATACCATGCCTGTGGGGTGGAACTGTATCATCTCCATGTCCTGCAACTCTACGCCTATCTTATATGCCAGCCCTAGGCCGTCACCGGTGGATTCCCATGAATTTGATGTTATCTTGTAAACCCTGCCTGCACCTCCCGTGGATATTATAAGCGCTTTTGCCTTGAATAAGTAGAACTTTCCATCACGCATGGACAAGCCTAGCGCACCTGAAAATGCGCCACCGCTTTTGAAGAGCTTTGTTATGTATATCTCATCCATTACCTTTACGTCCTTGTGTATTATCTGGTCCTCCAAGGTTCTTATTATTTCAAGGCCAGTCTTGTCGCCCACGTGACATAGTCTGCGGTACGTATGCCCGCCGAATGCCCTCTGCATTATTTTACCCTCTTTAGTCCTGTCGAATACGGCGCCGAAGCGCTCGAGTTCGAACACCCTTTCTGGAGCCTCTTTTGCTAGAATCTCGGCCATCCGCCAGTTTGAAAGGTATACGCCCTCCACTATTGTGTCGGAGAAATGCACCTCCCAATTATCCTTTGAATCCACATTCCCCACAGAAGCCGCAATACCGCCCTCGGCCATTACGGTATGCGCCTTGCCTAAAACCGATTTTGTAACCATAAGAACGCTTGAACCGTTAGACAGAGCTGCAAGAGCAGCACGCATTCCGGCACCTCCTGCGCCAATAATCAATATGTCTGAAGTCACAACTTCATAATCATCCACTTAAAGACCCCTGTGTACTGATGTAATTACGTATAAATAGATTTAAAAGTAGTTGTCAATTCCCATGTATCAAAAATACATCTCAATCTTTAACTATCACTATGATTACCATGACTACAGCTATGATAGGACAGCAGATACAAGGAATAGGAGCTTAATTAAGCCAGCCGTGACGGCGCGTGACGGATAAGTATTCGCTGCAAAGGTTTTTATTGCTGAATTGCGCCGTATCTGTGTTGACTGCGGTGTTTGAATGGCTTATAGGACAGAACACGATGTTTTGGGAAATATAAAAATAAACGCCGATGCATATTATGGCTCGGAAACAGAAAGGGCAAGGCAGAACTTTCCCATATCAGGTATACGCGTACAGGATGAATTCATAAGGGCTTATGCTGTTTTGAAAGCTGCGGCAGCTATGGCCAACATCAAGGCTGGAAAGCTCGACAAAAAAAGGGGCAATGCCATAATAAAAGCCGCCTCTCACATAGCTGATGGTAACCTCATGGACCAGTTCGTTTTGGACGTGTTCCAGGCTGGTGCGGGAACCAGCACCAACATGAACCTTAACGAGGTAATTGCGAACAAAGCCATAGAAATGCTCCATGGAAAAAAAGGTGATTACAAGCTTGTGCACCCTAATGACCACGTTAACATGTCACAGTCGACAAACGACACATACCATTGCGTGATACGCATATCGTCCTATGATTATATAGGCAAATGGCTTATCCCAGCACTGGAAAACCTTGAAAAGAGCTTAGAGGTCAAATCATCTGAATTCAAGGATATATACAAGATAGGAAGGACGCACCTGCAAGATGCGGTTCCTATGACCTTAGGGCAGGAATTCTCGGGTTACGCGGGATCCGTGCGGCACGTGAAGGATGAACTTAAAAGGGCAATTGAGTCAATGCTTGAATTGCCCCTTGGCGGCACCGCCATAGGCACGGAGCTCAACACGCCGAAGCATTACAAGGAATACGCAATAAAAGAGCTGGACAGGCTCACAGGACACAAGTTTTATCTTTCGAAAAACATTTTTGCAGCAATGCAAAGCGAGCATGCCGAGCTCGAGGTGGCAAATGCGCTTGATGATGTGGCGATAGCCGTGAATAGGATAGCCAACGACATAAGACTGTTAGGGTCCGGGCCCAGGGCAGGGCTTAATGAGCTAGTGCTTCCAGCCGTGCAGCCGGGCTCTTCGATAATGCCGGGAAAGATAAACCCGAGCATGGCAGAAATGCTCAACATGGTTTGCTTCAACGTGATGGGAAGCATGCACGCAGTAAGGGAAGCGGCTAACGCCGGGCAGCTTGAGCTGAATGTGTTCATGCCGGTCATAGCGTACAACATGCTGTTTTCCGTGAAGATATTATCAAACGGGATAAACGCTTTCAATTCATTGTGCATCATAGGTATAAAGCCGAACAAGAAAGAGATAAAGCGGAATCTGGAGATGGACACATCGCTGGTAACGGCGTTAAGCCCGTACATAGGCTATTCCAAGGCGGCAGAGATTGCAGTCAAGGCTTATAACGAGGGAAAAAGCATAAAACAGGTGTGCATGGAGCTTAACATAATGGAAAAGGGCAAGCTGGAGCGTATTCTCGATCCCGCAAGGCAGGCAGGGGCAGGTAAAGAAAAATAGTGCAGGGTATTAAAACCTGAAATAAAATACCTTAGAGCATCCGCATAGGTGTCAAAATGCCAACCGATGAAGAAATACTAAAAATTTATGAAGCGTCCAAAGGGACCATAGAAACGGTTCCGAAAGTTAAGGTAGCTAACAAGGAGGATCTTGCGATAAGATATACCCCAGGGGTTGCCGCAGTATCTACAGCAATAAAAAACGACAAGTCAAAAGTTTTTGCTTATACGGGGAAATCAAACACTGTTGGCATAATAACAGACGGCAGCAGAATCCTTGGCCTCGGGAACATAGGCCCAGAGGCAGGGCTTCCGGTCATGGAGGCCAAAGCGATGCTATTCAAGAAATATGGCGGAGTGAATGCGATACCAATATGCCTAGACACGCAGGAGGAAGAGGAGATAATTAGGACCGTGAAAAACCTTGCCCCTTCTTTCGGCGGCTTTAATATAGAAGACATAGAATCACCAAAATGCTTCAGGATTGTCGATAGGCTTTCGAAAGAACTTGAGATTCCCATACTTCACGACGACCAGCACGGCACCGCGATGGTAACGATAGCGGCATTGATTAACGCTATGAAACTTACAGGCAAGGACATAACAAAAGTGAAGATAGTGATAAACGGCGCGGGTGCAGCGGGTCTCGGCATGGTTAGGCTGCTTAGCTATATGAAAATAAAGAGCGTTTACGTCATAGACAAGAACGGGGTCATATATGACGGCAGGAAAGAAGGCATGAACGAGTTCAAGCAGGAGATAGCCGCGCTCACAAACCCCGAGAAACTGCAGGGAACGCTTGAAACTGTTGTGGAAAAGGCAGACGTCCTGATAGGCGCTTCGACTGCAGGAGTCTTTAACAGCGGCCATATACAAAAAATGGCGGATAAACCCATAGTGTTCGCACTGGCCAATCCCATACCTGAAATATCATACAAGGAAGCAAAGGACGCAGGGGCTTTCATAGTAGCAACAGGCAGATCGGATACGCCTAACCAGGTGAACAATGTCTTGAGCTTCCCCAACATAATGCGCGGACTTTTAGATTCTGGCGCAAAACGTGTCGACTACGACATGCTGTACGAAGCGGCGAAGGCACTGGCAAAATGTGTAGGCAAGGAGCTCGGACCGGAGCGCATATTGCCAATCCCATATAGTGCCAAAGATATGATTGCGGTGCTTTCGAATGTCGCGACCGCAATAGCCACAAGCGCTGTAAAGTCCGGAAATTCAAGGCACAGCGAGATAGACTTGACCACCATAAAGGCGAACGCCGCGAAGATAATAAAAAGGGAGATAAAGCTAGAAAAGGTAGCGACAAAAGCGCAACAATAAAAGCGAATTGCTTAATCCATTCTTACAAGGCGAACAGCGTTACAATCGGCGAATTGGAAAGCAGTAGGCATATGCGGCAAACCATGGCACACAGCAAGCATATTATATTTTTTTATATAACAATTAGCGATTCTGATGATAATATGCATAACAGGCATGCCAGGTGCCGGGAAGAGCCTTGTAGGGGATATTCTGGCAAAAAAAGGGTTTAGGGAACTGGAGATGAGCGCACAGATAAAGGAAAACATGGCGAAAGAGGGCATAGAGGTAAACAAAGATAGCATAAGGGATTTCTCGTTGAGGAAAAGGAAGGAGTTAGGCAATGACATAGTAGCCAGATGGACAATAGAAAAGATAAAATCGCTCCCTAAAAAAGATATATTGGTGGTAGGGCTCAGGAGCGCCGACGAGGCAAAGTATTTCAAAAAATCCGGGAGCGTAACCATAATATCCGTAGTCGCCCCGAAGATGCTCAGGTTTGAAAGGTTGAAGGACCGCAGACGCGATGACGACCCGGAAGATTACACGGACTTCGAAAACCGCGAGAAGAAGGAAAAGCAGTTCGGAATTGCCAGCGCAATGGAGCATGCGGATTATGTGATAAGGAATTCCAGTACCGTAGAAGAACTAACTACAAAGGTGGAGAAGGTAATAAGAGACATCGAAAGTAAGGAAAAAGCAGTAGCAAAAAAAACGAAATGAGCGTTTAGATTAGGTGAGTATAGTCGTTGTAAGTTAATAACCTCCAGTTCCCAGATTTGAACAAGAGCTCAGTAATGCCAGTATTTTCGGTATGCAGAAATGATAGCCATGAAGCAAATATTTCTGTACTTATCATTTCATTCTTCATAAACAGTATTGTCAAGGCTTTTATGACACCGCTGTGGGTCACGACTATCGCAGAATCCTCCTTTAACGATTCGACGTATTTTATGAAACCGTTCAGCCTTTTCATAAAGTCGGAATAGTTTTCCTCGTCAGAGTAGTGCCATTCGACATCGTTGTCATGTTTGATGAGTTCGTCCAACACCTTTGCAATGGATTTGTCGTTAGCGCTTTTCCCGTAGAAAAAAGAGGGCAATTTTTTCTCGTTAAGCATATCTGTTTGCAGTAATTTTGCATTAATACTTGCATTTATTATCCCAGCAGTCCTTTTTGCGCGTTGGGTGTTGCTGGATATTATTAAGTCTATTTTCTTGCTAGAGAATCTTTTTGCGACGGCTTTGGCTTGGCTTATTCCCGATTCGGACAAATCCGCTTCGGAAGCCTGATATACCCCATTCTCGTTCAGCGTGGTCCTTCCGTGGCGCACGAGATAAAGTCGTTCCATAAGGTTACACCTTTTTGCGCGAATACCCTACTATAGAATATGCAAGCTTCGCCGCGAGATAATCTGGGGCTACGATTCCAGGTATCGGCGACAATTCGGATATGTCGAAACCAACCAATCTTTTTCCGTGTAACACCAATTTTAATATAGATGTGATCTGATTATAGCGCATGCCGTCGGGCTCAGGTGTGCCTACGCTCGGCATTTCGGAAGGATCCAGCACATCCAGATCTACAGTAAGGTAAACATTTTTGGAGAGCATATCAGATATGCGTTTGGAAATATCGCTTATTTTGCCGCCACGTACGTCGCGCATGTATATTATGCTGTCCTTGTAAAGCCTTGCGCTTTCCGAATCGATGCTTCGAACTCCCACGCTGACGCACTTGGAACAGCGCTCCCTTGCCCTTGACATTATGCAGGCATGTGAATACTTGCTGCCCATGAATTCGCCCCTGGAATCCGAGTGGGCGTCGAAATGGAGAACGGAGACGTCTTTGTAATGTTCAGACGCTGCGTATATTCCGCCTAGGGCTATGGTGTGCTCTCCCCCAAACAATATCGGGATCTTGCCGTCGTCCATGACTATGCCTACCTCTTTTGATATCCTCCTTACCATTTTCTCTGGAGAATCTACGTCGGGTTCTATCTCTTCCGTTGTGAATACTCCTGCATCGGAAGGGTTTGAATTAAGTTCTTCGTCGTAAAGCTCCATGTGCCTGCTCGCTTCTATTATCGCCATAGGGCCCTTCCTAGACCCTGTACCGTAGCTCATGGTAGAATCGTACGGCACTGGTATCGCTATGAAATTCGCTTTCTCGTAGCTTTGACCTTCCAAGCCGAAAAGATTAATCGGAGAGGTCGCATTTAATATTCGCATACTTGAATATTCTGTAGCATTGATTTAAGCTTTTTCGCATTTATCAAAAAGAGTATGGGGATATTGTAAAACGTGCATTGGTTTCGGACATTATGATATGTGATTTTAGGCCACGCAAATCATACAAAAACTTTAAATATTAGATGCGTTTCAACTATCTAATCCGTCCTTTACGGAGGGGCAATTTAATTTATGTCAAATACGAAGAATAGCTTGGAAACTGATGTGCCAATGCTACTGCCCGAAGAGTATGTATTGTACGAGACCAAGAGCAGGAAGGGGATTTTCGCTGTAGGTAGAGATAACATAAGAGTAACAAATAGGAGGCTGCTCATAATTAAGAACAAAGAAGATTACAGGTCACTTTTTTACGACAAGGTAGTGTCGTTGGATGTAAAACGCGGCCTGTTCAGAAACAAACTAAAAATAAATATGCTTGGCAGTAGCGAACCTGGAGTATTAGGCGTCAGCAGGAGGGATGCACCAAACCTTTTCAGTGTAATAAGCAATACGGTGAGCTTGAGCAGCGATTCTCGCCTGGCATATGCCATAGGCACGCTTGATGCAACTCATCTCATAGAAAGGGAACGCGAGATGACTCAGGAAATCGGATCAAAGATGATAATGCAACAGTATCTGGCAAATACTGCAGAAACACGGCGCACAAATGTAACATCTATTACAGACTTAGGACTTTACCATAAAGAGCATGCGATAAGCATGGAAGCAAAAAACAGCGACGGCAAAAAACTTGATGTTAATTTCAACTTTGTCCCAAAGGTAAAGAATATAGTATCGAGCAGGCTGAATTCCGAAGCATTATACACCCTGGCAAACGGGATGTATTCCGGAAGCGCAATAGTCGCAGGTCTGCTCTATGGCACAGCTAAAAACGCCAGAGCTACACTCTCCGCAACGATGGCAAGCACGTTGAAGCAAAGCATAAAAGAGGATTATTTGAGGAATGTGCAAGGCTTGAGGTGCGTCGCTCTCAGCAACATACAGCGCATAGTAGAGCTAGAAGGAGACCCTATGGCATATGCAGACCTCAGGCATTTCGCCGACGTCGCAGTAGACGAATTTACAAGCGACGTTTACCACGATCTGGGTACAAGGCTCGCAGGCTTAGACCACTATGAAGAGTTGATAAACAAAACACACGAGGCGGAAGGCCACGTTGTTGAACAGGCGCATGACGTTGAATCGAAGCATGTAGTTAACACCGACCCGATGGCAGGGATGCTCAGGACGGCACGTTATGAGCAAACGCTTTTGGGCTCGCCCGAAACAGGAGTAATTACCCATGTAGGGCAGCAAGTAGGTAACAGCAGTTCCGAAGCAAAACAGAAGTGGAAACCAGAAGAAGAGTTGCTAATATTCAGGCTCCGCGAACATAAGAACAAAAACAGGAAGAGCTTCGTAGATTTGATAAAGCAAAACCCGTCAAGTTGACTCTCTTTGCTGCTTTTGCGGCAGCAAACTATTTTTAATCTATTTGAAACATATTACATTACCGGCATTTATGCCGCGATTTATGGTGATTGATTGGCTTATGATCCGAAAGAAGAAGAGAAATGGAACGATTTTTGGCTTAATGCGGAGATGTTCAATTTCAACGAGGACGACACGTCGAAGCCGATATTTGTAATAGATACCCCGCCACCCAACACCACGGGAAGCTTGCATATGGGGCAGGCATTCTGGGTCTCATACATAGACAGCATAGCCAGATACAGGAGGGCGAAGGGCTACAACGTGCTTTACCCGCAGGGGTGGGACACGCAGGGTTTTCCCACCGAGATAGAAACCGAAAAGAAGTACGGAAGGAACATGCCGAGGGACGAGTTCTACAACAAATGCGTAGAAGTGGCAAACGCCAACATAAAAGTCTTGAAGGATAGCATGAGGTACCTCGGAGCTTCTTTCGACGTAAGATACGAATACACCACAATGTCCGAAGATTACAGGAAGAAAGTGCAGGAGTCGCTCATGATAATGTACAATAAAGGCATGGTTTACAGGGCAGACCACCCTGTAGAGTGGTGCCCCCACTGCGTTAGTTCAATATCAAGGGAAGAGACAGAGGAAAAACAGAGAGAAACGAAATTAAACCATATACGTTTCACATTGGCCGGAAAGGGCGATGACAGCATTATAATAGCGACAACAAGGCCTGAACTGCTGCACGCTTGCGTTGCGATAGCCGTTAACCCCTCCGATGAAAGGTACAAAAAGCTCGTGGGCCATAAGGCTGAAGTGCCACTGTTCAACAGGGAGATTAAGATTATAGCGGATGAAAGCGTCGAGAAGGAATTCGGCACTGGAGCAGAGATGGTTTGCACTTTTGGCGACAAACAGGACGTTAACATGTATTACAAGCACAAGCTGGAGCTTGTGAGGAGCGAGGATCAGCACGGAAGGCTCATGAATTCCGGGAAGTACGACGGCATGAAAACGGCAGAGGTGAGAGAGGCTATCCTCAAGGACCTTGAAGCCGCGCATACCTTAGAGAAAGTAGAGGTAATAAACCAGACGGTAAAAGTCCACGACAGATGCGGTACCCCTGTTGAGCTCGTATCGGAAATGCAGTGGTTCCTAAAGACCAAGGACAATGCCGAGCACATAAAGAGCATGGCTTCACAGATGCACTGGATACCGGAAAGTTCTGCACAGAGGCTTTACGACTGGGCAAATTTCATAGAGTGGGATTGGAACATATCCAGGAACAGGATATTCGGCACCCCCATACCTTTCTGGTATTGCAATGATTGCGGGGAGATAATAGCTCCTGAAGAATCAAAATTGCCGGTAAATCCAGCCTTGGAAGAACCTCCTGTGAACAAGTGCTCCAAGTGCGGGTCAAAAAACATAGAAGGTGAAAAAAACACCTGCGACGTGTGGGTAGATTCCGGAATAACGCCCCTAGTTGTGACGGGATGGCCTGAAAACCAGGAATTTTTCAAGTCTGCATTCCCGCCGGCAGTCAGGATACAGGGAACCGACATAATAAGGACATGGGCGTTTTACACCATATACAGGACATGGGCGATGACAGGAAGCAAACCTCTTGAAACTATGCTGACGCACGGCATGGTTTTGGGCCCGGACGGAAGGGAGATGCATAAAAGCCTCGGAAATGGGGTAGACCCACTGGATTTGGCAAAGCAGTACTCCATAGACGCAGTCAGGTTATGGGTCGCGCTGAGCGGCGTAACATACAAGGACAAGACGTTTTCGCATGAGGACATGAAATACGCAAAGAGCTTCATAGTGAAGGCGTACAATTCGGCAGTTTTTGTCAGGAATGCCATAGCCGAAAACAAGCTGCCTGAAGAGCCGCCGACCACTGATTTAGGAGTTTTCGACATATGGATATTGAGCAGGCTAAATTCTGTCCTGGAAGAGGTTGATAGGCATTATTACGAATATGACCTTTACAATGCCACCACGAAACTCGTCAATTTCTTCTGGCATGAATTCTGCGATTATTACATTGAAAACGTAAAGCACAGGATCTACGACACTAGCAAGAAGGGAGAAGCAGGCAAGATAGCCGCGATATTCACGCTCAGGCACGTGCTTATGGAATCGCTTAAGGCGCTTGCACCGGTTATGCCGCATGCCGCGGAGGAGATAAACGCCATGTTCGGCAAAAAGAGCATAATGCTCGAAGAGTTCCCGAAACACGTAAAAGTTGACAAGCCGAACGGCTACGTAATAAACGGACTCATATTCGAGAGCGGGGTCGTGTCTACGGATATAGATAGCACCGGCAACCTCCTCAACGACATAATAGCGATTGTGAGGAAACGCAAGAGCGACTCCAAGCTCGCCCTGAACGCTCCAGCCAAGCTAATAAATATAAATGTTCCTGCCGAATATTATAACGCCGTCCATGCTTCGAGGGACGAGCTTAAGAGTATCTGCAAAGCGGAGAAGCTTGAAGTCAGAGAGACCAAGGAGTTTTCGGTCGATGTTGAATTCTGAGAGTTTCAGCAAGCAATAAATATATTTACACCCTAATGGCTCTTACGTTTAATGTATAAATTACGCTGAGTGTTGCGATGGCAAGGATGCATACGAAAAAGAGAGGAAAGTCAAAATCAAGGAAGCCAATACTGGAAAGTGGCGCAAAGATAGAGGGAGCTGAAGAGAACAAGGATGAGATAATAAAGCTCGCGATAGGCTACGCCAAGCAGGGCATGCCTCCGGCACTCATAGGCGAAAAACTCAAGAAGGAGCACAACGTGCCGTACATAAGGCACATACTCGGCAAGAAGCTGGAGCAGGTGCTCGAGGAGAACGGGATAGAGGAGAAAATGCCTTACGACCTTCTTGAACTCATGAAAAAGGCAGTCAACCTTAGGAAGCACATGGCAAAGAACAAGCAGGATGTTAACAACAGGATAAGGCTTGGAAGGATAGAAGCGAAGATATGGAGGCTTACGAAGTATTATATTAGAGAGGGAGTTCTCCCAGAAGGATGGAGGTACAACCCACAGCAGGCGGAACTGCTGGTAAAGGGTCACTGAGGTATTTTAATGGCACTTCAAAAAACAGTAGATACATGGAAACTGAAGAAATGGTTCACGGTGTATGCACCTAAGGAATTCAACGAGGCGCAGATAGCCGAAATGCCTGCGAGCGACGAAAGCAACGTGATAGGCAGGAACATAAGGGTAGGACTATCAGTAATAACAAACAACCCCTCCCACGCTTATACCGAAGTAGTCCTTAAGGTTACCGACGTGAACGGGGAAGCCGCTCATACCAGGATAGTAAGGCTTGAACAGGTATACAGCTACATAAGATCTCTTGTAAGGAGGTACAAGAGCGTTAGCGACGGCGTGTTCAACGTCTCTACCAACGACGGCTCGAAGGAGGTAGCGAAAATACTCATAATAACAAGGGGCAGGACCGCGCACACCAAGCTTGTAGGGATAAGGAAAGAGGCGAAGGTATTCGTGGAAGCTTATTTCAAGGAGAAGAGCCTCAAGGAGGCCATAGACAGCATAATAGAGGGCAAATTCCAGGGCGAGCTTGGAGCCAAAGTCGCACATGTTGCGCCCATAAGCAAGATAGAGGTAAAGAAGTTTGAAGTCGTAGGCTGATTTAGGCTCTTTTTACTTTTCTTTTTCTTTTCTCATTTTAAAAACCCATACAGAAAGCGGATACGCTGAGCCCTTTTACATGCGTCCATACAGGTTAACAAAACGTGTTTAAAACCTTGTATCTCATTATATTTTGGATATGAATATTAAGGTGAGAAATATGGGTGGAACCGAAAATTCTCCGTAAATATGAGAGAGAAGCTGGCTAAGATATTTAGGTGATGAAATGATGGGCGGATATGACGATCATCCATAATGTTATTGGCAGAACTGACGCAGGATTAAAACAGCAATAATCTGTTTGGCTTGCGTTTATGCTTATGCTTTATATATGTTCTTTCTAGCTGCTGCCTACAAAGACTACTCCTACGGTTATTATTATGACTCCCAGCCATCTTAACGGAGGGACGCTTTCAGCCAGAAGAGAAGCGGCCAGTATTACTGCAAATATGTAGCTTAGTCCTCCGACGCTGTACGCCCAGCTCAGGTTCGCCCTCGTAAGCACATAAAAGTAGATAAGCGTGGATACGAAATAAGCTATAATCCCGAAGCTGATTATGTAGAGCATGTGCGCAGATAAAGCGTACTTGAAAAGCAGCTGGCCTACCGCACCGAGGAATGTTGACCCAAGGAGCATGGTTATATTTTCGGTTTTTCTGCGTTCCATGCTATCACACATACGATACAGCGATAAGAGTTATGCCTGCGAATACCAATGCTATGCCCATTATCCTTTTGACATTGAGAGGCTCCTTCAGGAATTTAGCCGAAAAAAGCGCCACGAATATGAAGCTGCTTGCGAATATCGGATATACCACGGAGAGCGGCGCCTTGGAAAGCGCATATAGGTATATAACAAGGCTTGCGAAGTAGCTCGCTATGCCCAGCAGTATCTTTTTGTTGGTGAAGAGCGCCTTTATTATTTGGAATATGCCCATCTTGCCCTTTTCCAGCTCGGATTTGAAAAGTGTTTGAGCAAAAGAGACTATTACCGCAGCAATAAGTGTTATAAATATGATTAGATATATTGTAATCATTTAAACCACAAGTTGTTGTGATGGAGAATGCACTTGCTTTTGTAGTTTCCCTAGTAACAGTTATAGTGGTAATACTCGCAATATCCATATTTATGCTTTACGGGGCTACAAGTTTATTTTACGCGAGTGCGCTCATATCTATAGCGCTTGGATTTCTGGACGCATGGTTCGTTTCCAGGGAGGGCTCTTCAGCAAAGCTGGAGGAACAGCGTAATGCCAGGAAAACCAATGGCAGCACCAGGAAGCGCGTCAGAAAGCGCAAAAAACTTTGAACTAAGGAAAAAAGGCCGTTTTTATGGATACACTCATCATAGCGGAAAAGCCAAGCGTAGCATTGAGGATAGCCATAGCTTTGGGCAACGGAGAGCAGAAGCGCATTGCCACTGGCAAGACAAGCTATTACAAGATAGAAAAAGACGACTCCACGCTTTATATAGCTCCAGCGGTGGGGCACCTGTTTACTATAAGGCAAGTCGGGAACAAAAGGGGCTACCCGGTGCTTGACGTGGAATGGGCGCCGTCACATGAGGCCAGCAAGAGCTCGGCTTTCACAAAGCAGTACCTAAACACGATACAGGAGGTAGCGAAGAAATGCTCCTACTTCATAAACGCGTGCGACTACGACATAGAGGGCACAGTCATAGGCACCAACATAATAAAGGAGGTCACTAAACAGCCGGTTGAAAAGCTCAGGGCATACGCCAAGAGAATGAAGTATTCCACCACTACGACCAAGGACTTGGTAGACTCTTACAACAACATGTCGGAGCTCGACCTTGAAAATTATTATGCCGGAGAGGCAAGGCACATGCTCGACTGGATATGGGGCATAAACCTCAGCAGGGCCTTGACGCAGGCCTTGGGCGGCGCGGGAGGCGGCAAGTGGCTGAGTATAGGAAGAGTCCAAGGGCCCACATTGGCCATACTTGCGAGAAAGGAAAAGGAGATAGCAAGCTTCAAGCCCGAGCCTTTTTGGAGGATTACCGCGATAATAGATGGCACCGAATTTACCGACACGCGCGGAGACATGAAGGATAAAGCCACTGCGGAAAAAGCTTACGATGAAAGCGTAAGGAACAAGGAAAAGGCCACAATAAAGGCCATCGCTGCAAAAGAAGAGCCCAGGTGGCCATATCCGCCGTTCGACCTCACGTCACTGCAATTAGAAGCAAGCAGAGTTTTCAGGTTAGATCCTTCGCTCACGCTGGCGATTGCGCAGAAGCTTTATGAGCGCTCGTATATATCTTATCCGAGAACATCGTCGCAGAAGCTGCCGTACAGCCTGGGGCTGCCAAGCATAATAAAAGCATTGGGGGAAAACCCTGATTATGCCGAGATATCAAAAAGCCTCGCCGAAGCGAACAGGTTCAAGCCGTTGGAAGGTAAGAAGAGCGACGAGGCGCATCCTGCCATATTCCCTACGGGAGTGATGCCCAAGGAGATGAGCAAGCAGGAGTCGGACATATACGACCTGATTGCCAGGAGGTTCCTCTCGTGCTTCGCGGAACCTGCAAGCGTTGCAAGGGTCAAGATTAATGCGACCATAGGCGCGGAAGAGTTTTACGCCTCCGGTGCGAAGGTTACAAAAAGGGCGTGGCTCGACTACTACAGGTATGCATCCATAGAAGAAAGGGAGGTGGCGGACTTCAAGGAGGGTAACGTGTATAACGCAGAGCCCGTGACAATGCAAAGCCTCGAGACCAAACCGCCGAAAAGATATAGCAAGGCCAGCATAATCGCGGAGCTGGAGCGCAAGGGCTTGGGCACGAAGGCCACGCGGGCAAGCATAGTAGATACGCTGTTCAAGCGCAATTACGTCGAAGGCTCGAGCATAGCGGTCACAAGCTTCGGGATGAGCGTTTACAACTCCCTGGAAAAGAACTGCCCTATGATAGTCGACGAAAAGACCACAAAGGAATTGGAAGACGACATGGAAGGCATATCGGAAAGGAAGAAGAGCGAGGCTGAGGTTCTGGAACACGGCAAAAAAATGCTACTTGACGCCCTGGAAATGTTCAACAAGAACATGCAGCAGGTATCCAATGAGATGAGAAGCAGTTTCATGCAGGCGAGCATTCTCGGCAAGTGCCCGAGGTGTGGAGATGGCGACTTGATAATAAGACATTCGAAGATAGGCAAGCAGTTCGTAGCGTGCACTAACTACCCGAAATGCACGAATACATATCCCTTAGTGCAGAAGGCGAAGATAGTTACGACGGGCAATATATGCGAATACTGCCACACTCCGATAGTTAAAGTCATACGCAAGGGCATGAGGCCTTTCGAGATGGACCTTGACCCAAAATGCCCGAACAGGCCAATCACGTTCAGGAGCAAGGAAGATAGCGGCGCGGCGGATAGCCAGGAAAAAACCGCACCTGAAGAACCCAAGGCGCAGAAGAAAACGCAGACAAAAACACCGAAGGAGAAAACAGTCAAGAAAAGCGTGAAGCGCACAAAAAAGGCCGCAGCGAAAAAGGCGCCGAAAAAAAGCAAGGCAAAAACAACAAGTGATAGTGATGAGAATTGATCTACCGGAAAATTTTAGAAGACTTAAGCGTGCACCGCAGGTCATACTTCCAAAGGACATAGGCATAATAATTGCTTATTCAGGAGTAAACAAAGAGAGCGTATGCGTTGATGCGGGCACTGGCAGCGGATGGCTTGCAGTAAGCCTGGCGAAGATTGCCAAGAAGGTGATAAGCTATGAGCTCAGGGAAGACTTCATAAAGATAGCCGAGAAGAACAAGGTTATCGCGAACGTCCCTAACTTAGAGATAAAGCACGGAGACATAACAAGGGACTTGAAGGAGAAGGACGTTGACCTGATAACGCTTGACATGCCGGCATCGGAGAAGGCGATACCGAGGGCGAAAAAATCCTTAAAAGAAAACGGGGTAATCGTGGGCTACATGCCTCACATGGAGCAGGTTTTAAAGTTTGCCAACAAATTAGAGAAGAGCGGTTTCACTGAGCTGAGGACGTACGAATGCATACTTAGGGATATGCTTGTGCGACCCGAGGGGATGAGACCATCGACGAAAGGCGTATGGCATACTGCATATCTGGTGTTTGCAAGAAAACCGGCAGCAAAAATCCAGAGCGTTGCGGCAAAAGAGCAATAGCTCGTGTTTGATAAGTGGGGTTGAGGCGTATGTTTCCATACGCCCCGGGTGGATGAGAATAGGGTTGTTACAGAATAAGCACATTAGCGTAGACAATTTACAACCAAACATATATAAAGCTTTGCTTCAATTCTCGCTTTTACGGCTTTGCGGATTATGCAGCCATAACACCATCATGTGCTCTTTTGCTGCTGGGGTGCATCGTCTCTCGATGGACCGAATGCCCTTACTGCGCTGTGGTGCGGCACGTGGATGTGCCTGCGCCATGTTGCCAGTTCGCCGCCGGGCATGTTCCTAAGCACATAATATATGGTACCTATTGCAGCTATTCCGAAAAGGAATTCGAGGCTTATAATGTCGAGGTATGCCACTATTACCAATATCCCCAGTATGCCAGCGATCGATACAGCAGGTATGTACCTTTTCTCCTGCTGCTGCTTCTTTTTAAGGTTAAAGTAAAAATATATTGCGGATACGTTTATTATGAGATATGCGCTTAGCACTGCTGCATTCGAAGAATCCACAATAGTGCCGAATGATACTACAAGAAGAAAGACTATTGCGAGCGCGGCAGAAACAATTATCGCGTTTACGGGAGTTGAAAACCTGTCTATGTAACCCAGCACCCCAGGAAGCTCGTGGTCTCTTCCCAAAGCGAAGAACACCCTGGACGTGCCAAGCACACCGGTAAGTATTACGCCTGCAGTCGCAGTTATACCGCCTAGCGCAATTATAGCATCGAGTATGCTGTTGTGCATGCTTTTTATCGCAGTAGAAAGCGGTGCTGCGGAACTTGCAAGTGCAGTGTATGGAACCAGACCGACAGCCACAAGAGCGACAATGATGTATATCACTGTAGATATTATTATTGAGAGCATTATCGCTTTTGGTATTGTCTTTTCAGGATCCTTGACCTCATCGCTTATGGTAGTCACGCGCGAGAAGCCCGTGAATGCAAAAAATATTATGGCTGCACCGGCGATCGTTCCGGTGAATCCGTTCGGCATAAAATCGGTGAAGTTTGAAGAGTGAAAGCTTCCAAATCCGAATGCTATGAATATCAATAGTATAACTATGTTTATCACGACGAAAGCAGATATGGTTTTTGCGGAATTTTTTATTCCAAGTATGTTTATGATAGCAAATGCGATTATTGCAGCTATGGCGAAGTATACTGTATTTATGTGCGATGAAAAGAATATGTTCACATAACCGCCCATGCTTAGCGACACGGCGGCAATGGCTATTATGTTGCCGAATGTCCATAGCCATCCGCCTATGAATCCGGCAAACGGCCTGAAAGACTCCTTTGCGTATTCGTATACTCCGCCCTCTTTGGCCACATGACGCGCTATCTCGGCGAAGCTCAAGCCAGTGAGCAGGGCTATTATGGCAGACAGTATTATCGATATTATTATTGACGGGCCTGCGTGTCCTATAGCGACGCCGATTATGACGAATATGCCTGCGCCTATTATTGCCCCGAGGTTTATCATTACGGCCTGCAACAGGGTTACGGACCTTGACAACGCATTCATGTGACCACAGAGTATATTTACTAGCTTATCCTGCTCCCAATTGGGGCATCGGGATAAACTCCAAGTATCATTACGCCGTTGCTGGTAAGTGCACCTAAGACTAACACTTCAGAGATAAAATTTGCAACCTGCTTCGGCTTGAAATTGACGACAGCCACAACCTTGCGGCTTATAAGCTCTTCTTTGCCGTAGTTGGTTATCTGGGCGGAAGAATGTTTCAACCCTATCCCAGGGCCGAAGTCTATTGTAAGCTTATAAGCTGGTTTCAGAGCTTCGGGAAAATCGTCAACGGCATTTATGACTCCTATACGCATATCAACTTTCTCGAAGTCGCTGTATTCTATCATGATACCACAATACATAGTGCAAGCATTTGAAACGGAAGCGTATATTGAATGCATTACAACAGTGCATATTATGCATGTAAAAGATTTAGACTTGCTTATTTAGATTGTGCACCGATGTTTCCGAAAATAGTGGCTGTAATGATTGCCACAAATCGGTTTTGCAATGCTATACAGAGCTTAGCTTAATGGGCTAGTGCACTTTTGCAGTCCTAGCTTATACAAGAAGCTCCCAGTGCATTGAGCATACGCATTGACATTAGCTTGATTGTCTTGTAATATTATTATGCCAAGGACTATTATAGCAATAATGATTATTATCCCGACTATTATGATTCCCATTCCCATCTCAATCACGCTATCACTTGTATCTTCAAGTATTTAAAGCTTTATATTTTTTAGTAAAGATGTATTTCTTATAATTACATAAGAGCTTTGCCCCTCTTAAGATGCAGGGAGAGAGATTTGAACTCTCGAACCCGCTAGGGGAACAGGCCCTGAACCTGTCGCATTTGACCAGGCTTTGCTATCCCTGCATTTAAAGCGTATAGATTAGCAAACACAAAATATAATTAGCTAACCCTACGCTTTTCTGGACGCAAGGATTATATATCTTGGGATTTTCTATATTGTGCGTGAGTGATGTGTACCAATCATTAAAGTCCTTGAAGCTTGCGTAGACGCCATAGCCAGCGCATGCTCTGCTATTTTTAGCTTTTTCAATGCAAATAGCCTTGGCTTTATTGTTGCGGTTAATTTAACAACGCGAGCGGGAAATCCCACACCCTCTTCAGAGGGTTCCCTTTAGGGGTGGGATGAGAGCGAACCGCAGAAAAGTGTATAAACATGAATGACGATATAAAAGGTATGGAATTGACAAGAGCCTACAAATTCCGAATCTATCCAGATACAAAAAGGCAATCGGGGATAGAGGAAAGTCTGATTCTTGCTCAAAGATTCTATAACAAACTTCTTGAGAAATCAATTGATTCATATAAGAAAGGAAATTCAAAGATTTCGATGTCGCAATTCAATCAATCCGTAAAGGAAATAATCGCCGAGAACAAAGATTTTCTCAAACTTTATTCGCAGACGAGATGCGAGATAGAATACAGGCTTCTGAAGGCATACCAAAACTTCTTCAGGAGGATAAGGGAAAAGAAGAAAGGAAAGAAGATAAAAGTTGGTTTTCCAAGATTCAAATCACAGGATAGATACGATTCACTAACA
Organism: Microcaldota archaeon; assembly: GCA_021797495.1. GTDB lineage: Archaea > Micrarchaeota > Micrarchaeia > Micrarchaeales > Micrarchaeaceae > Micrarchaeum_A. The sequence continues at coordinate 32,474 of JAJZZO010000013.1, forward strand.
TATCCTCAGGACAACGGTTCATTCAGTATAGAAA